>NZ_JAAGLN010000066.1 GCF_010548145.1 Streptomyces sp. SID10853
GCCCGGTCCGCTGTCCCCGGCCCACCAGCTGCCGCCGCCCGCCGCCGTACCGCCCACGGCGGACGAACGGCCGGCGCGCCCCCTGCGCCCGCCGCGCCTCCGGTCGGCGGACACCAGCGCGACCAGCACGATCACCACCACTGCCACGATGAAAAAGCCCACGGCACTCACCCCTCATCCGTCCGGCGCAGCGGGGTCCCCCGTCGGTCCCCGCCCGGCTGCCGGGCTTCTCGTGTGACAGGCCAATCCCCGGTACGCGCGGCCTCAAGCAGGAGTTGAGGAAGTCCAGAGGTTCGGCGCAGGATGGCCGGCATGACCACTACGGGAAGCTCCACGGAACAGGTCGGCGGCCGGCCACTGCTCAACCACCGGCTCGACGGCCTCGGCACAACCATCTTCGCGGAGATGTCCGCGCTGGCCACGGCCACCGGCGCGATCAATCTGGGCCAGGGCTTCCCGGACACCGACGGCCCGGACGAGGTCCGCGAGGCGGCGGTCCGTGCGCTACGGGAAGGCAGGGGCAACCAGTACCCACCGGGCCCGGGCATCCCGGAGCTGCGCTCGGCGATCGCCGACCACCAGAGCCGCTTCTACGGCATCGGTCTCGACCCCGACACGGAGGTCCTGGTCACCGCCGGGGCCACCGAGGCCATCGCCGCCACGATGCTCGCCCTGCTGGAACCGGGCGACGAGGTCATCGCGTTCGAGCCGTTCTACGACTCGTACGCCGCCTGCATCGCCATGGCCGGCGCCGTCCGCGTACCGCTGACCCTCCGCGCCCCGGACTTCCGGCCCGACCTCGACGCACTGCGGGACGCGATCACGCCGCGCACCCGGCTGCTGCTGCTCAACACACCGCACAACCCGACCGGCATGGTGCTCAGCCCCGACGAGCTGACGGCCATCGCGGACCTGGCCCGCGAACGCGACCTGCTCGTGGTGACCGACGAGGTCTACGAGCACCTGGTCTTCGACGGCGCCCACCACCCGATCGCGGCGCTGCCCGGGATGCGCGAGCGCACCGTCTCCATCTCGTCGGCGGGCAAGACGTTCTCGTTCACCGGGTGGAAGGTCGGCTGGGTCACCGGGTCCCCGGCCCTCGTCTCGGCGGTGCGCACGGCGAAGCAGTATCTGACCTATGTGAGCGCGGGGCCGTTCCAGTACGCGGTCGCCGAGGCGCTGCGGCTCCCGGACAGCTACTTCACGGCCCTGCGGACCGATATGCGGCGCAAGCGCGACCTGCTCGACGGGGGCCTGCGGGCCGCCGGGTTCACCGTGTACGAGCCACAGGGCACGTACTTCATCACGACCGACATCGCGGTGTTCGGCGAGAAGGACGCGCTCGCGTTCTGCCGGGCGCTGCCGGAGCGCTGCGGTGTGGTGGCGGTGCCCAGCTCGGTGTTCTACGACGACCCGGAGCCGGGCCGCAGCCAGGTGCGCTTCACGTTCTGCAAGAAGGACGAGGTGCTCAGGGACGCGGGAGAACGGCTGAAGGGCGCTTTCAGCCGATAGAGCACCGCTCTCCTCAAAGCGGGTGTCGACGGCAAGAAACCCGGTTCACGGGGCACCGAGGTCCCTCGTGAACCGGGCTTCTTGCCTGCCTGGCTTCGGCTACGGCCGTCTCAGGCGTCGTCGCCGGGCTCGTCGTCGCCCTTGCCGGACTCCAGGTCCTGCTCAAGACCGAGCTGGTCGACGAGCCACTTGTCGAACTCGATCGAGGCACGGACCCAGCTGACCGTGGACGACACGAAGTGCTCCAGGGCCACGCCGGTGCCGATGAGCATCTGCGCCTCACCGATGAGGCGGACACTGCCGTCGTCGTGGGTGTGCGTGTAGACCTTGGGCCACAGCGTGCGGCGGTTCCAGTCGTCGATCAGCTCAAGGAGCTGCGCCTTCTCCTCGATGCCGTGCGGGCGGTCGTAGAACGTCCGGACGGAGAAGACCTGCTGGTCGTCCTCACCGCGGAACATGAAGTACGTGCGGAATTCCTCCCACGGCGCGGCGAGGTCACCCTCGTCGTCCAGGACGTACTTCAGCTCCATCTGCTCGAGGAGCTGCTTGACCAGATCCTGGTCGGGAACGACGGGGCCCGCCGGTCCTGAATCCTGCGGATCGGGCTGGCCCCCGAAGTTCGGAATGGAGGACGGGTCGATGGTCATCTTTGAATTGCCCTTCGTACGAGTTCCGCCATCCTCTCCCATGGCGGGCGGGGCATGGCAACCCCCGCCCCGCTCTATCGGCCGGTGTCCGCTCCGGGCTTAGCCCGATACCGGCTCCGGGCTCAGCCCGCGCTCTCGACCGGGGTCTCCGCGCGGCCCACGATCAGCTCGTCGCCGACCCGCTCCACCCGGACCGTGTCGCCGTCGGTGACCTCGCCCGCGAGGATCTCCTTGGCCAGCCGGTCACCGATCGCCGTCTGGATCAGCCGGCGCAGCGGCCGGGCGCCGTACGCCGGGTCGTTGCCCTCTTCGGCCAGCCAGGCCAGCGCCTCGGGGGTGACCTCCAGGGTGAGCCGCCGGTCGGCCAGGCGCTGGGCCAGCCGGTCGATCTGGAGGCCCGCGATGTGCGCCAGCTCGTCGGGCGAGAGCGCGGAGAAGACCACCAGGTCGTCGAGGCGGTTGAGGAACTCGGGCTTGAAGGAGGCCCGCACCACGTCGAGGACCTGCTTCTTCTTCTCCTCGGGCTTGGTCAGCGGGTCGACCAGGTACTGGCTGCCGAGGTTCGACGTCAGGACCAGGATGGTGTTGCGGAAGTCCACCGTTCGGCCCTGGCCGTCGGTGAGGCGTCCGTCGTCGAGGACCTGGAGCAGCACGTCGAAGACCTCGGGGTGGGCCTTCTCCACCTCGTCGAGCAGCACCACGCTGTACGGGCGCCTGCGCACCGCCTCGGTGAGCTGGCCGCCCTCCTCGTAGCCCACATAGCCGGGCGGCGCCCCGACGAGCCGGGCCACCGAGTGCTTCTCGCTGTACTCGCTCATATCGATGCGGACCATGGCCCGCTCGTCGTCGAAGAGGAAGTCGGCGAGCGCCTTGGCCAGCTCGGTCTTGCCGACACCGGTCGGGCCGAGGAAGAGGAACGATCCGGTGGGCCGGTCGGGGTCGGCGATGCCGGCGCGGGTGCGGCGTACGGCGTCGGAGACGGCGCGGACGGCTTCGGTCTGGCCGATCAGGCGGCGGCCCAGCTCCTCCTCCATCCGCAGCAGCTTCTGCGTCTCGCCCTCCAGGAGACGGCCGGCCGGGATACCGGTCCACGCGCCGACCACGTCGGCGATGTCGTCGGAGCCGACCTCCTCCTTGACCATGGTGCTCTTGGTGTCGGCGGTCTTGGCCGCCTCCTGCTCGGCCTCGGTGGCCGCCTCCAGCTCCTGCTCCAGACCGGGGATCTCCCCGTACAGCAGCTTGGACGCGGTGTCGAAGTCCCCGTCGCGCTGGGCACGCTCGGCCTGGCCGCGGAGTTCGTCGACGCGCTCCTTCAGCTCACCGACCCGGTTGAGGCCCTCCTTCTCCTTCTCCCAGCGTGCGGTGAGACCGCGCAGCTCCTCCTCGCGGTCGGCGAGGTCACGGCGCAGCTTCTCCAGACGCTGCTTGGAGGCGGCGTCCGTCTCGTTCTTGAGGGCCAGCTCCTCCATCCGCAGCCGGTCGACGGAGCGCTGGAGCTCGTCGATCTCGACGGGGGACGAGTCGATCTCCATCCGCAGCCGGGACGCGGCCTCGTCCACCAGGTCGATGGCCTTGTCGGGGAGGAAGCGGGAGGTGATGTAGCGGTCGGAGAGGGTCGCGGCCGCGACCAGGGCCGCGTCCGCGATCTGGACCTTGTGGTGCGCCTCGTAGCGGCCCTTGAGCCCGCGCAGGATGGCGATGGTGTCCTCGACCGACGGCTCGGCGACCAGCACCTGCTGGAAGCGCCGCTCCAGGGCGGCGTCCTTCTCGATGTGCTCGCGGTACTCGTCGAGGGTCGTCGCGCCGACCATGCGCAGCTCACCGCGGGCGAGCATCGGCTTGAGCATGTTGCCGGCGTCCATCGCGGAGTCGCCGCCCGCGCCCGCTCCGACGACGGTGTGCAGTTCGTCGATGAAGGTGATGACCTGGCCGTCGCTCTCCTTGATCTCGGCCAGGACGGACTTCAGCCGCTCCTCGAACTCGCCGCGGTACTTCGCGCCGGCGACCATGGCGCCCAGGTCGAGGGAGATCAGCCGCTTGTTCCGGAGGCTCTCCGGCACATCGCCCTTGACGATCCGCTGGGCCAGGCCCTCCACGACGGCCGTCTTGCCGACGCCCGGCTCACCGATGAGCACGGGGTTGTTCTTGGTGCGCCGGGACAGCACCTGCACCACCCGGCGGATCTCGTGGTCCCGCCCGATGACCGGGTCGAGCTTGCCTTCACGTGCCGCGGCTGTGAAGTCCGTACCGAACTTCTCCAGCGCCTTGTACTGACCCTCGGGGTCGGGTGTGGTCACCCGGCGCCCTCCCCTGCTCGTCTCGAACGCTTCCAGCAATTCTTTGGCACCGGCGCCCTGCTGCGCCAGCAGTTCGCCCGCGTGGCCGCCCTTGGCGGCGATCCCGATGAGCAGATGCTCGGTCGAGATGTACTCGTCCCCCAGCTCCTTGGCCCGCTGCGAGGCGTCCGCGATGACGGCGAGCAGCTCGCGGTCGGGCCGCGGGGGCGCGACCGTCGACCCGGCGACACTGGGCAGCCCGCCGAGCAGCCGCTCGGCCCCGGACCGCACGGCCGCCTGGTCCGCTTCGACGGCGGCGAGCAGATCGACGACGTTCTCGTTGTCCTGCCCCTCCAGCAGCGCCAGCAGCAGATGGGCGGGGGTCAGGTCGGGGTTGCCGCTGGACACGGCGCGGCTGTTCGCCGCGGTGATCGCGTCCTGGCTCTTGTTGGTCAGCTCGGCGTCCACGTGTGCGCTCTCCTCCTCGCGGGGCGGGTCCGTCCCGGCAACGGCTGTCATGTCGATGGCCGTCCTGCTGCAACGGCCTGGACTCAGGCAACGTACATAAAGTTGAGTCTATTCCACTCAACCTTTCTTGGACAGGCCCACCGGCCCCCGGCCGACGGGATCTCCGCCACACCGGGCGTCGCGGAGCACGGGTAGGTTCGCGCCCATGGCCATTGACCCACGGAACCCCGAACCGCCCTACCTCAGCTTCTGGCGCGAATTCCATCGCTGCACCTTGACGACCCTGCGCCCGGACGGTTCACCGCACGTGGTGCCGGTCGGGGTGACCTGGGAACCGGCGGCCGGCACGGCCAGGGTCATAGCCAACAAGAAGTCGCGGAAGGTCGCCCATGTGCGGGCAGCGGGCCCGGAAGGCGCACGGGTCGCGGTCTGCCAGGTGGCACCGGGGCGCTGGGCGACGCTGGAGGGGCGCGCGAGGATCCGTACGGAGCCGGATGCCGTCGCCGACGCGGTACGGCGTTACGCGGAGCGCTACGGGCGCACGCCGTCCGAGAACCCGGACCGGGTCCTGATCGAGATCAGCGTCGAGCGGGCGATGGGCCGCGCCTGACCACGCGACCGCTGGGGCGGCCTGGGCCAGGGGCGGCCGGGCCGCGCGCGCAGCACAGCGGCGCCACCGTGTTCAGGTCACGGTGGCGCCGCTGTGTGGGGGAAGCGCCTGAGCGATCTGTTACGACGGGGGAATCGCGTCAGGCACTGCGGGGGATAGCTGTGGTCGGCTCGGCGTCGAACATCTGGTGGTCACGCCGGTCGAGGTTGACGAACACCATGCCGTAACGGATGGCACAGCGAACAGGCTGCGGGGCACCCCGGGGCTTGCGCAGGCACCGGTAGGCACGGACGTCACCGTCGTCACCGTCCTCCTCGCGTACGACGACGATCGGCTCGCCGAACAGGGTGACCATCAACGAGTCACCACGGTGCGGAATCGCCGTGACGAGGTCGATGAAATGCCACCCGGAGCGGTAGGCGACGGCCATCTCGCGCTGGAAGACTCTGTCGTCCGGTGGGACGGTCATGCCTGCACCGATGCCGGCGCGCTGTCCCAGCCGGTGTCCATGGGCGGGACCGCCGCATGCACAGTGTTGTGGGTCCCCACGTCGAGGCTCGCCCCGCTCAGGACACCGAACGCCAAGGCCACGGAGAAAGCAGCGGCAAGCGCCGAGCGAAGCAATATCTTGTACATAGTCGGCTTCGTCCTCACTTGATGGTGTCTTCTCCCCCGCATCACAAGACGATGGCTCATTCCGGCACGTCAGCGCTACACGCACGATGCATCATGTTCTTGCACGTTCAGGACCCTGGGGGGTGGAGATTTGCCCAGTAACACCACACAACCGACACACCCTCATGCCGTCACTGCCTTGTGCGACGAGGGCGCCCGCCTCTACGCCAGTGCGTTGAGCACCGGCCGCGTCACCCGCATCGAGGTGGAATCCGCACCGTGCCTGGCCGAACTCGGGCTGCTGCACCCGGATCCCGACGACGCGAACTGGCTCCGGCCGGTTCCGCCTTCCATCGCGCTTGCCCAGCGGCTGCATCCGCTGGAACGCGAGATCCAGGACCGCAGACGCATGTCTGTGCAGCTGACGGACTCTTTCGAACCGTTCATGGCCATCAGCGCCCAGACACCACCGAGTACCCACGCCATCACCGTGCTGGAGGGCTTCGACCGGATCAACGCGGCGCTCAACCTCGCCACCGCCGAATGCGGCACAGAGGTGCTGACGGTCCAGCCGGGCGGCGGACGCAGCGAACACGTCCTGAGCCAGGCCCTGGAACGGGACAGGCCCCTGATCGACCGCGGCGTCAGCATACGCACCCTGTACCAGCACACCGTCAGGTACAGCCAGGGCACCCTCGCGTACGTGGACCGGATATCCGGCGGCAAGGCCGAAATCCGCACCCTGGAAGAGCTCATAGAGCGCCTGATCATCTTCGACCGCACGGTCGCCTTCATCCCCGCGCGCGACGACCGACGGGTCGCCCTGGAACTGCGCCACCCCGGACTCGTCGAGTACCTCATCAAGGTCTTCGAGCAGCTGTGGCGGCGTGCCACCCCGCTGCTCGAGGAGATTCCCTACAACCCGACGCCCGACGGTGTGTCCGGCGTCCAGCGTTCCATCGCCCAGCTCCTGATAGAGGGGCATGTCGACGAGGCCATAGCCCGGCGCCTCGGCATGAACGTACGGACCTGTCGCGCCCACGTCGCCAAACTCTCCGCGTCCTTGGGCAGCAGCAGCAGGGCCCAACTCGGCTATCTGATCGCGCAGTCCGGCATCCTGGAGCAGGGAAACTGACTGCGATACCCAGTACACGAATGATTCTGGTGTGTCCGCGGCGGCACAACCACCCTCAACTTGCTGCTCTGCAACTTGATGAGGGGCGCAGCCTTCACCACCGGAACTCACGGACGGAGGAGAAGTGACGGCGCCCCAGCACACACATGGTGTGGAGGAGCTGTGCGAGCCCGGCAGCCGCATATACGCGGAGGCGCTGAAGCAGCGATACATCGAGCGCCCGGCAGCGGCCGCGGCACCCTGTCTCATCGACCTGGGGCTCCTTCATCCGGACCCGGACCACATGGAGCGCCTCGTCCCCATGTCCCCCTCGCTGGCCCTCCACACGATGCTCCGCGACATCGAGTCGGAGATCCACGCCCAGCGTTCGCGCGAGGTGAGGATCGCGGAAACCCTGGAGCGGTTCATCGCGCGCGACTCCACTGGGCCGACGGAGAACACACCCGGGGTCGTGGTCCTGGAGGGCCTCCCACGTATCAACACCGCGATCGACCGCGCCAACAACGACTGCGTCGTCGAGATGCTGTGTGTACAGCCCGGCCCGCGCAGTGAGTACGCCCTGCGCGTCGCCCTGCCCAGGGACCTCGCGCTGCGCGAGCGCGGAGCCCATATGCGCACCCTCTACCAGCGCGCCTCGCTGCACAGCCCAGGACTGCGCGACTACCTGGAGCAGATGGGCGATGCGATAGAGATCCGCAGCCTGGACGACATCCCCGAGCGCCTGATCATCTTCGACCGCTCGGTCGCGTTCATCCCGGCCAGCGCCGACCGCACCACCGCCCTGGAGCTGCGGCATCCGGCCCTGATCGAATACCTCGCCACCGTCTTCGAACGGTTCTGGCGGCAGGGCATCCCCCTCCACGAACCCGCCCCGCCCGTACCGGCCGAGGCCGGCATCTCCGAGCGCCAGTACGCCGTCGCCCGGCTCCTCAGCGAAGGGCACCCCGACGAAGCCGTCGCCAAGCGGCTCGGGATCAGCGTCCGCACCTGCCGCACCCACATCGCGCACCTCTCCACGGTGCTCGGCACCACGAACCGGGTGCAACTCGGCGTACGAATCGCCCAGTCCGGGATGCTCAAAGAGCCAGAAACCCACCAGCCAGAGACACTTGAAGATCCCCATGGAAGCCCCAAGGGCCAAAGCCGGTTCATTAACGGCCAGTCGGGGGGGACTAGCCCGATAGCGCGGGCATCGTGAATCTACCTTCGCGCGACGGTACGTGGAACAGTGGATTCCGGCCGATGTTGCCAGCATCCACCGGGAAGGTCCGGCTTCAATCCTTTTGTGACACCGGTCCTTTCTTTTGCTCGGCCGATCGCAATGCTATCGCCGCGTAAAAACCGCCGACGACCACGAGCAGTCCGGCCGCTGTAAAAATCGTGTCGATCCGCCCGAACTGTATACCGGCGACATCCGCGTGGAAGTCCCGCAAGGCCGTGCTGGCGAGCCAGCCCGCCCCTGACACCCCTACCAATGCGCCCAATTGCTGAACAGGATTGATCACTGAGATGACCCGACCCAAATGAGATTGGGGAACCGACGCAAGTAAAACTGGGGTTAATGCCGTATTGACGGCGGCCAACGGCATCCCCACGACGGCCAAGACGACGAGTGAGGGGCCCAGAGCACCCAGCCGTGAATAGAACACCAGACCCAAACCGGTAAGCAGCAACCCCAGAGAGAACGTTCGGGCTGCCCCCAGCCGCCCCACCACTCGCGTCGCGAGCAGAGCCCCGGCAATCAGTCCGCATCCAAGGGCCATCTCCAGTGTCCCGTACCAGCTCGCATCGGCATGCAGGTTGTCGGTCACGAAGAACACATTCAACGTGTTCAAGGCATCAGCGCCGACAGTGACCAGAGCAACAGTGACCATCAGTGCCGTCACGGCACGGCTCCCTGTCACCAGCCGCAGACCTGCCATGAACTCGGCCCGCACGCCTGCGAGTCCAGGGATGGCGATCGGCGAGGAGACAGCGGCAGCTACGCGGACGGCACGTACAGCTACAAACGAGGCCAGGAAGGAAAGTGCGTTCAGGAGTAAGGCCCACCGCACGCCGACGACAAACAAGACGGGCGCGGCCAGCGGGGGCCCTGCGATGATGGCGATGGCCTGTGTTGCCTGTCCAATCCCCGAGGCTCGAGCACGCTCCTCGGGCTTCACCACGTTACCAATCAGCGCAAACCGGGCCGGGTTGAAGAATTGCGCGGCCGAGGTGGATAACAGCACGGTGGCATACACAGCCAAGAGCACGCCTGCGTCCGGCAGTGTCCCATTCGGCAAGAACGCAACTACGGTCAACACACCAATCAGGCCCGCGCGAACCAGGTCCGCAACGAGCATGGTGCGGCGCCGGTCCCAGCGATCGACGAATACCCCCGCGATCGGCCCGACGGCGAGCGTTCCCACCGCAACGATCCCGACCAACGCCGAGGCCGCAGCCGGAGCGTACGGCTTGCCGACCAGCAGCACCTGGCCCACCCAGAGCGACAGAGTCGTGGCGAAGGCAAAGTCACCGATTTGGGAGACCAACTGCCCTGCCCATAACAGCCGATAGTTGCGATTGATCAGCATCATCGCGATATTATGTCCGCAGCTGCCCCCATGGGGAAGAGGGCGGGAAGCGGAAGATCCATATAGCTCGGTGGCCTAAACAGGCAAAGCCGACTTTGCCAGTCGAACAGAGTGACAGAGCTCGTGGGCGCGCGCATATTCGGTGTCGTCGCACCGGAAGATCTCTGGCGCGAACTATGGATGGACGAAGGGCGAGGGGCGATACACACGCTCCGCTTTCATTCGCCCTCCAGACGTTCCAGATGTGCACCCCTGCTTGCTTCGTCCAACACTCGGACCGAATACAAGAAACGAACCTCGCCCTCCTTCCAGTTGGCGCCAAGTGCTGGAGGCCAAGCGATCGAGGAAGGCATCGAATCCGACGGCGTGCAAAATTTGCGAGCGTGGATACAGATTCGGAGGAGCCGATGCAAGACTATCTGGATCAACTCCAGACGCTTCCCATGCTTTCCGAAGGCACATCGGCCGCGCCGCATGCACCCGAGCCGGAAAACTGACCTTCGCCCGGGACGCCCTCACAAACGAAAGGAGCAACGCGTCATGGCTCAGAAAATCACAATCGAGAATGACCCCATCGAGGGCGGGCGAAGACGGCGAGTTAAACGCACTTATTACCGTCTCCGTCGGAGACTGACGGGTACCGCCGAAGCTCAGCTGTGAGGTCGCCCATCTTGCGGCGCCCCCACGTCCGATACCTCTAAGTGACGGTCGTCGGATTAGCCCCTCTTCCGCGCCCAGCGAGAGCCGTCGGCTTTGCCCGGTCCGGTTGTACAGGACCTCGCAGCGACTTTGCGAAGGAATGTCACGTAGCCTCTTCGCCTATTGAATACTCAGCTCGGTCTCAGTGCTCATCACGCCGTCGCCCGGCTCCTCAGCGAAGGGCACACCGACGAAGCCGTCGCCAAGCGGCTCGGGATCAGCGTCCGCACCTGCCGCACCCGCATCGCGCACCTCTCCACGGTGCTCGGCACCACGAACCGGGTGCAACTCGGCGTACGGATCGCCCAGTCCGGGATGCTCGACAGTCACGCACACGGCTGAGGGCCGCCACCCAGGTCGGGGACGCTGTTGGTTTATTCGGCCCTTCGCGTGACGTCGGTCCCCATGACTTGGTTGTGGTCATGGGGACCGACGTTGTTATGTGGGGTGGGTGTCGATGTCGATGCGGCCGAAGGGACCGGAGACGATTCCGGCGGAGACGGTGCGGGTGGCCCGCGCCGCGTTCCCGAAGGGGAGTCTGGCGATCCGGGTCCGGGACGAGCTGGAGTCGATGTTCCGGGACGAGGACTTCTCGGATCTGTTCGCCTCACGAGGCCGGCCCGCCTGGTCTCCCGCCGGGCTGGCGCTGGTGTCGGTGTTGCAGTTCGTGGAGGGGCTGACCGACCGCCAGGCCGCAGAAGCGGTGCGAGCGCGAATCGACTTCAAGTACGCACTCGGACTCCAACTCGATGATCGCGGGTTCGACCTCTCGGTGCTGTCGGAGTTCCGGGACAGGTTGGCCGGCGCGCTCGCCCGGATCGCTCCGGAATGGCTGTCCGAGATCGCGGAGCCGGACCGGTTCCGCCATTACGCGACTCGGGCCGAGGACTCCCGGTTCCCCAGGGCCCGCGCAAAGCGCGACGAGGTGGGGCTGCGGATCGGCCGGGGCGGGACGCGCCTGCTGGAAGCCGTCTTCTCCGCCGATGCCCCCGCGGCACTCCGCTCGCTGGACGAGGTGGAGTTCCTGCGTCAGGTCTGGGTCCAGCACTTCCACCGGGCGGACGGCGAGGTGATGCGCAGAGGCCCAAAAGACCGGCCGCCGGGCGCGATGCGCCTGGTCAACCCCTATGACTCGAACGCCCGTGTCGGTGTCAAAGGGCACACCATGTGGGACGGATACAAGGTCCACCTCACCGAGATCTGCAGCGGGACCGACGTCCCGAACCTGGTCACCAACGTGGCCACCACGGTGGCCACGGTCGCGGACAACGCGATGAACGAGGAGATCCACACCTCTCTCGCCGCCCGCAACTGCCTGCCCGCCGAGCACTGGGTGGATGCCGGATATCCCACCGCCGCCCATGTCCTTGCCGCCCGCGACCGCCATGGTGTCGAGCTGCACGGGCCGCTGGTCAAGAACACCTCGTCCCAGGCCAAGAGCGCTTTCACGCTGGACGCGTTCACCGTCGACTGGGAACACCGGCAGGTGACCTGCCCAGGTGGTGCCACCACCACGGACTGGTACCCCCGCAACGATTCCAAGGGCTTGCCCGTCATCCGCGTCAGGTTCCCCGCCAGCCGCTGCGGCCCCTGCCCCCACCTGCGGGACTGCGTCAGCTCAGCCACCGGCCGCCGCCGGGAACCCATGCTGCGGCAACAGCAAGCCCAGCACGATGCCATCCGTCACATCCGCGCTGAACAGCAGACCGACGCCTGGAAGACACGCTATAAAATCCGTGCCGGTGTCGAGGGCACCATCTCCCAGGCTGTCGGACGCTGCGGCCTGCGCAGATCCCGCTACCGGGGCCTGACAAAGACCAGCCTCCAGCACCAGCTCACCGGCGCCGCGATCAACCTCGCCCGCATCGACGCCCACCTCACCGGCACATCACGAGCCCGCACCCGCACCAGCCACTTCGCAGCACTGTGCCCCGCCGAGCTGACGCTCGACGGGGCACAAGCAGGAGCCGAATAAACCAACAGCGTCCCCAGGTCGGGTGACGGCCCTCAGAGGCATGCGTACGGAGAAATGCCCTACTCCGGCGACCGCTTCGGCTTCGGACGCCAGACCACCAGTGCGCTGGTCTGCTGCATGTCCTGGTACGGGACCAGGTCACGGCGGTACGAGGCGTGTACCTGCGCCTCGCGCTGCTGCATGGCCACCGCCGCGCCGTCCACCGCCGCCGAGAGCTCGGCGACCCTGGCCTGGAGCGCGGCGACCTGGTGCTCCAGCTCGATGATGCGCTTGATGCCCGCGAGGTTGATGCCCTCGTCCTGGGACAGCTGCTGCACCGTACGGAGCAGCTGGATGTCCTGGGCCGAGTACCGCCGGCCGCGCCCGGCCGTCCGGCCCGGTGAGACCAGGCCGAGACGGTCGTACTGGCGCAGGGTCTGCGGGTGCAGGCCCGAGAGCTGAGCGGCGACCGAGATGACGTACACAGGGGTCTCGTCGGTCAGTTCGTACCCCATGGATGGGTCACGGCGTCCTCGGCGGCCATTCATCTCAAGCTCCCTTCACGGCCTGGAAAAGCTCCGCGCGCGGGTCGTGCCCCGCGGTCGCGTCGCGGTAGGTCTCCAGCGACTCCCGTGCCTTGTCGCTGAGCTCCGCGGGCACGGTGACCTCGACGGTGACCAGCAGGTCTCCGCGGGTGCCGTCCTTGCGGACCGCGCCCTTGCCCCGGGCCCGCATCGTACGGCCGTTGGGCGTACCCGCGGGCAGTTTCAGCGTGACCGGGGGCCCGCCGAGCGTCGGTACCTTGACCTCGCCGCCCAGTGCCGCCTCCGCGAAGGTGACGGGCACGGTGAGGGTGAGGTTGTCGCCCCTGCGGCCGAAGACCGGGTGGGCGTCCACATGGACGATCACATAGAGGTCACCGGCCGGGCCGCCCTGCTCACCCGGGGTGCCCTTGCCGCGCAGCCTGATCCGCTGGCCGTCGGAGACGCCCGCCGGGATCCTGACCTGCATGGTCCGGGAGGACTTGGCCCGCCCGGAGCCCTTGCAGACGTCGCAGGGGTCCTGGGCGATGAGCCCGCGGCCCTTGCAGTCCACGCACGGATCGGTCAGTGAGAAACCACCGCCGGTGCCGCGCGACACCTGGCCGGTACCGACGCAGGTCGGGCAGACCCGCGGGGTGCCGTTCTTGTCGCCGGTGCCCGAACACGCTTTGCACGGTGCCTGGCTGGACATCCGCAGCGGGACCGTGGCCCCGTCGACCGCCTCGGTGAAGCTGAGCGTCACCTCGGACTCGATGTCCTGGCCGCGGCGCGGCTGGGTACGGGTCGTACCGGCACCGCCCCGGTTGAACAGTCCGCCGAACACGTCCCCGAGTCCGCCGCCGAATCCGCCCGCGCCGCCCGGCTGCCCCGCTCCCCCGCCTGGGGTACCTCCGAAGAGGTCCCCCAGGTCGAAGTTGAAGGAGCCGCCGCCGGCACCGGGCCCTGGCCGGTAGCCGCCGTTGCCGAAGAGAGCACGCGCTTCGTCGTACTCCTTGCGCTTCTTGGGGTCGCCGAGGACGTCATTCGCCTCGGAGACCTCCTTGAACCGCTCCTCGGCCTTCGCGTCACTCTTGTTGGCGTCCGGGTGCAGCTCGCGGGCGAGCTTCCGGTACGCCTTCTTGATCTCGGCCTCGGTGGCGTCCTTCGGGACGCCGAGAACCTTGTAGTAGTCCTTCTCGACGAAGTCCTTGGTGCTCATCCCCGACGTCCCTCCTTCCGCTCGCTCCTGATCATGACGTCAGTACTGATACTGATGTCAGCCCTCGTCCGGGCCACCGCTGTCCTCGTCCGGCGCTTCGTCCTTGGCCTGCGCCCCGGGCTGGGGCTCGGCCACCGCGACCCGGGCGGGACGGATGGTGCGCTCGCCGAACCGGTACCCCGGCTGCAGGATCGCCACGCACGTGTCCTCGGTGATGTCCGGCGCGTACGAGTGCATCAGGGCCTCGTGGATCGTCGGGTCGAAGGGCTCGCCCTCCTTGCCGAACTGCTGGAGGCCCATCTTCGCGACGACCGTCTCCAGCGATTCGGCCACCGACTTGAAGCCGCCGACCAGCTCGCCGTGCTCACGGGCGCGGCCGATGTCGTCGAGGGTCGGGAGGAGTTCGGACAGGAGGGTCGCGATGGCGACCTCCTTGACCTGAACCCGGTCCCGCTCCACCCGGCGGCGGTAGTTCTGGTACTCGGCCTGCAGCCGCTGGAGGTCCCCGGTGCGCTCGCTGAGCGCGGTGCGGACCTGGTCCAGCTGGGCGGTGAGAGCTGTTTCCTGACCGTTCTGACTGCTCTGTGCGTCCCCGGCCGGGGCCGCCGGCTCCGACTCCTTGGCGGAGTCGGACCCGGCGGCCTTCGACGCGGCGTCTTCGGAGGTCGCGCCGGAGGGGACGTCGGGCTCCTCCTCGAAGCCCGGAGTCTCCTCCGTCATGCGGCGCCTCCCTGACGGCCGTCCTTCTCGTCGTCCACGATCTCGGCGTCGACCACGTCGTCAGGGGCCTCGGTGGCCTGCTCGGTGCCCTCGCCACCCTCGGCGCCCGGCGCACCGCCGGCGGCAGCGGCGCCCTCGGCGTTCGCGTACATCGCCTGGCCGAGCTTCTGCGAGACCGCGGCGACCTTCTCGGTGGCCGTACGGATCTCGGCGGTGTCCTCACCCTTGAGCTTCTCCTTCAGCTCGGTGAGGGCCTCCTCGACCTCGGTCTTGACGTCGCCCGGGACCTTGTCCTCGTTGTCCTTGAGGAACTTCTCGGTCTGGTAGACGAGCTGCTCGCCCTGGTTGCGCGACTCGGCGGCCTCGCGGCGCTTGTGGTCCTCGTCCGCGTACTGCTCGGCCTCTTCGCGCATCCGGTTGACCTCGTCCTTCGGCAGCGAGGAGCCACCGGTGACGGTCATCTTCTGCTCCTTGCCGGTGCCGAGGTCCTTGGCAGCGACGTGCATGATGCCGTTGGCGTCGATGTCGAAGGCGACCTCGATCTGCGGCACACCGCGCGGGGCCGGCGGCAGACCGGTCAGCTCGAACATCCCGAGCTTCTTGTTGTACGCCGCGATCTCGCGCTCGCCCTGGTAGACCTGGATCTGCACGGACGGCTGGTTGTCCTCGGCCGTGGTGAAGATCTCGGAACGCTTGGTCGGGATCGTGGTGTTGCGCTCGATGAGCTTCGTCATGATCCCTCCCTTGGTCTCGATACCGAGGGACAGCGGCGTCACGTCGAGGAGCAGGACGTCCTTGACCTCGCCCTTGAGGACACCGGCCTGGAGCGAGGCGCCGATCGCGACGACCTCGTCCGGGTTCACACCCTTGTTGGCGTCCTGACCGCCGGTGAGCTCCTTGACTAGCTCCGCGACGGCCGGCATACGGGTCGAGCCACCGACGAGAACGACGTGGTCGATCTCGGAGAGCTGGATGCCCGCGTCCTTGATGACGTTGTGGAAGGGGCTCTTGCAGCGGTCCAGCAGATCGGCGGTGAGCTGCTGGAACTGCGAGCGCGTGAGCTTCTCGTCCAGGTGCAGCGGGCCCTCGGCCGACGCCGTGATGTACGGCAGGTTGATCGTGGTCTCCGTCGAGGACGACAGCTCGATCTTCGCCTTCTCCGCGGCCTCGCGGAGACGCTGGAGAGCCATCTTGTCCTTGGCCAGGTCCACGCCGTGACCGTTGGCGAACTGCTTCACCAGGTAGTCGACGACACGCTGGTCCCAGTCGTCACCACCGAGGTGGTTGTCACCGTTGGTGGCCTTGACCTCGACGACGCCGTCACCGATCTCCAGGAGCGACACGTCGAAGGTGCCGCCACCGAGGTCGAAGACGAGGATCGTCTGGTCGTCCTTGTCGAGCCCGTACGCCAGAGCGGCGGCCGTCGGCTCGTTGACGATGCGCAGGACGTTCAGACCCGCGATCTCGCCGGCCTCCTTCGTCGCCTGGCGCTCGGAGTCGTTGAAGTACGCCGGGACGGTGATCACCGCGTCGGTGACCTTCTCTCCCAGGTACGACTCGGCGTCACGCTTCAGCTTCTGCAGGATGAAGGCGCTCATCTGCTGCGGGTTGAAGCTCTTGCCGTCCAGGTCGATCTTCCAGTCGGTGCCCATGTGGCGCTTGACCGACCGGATGGTCCTGTCGACGTTCGTGACTGCCTGGCGCTTGGCGACCTCGCCGACGAGCACCTCGCCGTTCTTGGCGAAGGCGACGACGGACGGCGTGGTCCTGGCGCCTTCGGCGTTGGTGATGACGGTGGGCTCGCCGCCTTCGAGAACGCTGACGACGGAGTTAGTCGTGCCCAGGTCGATGCCGACCGCACGTGCCATGGTGAATCCTCCAGCTGACTTGAGTGGAACTGGCTCAAGAGTGCACGACAGATCCCGTCGAGTCAACTGACCTGAGTCGACGGCACTCAACTTTTATCCCGGCCTTATGCGCAATGCAGAGAAACCCCTGGTGAGAGCGGGTGCGATCGAGCGCGGCCGGCGTACGACCGGGACAGCGGCCGGGCCCTTCAGGCATACGGGTACGAGAAGTGAGCCGCCTCATATGCCTTGATTGAGCCTATCGCCCCGAATGAGCCGCCGCCCGGTGCGCTTTCCGCTGCCGGGGTGGCGCCGGTCCTGCGCCGAACCCCGGTGACTTTGATCGTCATCCGTTACCGGTGGTGCGCTGCGGCGTTGAACGACACGTCGGACCGTGAATCGCTGCGGCTGACCCTGAATGTTCCCGTTCCACTGTTCCAAGGAGAACGCAATGTCGCGTATCGCGAAGGCCGCTGCCGTACTCGCGGGCACCGGCGCCGTCCTGGCCGGTTCCGCCGGTCTGGCCGCCGCCGACGCCGGAGCCCAGGGTGCCGCCATCGGCTCCCCCGGTGTCATCTCCGGCAACCAGGTCCAGGTCCCGGTCCACGTCCCGGTGAACCTCTGCGGCAACACCGTCAACGTCATCGGTCTGCTGAACCCGGCGTTCGGCAACACCTGCGTCAACGCCGACCAGCACGACCACGGCCACGGTGGCTACGGCGACGACGGCTACGGCAACTGAGACTGAGACAGCGGGCGGCAGCGCCTCCCGCGACCTGCGGCCACCCCCTGCGAAGGAGGTGGCCGCAGGTGTGTCCGGCCCACCCGCACCTGGCCCGTACGCCCGCCCACGGACCGGCGCCCGGACGCGTACCGACTGTCAGGCGTGCCTGCTCTCAGGCGTGCCTGCTCTCAGGCTTACCGGTGGAGCGGCCTTTCAGGCGTACCGGTAGAGCGACGCATGGCTCAGCAGCGACGACGGTTTGACGCCCCACGGCTCCATCGGCTCGTCCAGGCTGAAGATCCGGCCGCTCTGCGGATCCCCCGGGGCGAGCTTCCGCGCGGGCACGAACCCGGCGTGCGGATGCGCCTTCTGCCAGCGGTCCCACACCAGGTCGCAGAAGGAGTGGTGCAGCCAGAAGACCGGGTCGTTGGGCGAGGTCGCGCTGTTCATCGCCCCGCCCACCCAGCGGTGCACCATGTTGTGGTTGCGCCAGGCCGGGCCGTCACCGACCGACCAGCCCTCGAAGGTGTTGCGGAAGCCGTGCGGCACGGTGGAGTCCCACGGGGCCGCGTCGTACACCGTCTCCTTCATCGCACGGGCCAGATCGGCTCTGCTCGGCAGCGAGACGGGGCGGGCGGGGCGGCCGAAGTTCCGGGTCAGGAACCGGTTGTCGGTCACCCCGACCGTGACCTCCCAGTTCCCCTCGCGGTACGCGAACGGGCCGGTCATCACCTGCTGGTCGGAGCGCCGGCCGTCGCCGCCGAGGAAGTCGTCGCCCCAGAGCCCGCCGGTCGGGGCCTGGTCGGCCGTCCAGTCCCAGTAGGGCACGGTGACGCTGGGGTCGACCGCCTGGAGGGCGCGCTCGAATTCCAGCACGAAGCGCCGGTGCCAGGGGAAGAAGGTGGGCGCCATATGGGCGACCCGCTTCCCCCGCGACCCGTCCGGGACGTAGTACTCGCCGTGCGTCCGTACGAAGTCGTCGTACTGGCCTGAGCGCTTGACCTCCAGGACCGCGGAGACGAACCGCCTCTTCTCGGACGCGGTGAGGTCCTTCTGGTTCTTGCGGGTGTACACGGGTCAGGGACCTTCCCGGTCAGAGCTGCCGCATCGGGTGCGTCTGCTGCATGGATGTCAACGACAGCCGGGCCGTGCCCAGTTCGTCGACCGCGCCGCGCGCCACCGCGAGAGGCGTCGGGTACGACTCGTAGTGGTCCACCATGCTGAGGTAGCTGCCGTCGGCCCGCCGCATGATGTGCAGCGGCCTGCCGTCGACGGTCACCTCGGTGGAGTCGCCCGCCGTACCGCCCCGGATGTGCCGGCCCCGGTACATCTCGTCGAACACGTCCGTCAGATCGTGCGGCAGCCCCGGCGACAGGACACCCTTCCCGTCGTCGCCCCCGCGCCCCGTGGCACCGGCCCGCACGATCGGGGCCAGCGCCACGGCCGTACCACCGACCGCGCCCACCGCGAACAGTGCGCGCAGCGCACCGCGCCGGGTCACCGGCACCGCCGGGCCCGCCGGTTCCGGGCGACCGGCGCGGACCGTGCGGTCCGCACGGTCCGCGCGGTCCGCCGGCTGTCCCCTCTGTGTCCGCCCGGCCGTATCGCGCGTGGACGTTCTCATGCTGGCTCCCTCCGGTTCACCCCGCCGGTCGGCGCGGACCGCCGCGCGTGCCGCACGCCGGGTCGCGCCTCGTCGGTGACAACGACGGCACGAGGAAACAGTTCTTCGGACAAATGACCGCTCCGGCGCGCCGACCAGCGGCTCCGGCTCACTCCGCTGCCCCCTGGCCCGGCGGCCGTTCGGCCGTACGGGGGGAATGTCCCGCGCCCCGGCGGGAACTTGCCCACCCGGCCCCGCGGGGGCGGTCCGCGCCGCCGTGGATGCGCCACGATGACCGCCGGACCAGGGCTGTTCGGCCCGGGGGGAAGGACGGACGGATGAGCGTCCCGGCACAGCCTGCCGTACGGCACCCGGCGCACCCGGCGCACCCGGCGGAGGTGGACCTCGCGGACCCCGCGTTCTGGCAACTGCCCCGCCCCGTAAGGCTGGACGCCTTCGCCGCGCTGCGGAAGCTCGACGCGCCCGCGTACTTCACCGAGCGCCCCGCCACCCGGCGCAGGCCAGGACAGGGCTTCTACGCGCTGGTCAGGCACGCGGACGTGGTGCGGGCCAGCCGGCTGCCCGAGGTGTTCGCGAGCGCCCCCGGGGTCACCACGCCCGAGCCCGCCCGCTGGGTCAGGTTCCTGTTCGGCGAATCCATGGTCAACATGGACGCCCCGCACCACACCCAGCTGCGCAAGGTGGTCTCCCGGGCCTTCACGCCCCGGCTGCTCGCCGCGGCCGAGGAGGACATCCGCCGTGTCGCCGGGCGCGTCGTGGACGACATGGTCGCGCAGCGGCCCGCCGAGTTCGTGGCGTCGGTGGCGTCGCGGATGCCGTTCGAGGTCATCTGCAACCTCATGGGCATCCCGGAGCGCTACCGTGCCGACATCGCGGGCCGCGTCGACCACGCGTCGGAGAACGCGGGCGTGCGGCGCGGCATCGGCGCCCGGCTGCGGGACCCCGGGCGCGGGCTGCGGGCGCTGGCCCGGATGCATCTGATGATGGCGGCGCTCGGCCGCGAGCGGCGGCGCAGGCCGACCGGTGACCTGATCTCCGCGCTGGTGCGCGCCGACGTCGACGGGCGGGGGCTCGACGCCCGCAGCCTCGGCTCGTTCTTCTCGCTCCTGATGGTGGCGGGCGTGGAGACCACCAGGAACGCGATCACTCACGCGCTGACGCTGCTGACCGAGAACCCGGAGCAACGGGACCTGCTCGCGTCGGACTTCGAGCGGTACGCGGACGGGGCGGTCGACGAGGTCGTACGGCACTCGACGCCGATCATCCAGTTCCGCAGGACGGTACGGACGGAGTACGCGCTGGGCGGGCACCTCTTCAGGCCCGGCGACAAGGTGGTCCTCTACTACGCGTCGGCCAACCGCGACGAGGCGGTCTTCGCCGACCCGGACGCCTTCGACATCACCCGCAGCCCCAACCCGCACCTGGGGTACGGCGGCGGCGGCCCGCACTTCTGCCTCGGCTCGCACCTGGCCCGGCAGGAGATCAAGGCGCTCTTCAGGGAGCTGCTGAGCCGCCCCCTGGCGCCGCGCGCGGTGGGCCTCCCCGACCTGGCGGGCTCGAACTTCGACAACCGGGTACGGGCGCTGCGCTTCGCGTTCGACCCGCCCGCACCGTGACGGCAGGCCCGGTGACAACCGGCGCATGACAGCGGTGCGGGGCCGGGCCGGGGCGTACGTCTCCCCGGCCCGGCCCCGCCGCCGCGGCTACTTCCGCAGCTGGGTGACCGGCAGCATGCAGTGCGCGGACGTGGTGAGCATGGCCTCGTCGCCGACGAAGGCGCTGAGGACCTCCTCGGACACGGGCCGGCCCGGCACGGCCTCCGGCCACGGCTTGCTGGCGAACATGAAGTGCACCTCGCCCCGGTCGGCGACGGCCTGCAGCCACTCGGCCGGGACCGGGCACTGGGCGCTCAGATACGGCATGTTGACGGCGGCCTGGCCGCCCTCGACCAGCAGCCTGACCGGGAACCCGGGCCGGGAGCCGTCCGCCAGCGAGCTGCCCAGCGGGATGCCGAGCTCGTCGAAGAGCGTGCGCACGGCGGCCTCGCCCGCCTCGGCACCGTCCTTGCCGTCACCGAGTGAATACGCCAGCAGATAGGGCAGGTTGTTCGTTTCGGGGTCGCCGGACCAGGCGAGCACGGAGAGGGTGCCCAATTGGTCGCGCTGGACACTGCTTGTGGCGGTGTGGGATGCGGTCATGGCTCGGCACCCTAGTGGCGGACCCGGGCCCCCACGGCGGCCGTTCACCCGGATGGCGGAACCGGGCGCGGCAACGCGACCGCAAACCATCAGTCAGGGCGTACGCGAAACACCGGACCACCGCGCCAGGACCGCCCGGGACAGAACCGCCCGGGACAGGACTGCCGGAGACGGGACTGCCCAGGACCGGGCGGGTCCTGGGCAGTCCGCAGGGAAACGTTCACTCCCCATGCGACGCCTTGATCAACGATCTCCAGGTGCATTCGTTACTCATCCCGGCACAGCGCGGACGTCCCGTCTTTCACCTGGATGGAGCTGACTGGTGGTCATGGAACGCACCGATGGCCCAGCGCAGCGCGCCCGGTCGGCCCGCCGGGGGGACGGTTTGACCAATGGATCATGAGTCCGCGTCTTCCGTCACCTGCACGAATTCACCACGAGGAGAGGCCCATGCCGCATCCACGACGACGGTTGAGGAGCGTGTGCGTCGCAGGCGTGGCCGCCGGTCTTCTCGTGACCGGCGCCGGAGGCGCACAGGGTGCGCTCAGGGCCGCCCCCGCTCCGTCCCCCGCCGGGTCGGCTCCGGCCGGGTCGGCTCCGGCCGGGCCGAAGCAGCCCGCGTCCCCGGCGCCGGAGCCGCACGGCTCCCCCGCCGCGAAGGAATCCGGGGCCCTCGCGCCGAAGGGTCCCCTGCCCGAGGCGCCGGAGGACTCCGCGCCTGCGGTGGGCGCGTATCTGGACTACGGGCCGAAGGGCGTCGCGCGGATGGCGGACCTCTCGCGCTGGCTGGGCGGTGCGGACGTACGGGTCGGGCACACCTACCTGCCGGGTGACGTCTGGTCGAACATCGAGGGGCAGCCCGGCTTCCTCAGCACCTGGGCGAAGTGGCGGCGCGCCGAGACCGACCGGATGTTCGTGCTCAACGTGCCCATGCAGGAGCACAACGAGGACCACCTCCCGGACGACCGGGTCCGCGGCCTCATCCAGCAGGGCGCACGCGGCGACTTCGACGACCACTACCGCAAGCTGGCCACCCACCTGGTGAAGCTGGGGATCCCCGACACGGTGATCGTGCTGGGCTGGGAGATGAACGGCACGACGTACACCCAGCGCTGCGGCCCCGACCCGCAGGGCTGGAAGACGTACTGGAACCGGATCGTCACCGCGATGCGCTCGGTCCCCGGGCAGAAGTTCACTTTCGACTTCACGCCCAACCGCGGCCCGGACGACATCCCCTGGACCCAGTGCTACCCGGGCGACGACACGGTGGACATCGTGGGGATGGACTCGTACGACCAGCCGCCCGGCGACACCTTCGAGGACCAGGTGAAGGGGCCGTACGGGCTCCAGGCGCAGGTCGACTTCGCCGCCGCGCACAAGAAGCAGATCTCCTACCCCGAGTGGGGCCTCTTCAGAAACGGCGACAACACCGCCTATATGCGCGGGATGCTCGCCTGGTTCGACGCGCACAAGCCGCTGTACCAGACCATCACGGACTACTGCCCGCACGGGGTGTGGCAGTGCGACGAGAACCCCGGCGCGTCGAAGATCTTCCGGACCAAGGTGTCCCAGGAGGCCAAGCCGGAGCCCGGCAGGCCGACGGCCGAGCCGAGCACCCCGCCCGGTACGGCGCCGACACCGACACCGACGCCGTCGGAGCACGGGGTGGAGCCGCCGTCGAAGCCGACGGGTACGAAGCAGTGGTGCATCCGGGTCGACCTGGGCAAGTGGGCCGGCACCTGGTTCAAGCCCCGGAAGATCTGCGTGTCCCTGCCGGAGGACTGACAGGGCACCAGCCGGGCGACCGGGCCGGCCGGACTGCGGGCTACGGGCTACGGGCTACGGGCTACGGGCTACGGGCTACGGACGAGGGACGGCGGTACGCGGCACGGACGGACGGCAGACGGACCGCAGACCGCAGACGGACGGCGGACCGCAGACGGACGGCGGACCGCAGGCGGACGGCGGACCGGGGCCGGTCACCGGCCGTCGGCCGCCGGCCGTTCTGCCGCCGCCCGCCGGCCGCCGGGCCCGGTGCGCCAGTCGCGCACCACGGGCCCGACGGTGCGCACCACTTCGGCCGCCCGGTCCCGGCCCGCCAGCTGGGCCGCGTACAGGCCGAGCACCGGGGCGAGCGCGGCCGTCGCGAGCAGCAGCCGCTGGTTGGTGACGACGGCCGGGCGCCAGTGGCTCTTGTACGGTTCGGTGCCGCGCAGCAGGCTGATGACGGTCCGGCCGCTCTCGGCGGCGTGCCGGGCGTCGCGGCGCAGCAGCATCGTCGTCACGTCGACCTTCCTGGTACGGAGCTGAGGGTCGGCGCCGTACAGATATCCGCCGCTGAGCCGGGCGGACTGGAGCGTCACATTGGCGGCGACCACCGCACCGTCGAGGCGGTACTCGGTGAGCGCCGCGTCGCCGTCCCGCACCATGCGCTGGGTGGCGCGCGTCAGATGTTCGGCGAACCGGGGTCTGAGGTGCTCGGGTGTGACCCCGCGCCCGCGCCACTGCAGCTCGTGCAGGCGCAGCAACTCCCGGATGCCGCACGGCACTTCGTGCTCCGGGACGGCGCGCCCCTCGATCCCCAGCGCGTCGAGCTTGCGCAGCTTGGCCCGGACCCGCTGGGCCCGTCCGGAGGCGAGCCGTCTGACCAGCTGGTCGATGGGCTCGGCGGGCAGTTCGAGGCAGACCGAGTCGCTGAGCCTGCGCCGCGCCCCGGGCCAGCAGGCGTAGAGCTGCTCGGCCGCGGCCCCGGGGCGCACCTCGCGCAGATCGATCACCGCGTGCGGGGCCGCCCGGCGCAGCCCCTCGGCGAGCGCGGTGAGGGTGCCGGGCGGCTGCGAGCCGTCGATGAGGACGTCCGAGAAGTCGGAGATGCCGCCGCCCAGCGGGACGAGCAGCGGCAGCGGCCGGTGGGTGAGCATCAGCGGGGCGGCTCCCACGAGCTGTCCGCCGCGCCGTACGAGGACCACGCGCAGCCGCCCGGGTGTGCCGTACGAGAGCCACCAAGAGTACAGCCAGGAGTGGCTCTGGAACGGGGTGGCGGTGGCGCAGCCGCGGTACAGCGCCGCCCACTGGGTCTCCAGCGCGGCGAACTGCCGTTCGTCGCGGCACAGTGTCACGGACAGGCCGGACCCGGCCGCTGTCCCGGACCCCGGCCCACCGCCTGTCCTGACCCCGGTCCCGGACGCGATCCCGGCGGCCACCGCCATCAGACGTGTTCCTTCAGCTGCGCGGGCTCGGCGAGCGCGTCGGGCCCGGTGGCCTGGGCGGGGGCCGGGACCGCTGTGCCCTGGCTCCACTGCCTGCGGCGCGGGCGGACCAGCAGCGTGAGGGCTCCGACGAGGCCGCCGGCGCAGCCGCCGACCGCGATGCCGACCGGCACCGAGGGCGAGACGGCGGCCGACGGTGCGACGGCCTTCGAGAACAGGACCAGCCGGACGCCGGTGTTGCCCGCGGCTGCGTTGCCACTGGCGGTAAGCGCTCCGGCCACCGCGTTGGCGATGTCGGCGGCCTTGCCGGGGCGCGTCGCGCTGCCGGTGATGCCGATCATCGGCGACTCGGGCGACGTCTCCGTACTGACGTGCCGCCCCAGCGTCCGTACCGGGACGCCCGCCGCCTTCTGGGCCGCGGCGAGGGTCGAGGTGCTGGTGGAGATACGGCCGTACGCCTGGGCGAAGCCGAGGGCGGTGGAGGGGTCGGCGCCCTTGGCGGGGGCGGCGACGACATAGCTGGTGGCGGCGTAGTCGGGCGCCGCGGCCAGTCCGTACGACGCACCGCCGACCACGCCGACGAGTGCGCACAGGGGCAGCGGCCACCAGCCGGGCAGTGCGGCGGCGCGGCGGCGGACGGCCCGCCCGATGGTCCGGGGGATGGCTCGGTGCTCGGCCCGGCGCTCGGTCCGGTGCTCTTCGCGGGGCGAATCAGGCATGGGGCTCACTTCTTCGTCGGTGTCACGGATGTCGCGGAAAGGGGGCCCGGGGAGGGCGGCGCGGAAAGAGGCACGGGAAGGAGGCACGGAACGGGATCACGGGACAGGGTCACGGGACAGGGGTCACGAACGGCGGGCGTACGCGCGGGACGGCAGGGGCCGACGCGACCGTGCGGGCGTACACCCCGAGCAGACCGGCGGCGCTGCGCGCGATGTCGTAGTGGCCGACCACCGCCGACGGATCCAACCGCCGTGCCCCCAGGCTCAGTTGGTGCCGGAGCGCCGCCTCGATCTCCGCGGCGCCGCCCGGCACCCGCACCGCGCCAGGCACCGGTCCGGCCTGGAGGTCGTCGAGCGCGGGGCAGACGGCGTACAGGACGGGAAGGCCGGCGGCCAGCGCCTCGACGACAGCGAGCCCGAAGGACTCCTCGTCCGAGGCGGAGACGAAGACGTCCGCCGCGTCCAGGACAGCGGGGACGGTCGGCCCGGCATGCGGTCCAGCGGTCGGCCCGGCATGCGGCCCGCCGGACAGCCCGTCCGACCGCTCGCCCGACCGCCCGTCCGGCAGTGCGTCCGACCGCTCACCCGACCGCCCGTCCGGCAGTGCGTCCGGCAGTGCGTCGCACTCGCCGATGAGGTGGATACGGTCGCCGGCCCCGAGTTGCCCGGCGAGCGTGCGCAGCGCCTCCCGCTCCGGCCCGTCCCCGGCCAGCAGCAGCCTGACCTCCGGCAGCGCGGCGACAGCGCGTACCAGCAGGTCGAAGCGCTTGCCCGGCACCAGCCTGCCGACGCCGCCCACCACGAACGCGTCGGCCGGGATACCGAGCAGCGCCCGGGTGGCGGCCCTGACCCGTGGATCGTGCCGGAACCGCGCCCCGTCGATGCCGTTCGGTACGACATGGATACGCGCGGCCGGCACGCCCCAGCCGCGCAGCCGGTCGGCGACCGTCGCCGACACCGCGACCGTCGCCGAGCCCAGCCGCTCGGTGCGCAGATACAGCGCGCGGGCGGACCGGGTGAGGGGGCGGCCCTCGATGTACCGTGCGCCCAGCGAGTGTTCGGTGGCGACCGTGGCGCGCACCCCGGCCAGCCGGGCGGCGATCCTGCCGTACACACAGGCCCGGTACAGATGGGTGTGGACCAGGTCGTACCGGCCGCGCCGGATCAGCCGGGCCAGCCGGGGAAGTGCCGCGAGGTCTCGGTTGCCACGCATCCCCAGATGCGTGACGGAGACCCCGTCGGCGCGCAGCCCGTCGGCGACCGGGCCGGGGTTGGTGAGCGTGACCACGTCGCACTCGACGGGCAACTGGCGCAGCAGCAGCCGCAGTTGCTGCTCGGCGCCGCCCACACCGAGGCCGGTGATGATGTGCAGGACCCTCATCGGCTGCCTCCGGCCCGCAGCTGCCGCAGCCGGTGGAGCGCCCGTTTGGCGGCGAGCCGCAGGCCGCGGTCCGCGTGGCTGATGTGGGTGCGGGCCAGCGCGTGGCCGCCGGCCAGCGGGCCGGGGGCGATGGCACAGCCGTACGCGTATCCGGCGGCGCGCACGGCGTCGACGGTCCGCCGGTCGATGGTGCCGTACGGATAGCAGAAGCCCTCCGGCGCGACGCCGGTGATCCCGCGGAGCAGTTCGCGGCTTCCCCGGGTCTCCTCGCGCAGCTCGTCGTCGGCCGCTTCGGTGAGGTCCCGGTGGTAGAGGCCGTGCGAGCCGATCTCCATGCCGGCCGCGGCCGCGGCTCTGACGCCGTCCTCGGTGAGCAGCGGTCTGCGCGGCCCGAGTGCGTCCCAGACGTTCTCGCCGCCGAGCCTGCCGGGCAGTACGAACACGGTGGCCGTGCACCCGTGCCGCTTCAGCAGCGGCAGCGCGTGGTCGGTGAAGTCGCCGTAGCCGTCGTCGAAGGTCAGCCCGACGAGCCCGCGCCCGCGGCCCTCGGCGCGGGCGCGCAGCAGGGCGCCGACGCCGACACCGGTCAGCCCGGACCGCGCCAGCAGGCGCAGCTGGCGGTCGAGGCGCTCGGGGGCGACGGTGATGCCGTACGGGTCGTCGGTGGGGTCGGCGACCGAGTGGTACATCAGGATCCACGGCTGAATGCCGGGGCCGGGCGAGGGCCGGGGCGGGGCGGCGTATGGCGGCGTGTCAGCCGACGTGAGGGAACCGTTGCTTGGTGAGGTCGAGCAGGCCGACGACTTCGGGGGCGCGCAGCGCGAGTGCCGCGGCGGCGAACACACCGGGCACCAGCAGACAGCCGACGGCCAGGCTGGGCAGCGCGCCGGGGACCAGCGGGGCGAGCAGCGTCCCCGCCACGCACGCGGCCACGGCGGCGGCGGACAGCCTGGCGAGCGTGAGGGCGACACCGCGTACGTGGATGGAGACGACCCGCGAGCCGAGCCCGCGCAGCAGGAGCACGGCGGTGACGGTGATGCCCAGCGCGTTGGAACCGGCGATGCCGTACACCCCCCAGGGGCCGACGGTGAGCGCTCCGGCGACCGTGTTGACGAGAAGTCCTGCGGCCATCGCCGCGGCCGGGAACCAGGTGGGCCGCACCGCCGAGAAGAACGGCCTGCCCAGGGCGCCGACCAGGCACTGCCCGAGCAGCCCGAGCGCGTAGACCCGCATGATGGACGCCGTGGTCGCGGTGTCGCGGGCACTGAACGCGCCGCGCTGGAACAGGACTTCGATGATCTGCGGGGCGTAGGCCACGACGACCGCGGTGCCGGCCAGCACCACGACCCCGGCCAGCGCCAGATCGCGCTCGACCCGGCGCCGCGCCTGGTCGCCCTCGCCGTCGGCGACGGCCTTGGCGACCACCGGGAAGGTGACCGTGCAGATCATCAGCGACAGCATCATCGGCACCTGGGCGACCTTCTGCGCGTAGTTCAGGTGCGAGATCGCCCCGGCGGGCAGCGAGGCGGCCAGGAACCGCTCCACGAGGACCTGCGACTGACGGCAGACGGTGAAGATGACGACGGGCGCCAGCACACCGAGCACCGGCCGCGCGGTGCCGACGGCGGGGGCCGCGGCGCCGATGAGCGGCCTCTCGCCGCCTGCCGGGCGTACGGCCAGGTGTCTGACGAAGGCGGGCAGCTGGGCCAGCACCATCAGGACACTGCCCGCCGCGACCCCGGCGGCCGCGGCACGCACCCCCCACAGGGAGTGCAGCACCAGCATGGTGAGGATGATGCCGACGTTGTACGCCACATAGATCGTGGCGGGCGGCAGATAGCTGCGGTGCGCCCGCAGCGCCGCGCTGAGATAGCCGGTGATCCCGAACGAGAGCACGGTGAGGGCGGTCAGCCGGGTGCACTGGACGGCCACCTGCGGCTCGGCGAGCCCCGGCGCCAGAAGCTCCACGATCACCGGTGCGCCCAGCACCAGGACCCCGGTGGTGCAGCCGAGCAGTACGAGGAGGCGCGGCAGGGTGGCGGAGACCAGGGCGCGTACGGGGTCGGGGTGCTCGCCCGCGGCACGCCGGGCCAGCGCGTGGCTGAACGCCGGGACGAGCACCAGGGCCATCGCGTCCTCGATGAGCAGCGTGGAGGCCATCTCCGGCACGGTCCAGGAGATCAGGAACGCGTCGCTGTCACTGCCCGCGCCGAAGAGATGCGCGATGCTCTGGTCCCGGACCAGACCGAGCACCGAACCGGCGATGGTCAGCGCCGCGGTGATCGCGGCCGCCCTGGCCAGCACCTTCCCGAGCCGGGGCGGCGCCTGCCGGACGGCGGGCGGCATATGGCCAGCCGCCGACCGCACGGCCACCGCGGTACGGGCGGCTGCACGGCGCCGCGAACGGGTGCCGGTGGCGGTGCGGGTGGCGGTGCCCGCACCCGTACCCGGACCCGTATCCGTACCCGAACCGCCGACCCTCACCGTCCCCGCACCCGCACCGCCGGCCGTCCCCGTGCCCGTCCCCGTGCCGCTGGTCGTCTCGTTCATGCGGCGCCCGGCGCTTCCTGACGGCCCGCCAGCGCCCACCAGGCGATCAGGCCGAAGACGATGCCGGTGAGCGCGGTCGCGGGGCCGCCGATGTCCGCGTACAGGAAGTCGACCGTCTGCCACAGCATCAGTCCCACCGCCACGAGCCCGCAGTCGGCGGCCGCTCCGCGCCGTCTCCGCGCCCGGTACAGGCGGCGGGCCCCGCCCGCCAGGAGCGCGGCCCAGCTGCCGGCCAGCGCGGTGATCCCGGTCAGGCCCTGTTCGCTCAGGACCAGCAGATACATGTTGTGCGGCGAGAGCAGCGGCTGGCGCTGGTAGGCGTGGCCTGCGCCCGCCGTGTCGGAGCCCGACGAGAGCCCCAGCGAGGCGTGGCCGTCGCGGTACGCGGGAAATCCCTTGAGGCCGACGCCCGTCGCGGGCTCGTCGCGCCACATGCCGACCGCAGCCGCCCACATCGTGTACCGGTCGGTGACCGACTGGTCGGGGGCGGCCGTGACCTGGGTGATCGAGCCGAGCCGTTCGGTGATGAGCTGCGAGCCGACCCCGAATCCGCCGACGAGCACCACCGCGACCGCGACCACGGCGGCCAGGGCGCGGACCGCCGTACGCAGTCCGGCGAGCAGCACGACGGCAAGCACCGCGACCACGGTGGCGATCCACGAACCGCGGCTGAAGGAGAACGCGAGCGGCAGCACCAGCGCCACCGCTGCGGCGAGCGCGGCCGGGCGCACCCAGCGGGGCGCGCCGGGCGGCGGAAGCAGCGCGAGCCCGGTGGCGACGACCATCCCGAACGCCACGGTGGTGGCCATGCCCATGATGTCGGTGGGGCCGAAGGTGCCGACGGCCCGGATGTCGGAGCCCATGTACGAGGCGCCGCTCCCGGTCGCGTACTGCCAGACGCCGAACCCGCCCTGGACCAGCGCGAGTACGACGAAGGCCCCGGCCACGAACCGGAAGTCGCCGGCGTCCCTCAGCAGCAGCACGACCGCCGCCGGCACCAGCACGAACACCTGGAGGTACCGCACGAACCCGGGGAGCGCGGCCACCGGATCGGCCGCGGTCACGGTGGCCACGGCGAACCCCACGACCGGCACGCCGAGCACGACGGCGGCGGCCGGGCTCAGCGGACGGGACCTGCCGCGCAGCATCCGTACCGCGCAGTACAGCACCAGGAACGCCGAAGCCACGTCGGCGACCGAGATGTTGGTGGAGGTGCTGGCCCCGTTCCCGTACTCGACGGGGACGGCCAGCAGCAGGACGGGCGCGGCCACGGGCAGCACCGGCCACCGGCGGGCGAGCCGGCGCCCGAGGCACACGGCGAGCGGCGCGGCGGCGGGCGGCGCGGTGCGCGGCCGGGGCAGCGCGGGGGCCTGGGTGAGAGCCGTCACGGTCAGCTGCCCCCCAGCCGGAAGAGCGAGCCTGCGGTCCTGGCCAGGATGCAGATGTCCTGCCAGAGCGACCAGCTGTCGATGTAGTGGTTGTCGAAGCGGGCCCGGTCCTCGATGGAGGTGTCCCCGCGCAGTCCGCTGATCTGGGCGAGCCCGGTGATCCCGACGGGCATCCGGTGTCTGGACCGGTAGCCGGGGTGGCAGCCGGAGAACTTGGTGACGAAGTAGGGCCGTTCGGGCCGCGGGCCGACCAGGCTCATGTCGCCGCGCAGTACGTTCCACAGCTGCGGCAGCTCATCGAGCGAGGTCCGGCGCAGCAGGCTGCCGGCGCCGCTCATCCGGTGGTCCCTGGCGACGCTCCACCGGGTCGCCGACTCGTGGTCGTCGGCGGGGCGCAGCGTACGGAACTTGAGCAGGGTGAAGGCGCGCCCGTCCATGCCGATCCGTTCCTGCCGGAAGATGACGCCGGGCCCGTCGGAGATCCGTACGGCCAGCGCGCACAGCCCCATCACGGGCGCCGCCGCGATCAGGGCCAGGGCGGCGAGCGAGGTGTCGAGGGCGCGTTTGCCCCAGCGGCTCACGCGGTGGCCCGGCACGGCCAGCGGCCGCACGGCGAACCCCCACAAGTGGTCGGCGGACACGGTGCGCCGGCCGGGCCCCGACGTGTCGACGAGCCACAGCTGGACGCCGTACTCGCCGAGCAGCCGCACGAGGGACGGGTCGTCGGCGGTGGCGCCGCCGGGGCCGACGAACAGGGCGTGGCGGACCGTGGTCTGGATGACGGCCCGGCCGATCTCCTCATGGGTCGCGAGCACGGGCAGTACGGAACTCCCGTCCCCGGCGGACGATCCGGCGTCGGTGGCGGCCCCGGTCCCCACAAGACCCACCGGCCGCATGCCGTAGGCCGGGTGCGCGTAGAGCGCGGCACTGATCTGGTGGGCGGTGGCGCCGCCGCCGACGATCAGCGTCGACTGCCCGCGCCGTGCGGCGGTGACACGCGCCAGCTGGTGGACCGCGCCGCGGACCACGCAGCCGGTGAGGGTCTGCGCGGTGACCGCGGTGGCGAGGACCGTCCAGTCGAGGATGTGCCAGGGCGCGAGGGCCGCGAAACAGGCGGCCGCCGTGCACCACAGGACGAGTGCGTGGCCGAGCAGCGCGGGCAGTTCGAGCAGCGCCGACCTGGAGAGGCGCCGCCGGTAGAGGCCGCCGTGCAGGTGCAGCGCCAGATGCAGCGCGAGCAGCGGTACGAGGACCAGCGGCGCCGGGCTCAGCCCGGGCACCAGCGCGCAGGTGGCGGCCAGGGCGACCGTGTCACCTGCGATCAGCGGGGCGACCGTACGGGTCCGCCGCCGTCCGGCCGGCCGGAC
>NZ_JAAGLN010000067.1 GCF_010548145.1 Streptomyces sp. SID10853
GGGACCCGCCGCCCCGCGCCCTGTGCGCAGGCTCGCGGGCGACCCCGCCGACGGTGGGGCCCCGCCGCGTCTGGCCCTGCTCGACCTGGCCATGCCGCGTGACATCGACGCCGCGGTCCACCGCATCGGCGGTGCCCGCCTGGTCGACATCGAGTCGCTGGCCGACGCGTCGGCCGACGCCCCGATGGCCGCCGACGTCGACGCCGTACGCACCATCGTCTCGGACGAGGTCGCCGCCTTCGGCGCCGCCCAGCGGGCCGCCCACATCACTCCGACCGTCGTGGCCCTGCGCACCATGGCCGCCGGCGTCGTCGCCGGTGAGATCGCGCGGCTCGACGGACGCCTCCCCGACCTGGACGACAAGGAGCGCGCCGAGATCTCGCAGACCGTGCGCCGTGTCGTCGACAAGCTCCTGCACGCGCCCACCGTGCGGGTCAAGCAGCTCGCGAGCGAGCCCGGCGGCGCCGGGTACGCGGACGCGCTGCGGGAACTCTTCGACCTCGACCCACTGACGGTCGCGGCCGTCAGCAGGGCCGATCTGACCGACCTGAGCAACACAGACGTCAAGAACCGAGGGCGGGCATGACCGATGCCTTGAGGCTGGGGACCAGGCGCAGCAAGCTCGCCATGGCGCAGTCAGGACAAATCGCCGAGGCGGTGCGGCAGATCACGGGTCGCCCCGTGGAACTCGTCGAGATCACCACGTACGGGGACACCTCCCGTGAGCAGCTGTCGCAGATCGGGGGGACCGGTGTGTTCGTCACCGCCCTGCGTGATGCGCTGCTGAGCGGCGAGGTCGACTTCGCCGTGCACTCGCTGAAGGATCTGCCGACGGCCGAGCCGGACGGTCTCGTGCTGGCCGCGATCCCGGTCCGTGAGGACCCCAGGGATGTGCTGATCGCGCGGGACGGGCTGACCTTCGAGCAGCTGCCGGACGGTGCCCGGGTGGGTACCGGCTCCGCGCGCCGGATGGCGCAGCTCAACGCGTACGCCCGTAACCACGGGATGCGCATCGAGACCGTGCCGATCCGCGGCAACATCGACACCCGTATCGGATTCGTCCGCAGCGGGGAGCTGGACGCGGTGGTTCTCGCCGCGGCCGGGCTCCACCGTGCCGGCCGGGCCGCGGAAGTGACCGAGTACCTCCCGGTCGACATCATCTTGCCCGCCCCCGGCCAGGGGGCCCTGGCGGTCGAGTGCGCGGCATCCCGCGCTGATCTCGTCGCCCAGCTCGCCGAGCTCGACGACCCGTACACCCGGGCCGCCGTGACCGCCGAGCGATCCCTGCTCGCCGCCTTGGAGGCCGGTTGCAGTGCGCCTGTTGGTGCACTGGCCGACGTCCTGGCCGACGGGCAGGTTGTCACCGAGATGCGCCTGCGCGGTGTTGTCGGCTCTGCCGACGGTTCCTCGCTGGTGCAGTTGTCCACCACCGGTCCCGTACCCACGTCGCACGAAGGCACCGAGGCGCTCGGACGCGAACTCGCGTCCGAGATGCTGGCCAAGGGTGCGGCCGGTCTTATGGGGGAGCGAGCACGATGAACCCCACCTCGAACCTGCCAGCCGCCCTTCCCGCACACGGGCACGTCACCTTCCTCGGTGCCGGACCCGGGGATCCGGGACTTCTCACACTGCGCGCCGTCGAAGCGCTCGCGAGTGCGGACGTACTGATCGCCGAGCCGCAGGTGCTCGATGTCGTACGCAGCCATGCGCGGGCGACCGTAAGCACGCCTCAGCTGACGGTTGTTGACGAAGCGTCAACAGCCGCCGGGATCCCGGCCATCCGAGATGCGGGCAATCTTGTCATGGAGGCCGCACGGGGTGGCAGGCGGGTCGTCCGTGCTGTCACCGGGGATCCCGGACTCGACGGCAACTCCAGTGAGGAGATGCTGGCCTGCGCTTCCGCGGGCATCCCGTTCGAGGTCGTCCCGGGCGTCTCGACCGCGGTGGGTGTCTCCGCGTACGCCGGGGTGCCGCTGCGTGACGCGCAGGGCACCGACGTCCGGTTCGTCGACGCCCGTACGGCGTCCGACCGCTGCTGGAGCGAGGTCGGCGCGAGCGATGCGACCGCGGTCGTCTCCACGACGCTCGACACGGTCGGCGCCGCCGCCGGTGAACTGGTCGCGGCGGGCCGCAAGCCCGACACCCCGATGTCCGTCACCGTCGCTGGTACGACCACCCGCCAGCGCACCTGGTCCGCGACGCTCGGCACGGTCGCCCAGGTGCTCAAGCAGGCCAAGGTGCTGCCGTCGCCCGACGGTCACCAGCCGGTCATAGCCGTGGTCGGCGAGCACAGCTCGGCCGCCAGGCGCGACCAGTTGTCGTGGTTCGAGTCGAAGCCGCTCTTCGGGTGGCGGGTGCTCGTTCCGCGTACGAAGGAGCAGGCGGCCTCGCTCTCCGACCAGCTGCGTTCGTACGGCGCCGTGCCGCACGAGGTCCCCACCATCGCCGTCGAGCCGCCGCGCACCCCGCAGCAGATGGAGCGCGCGGTCAAGGGCCTCGTCACGGGGCGCTACGAGTGGATCGCCTTCACCAGCGTGAACGCCGTCAAGGCGGTCCGGGAGAAGTTCGAGGAGTACGGGCTCGACGCCCGTGCCTTCGCGGGGATCAAGGTCGCCGCCGTCGGCGAGCAGACCGCTGCCTCGCTGGTCGAGTTCGGCGTCAAGCCCGATCTCGTACCGAGCGGTGAGCAGTCGGCTGCCGGTCTTCTGGAGGACTGGCCGCCGTACGACCCGGTCTTCGACCCGATCGACCGGGTGTTCCTGCCGCGCGCCGACATCGCCACCGAGACCCTGGTGGCCGGGCTGATCGAGCTGGGCTGGGAGGTCGACGACGTCACCGCCTACCGCACGGTGCGTGCGTCGCCGCCGCCGGCCGACACCCGTGAGGCGATCAAGGGCGGCGGTTTCGACGCGGTCCTCTTCACCTCTTCGAGCACGGTCCGCAATCTGGTGGGGATCGCGGGCAAGCCGCACAACGTCACGGTCATCGCCTGTATCGGTCCCGCCACGGCCAAGACGGCCGAGGAGCACGGGCTGCGGGTGGACGTGCTCTCGCCCGAGCCTTCGGTGCACAGACTCGCGGAGGCGCTCGCCGAGTTCGGTGCGCAGCGCCGTGAGGCGGCCCGGGAGGCGGGCGAGGCGGTCACCCGCCCCAGTGAGCGCCGTCCGGGCGGCCGCAGGCGCCGCACCACCTGAGCCTGAGCAGCCGGCCCGGAGAGTTCGAGGAGCCCGGACGGTTCGAAGGGCCCGGTCAGTTCGAAGAGTTCGCAGAGTTCGAAGAGGTAACTGAGGATGACTGTGTACGGATCTTTCCCGGGCGCCCGTCCGCGGCGGCTGCGCACCACCCCGGCGATGCGCCGCATGGTGGCCGAGACGCGGCTGCACCCGGCTGATCTGATCCTGCCCGCCTTCGTGCGGGAGGGGATCGGGGAGCCGGTGCCGATCACGGCGATGCCGGGCGTGGTCCAGCACACCCGCGACACCTTGCGGAAGGCGGCCGTCGACGCCGTGTCCGCGGGGGTCGCCGGGATCATGCTCTTCGGTGTTCCGGAGGACGCGAAGAAGGACGCTATCGGCACGGCGGGCACCGACCCGGAGGGCATTCTCCAGGTGGCGCTGCGCGATGTGCGCGCCGAGGTCGGCGACGACCTGGTGATCATGTCGGATCTCTGCCTCGACGAGACCACCGATCACGGCCACTGCGGGGTCCTGGACGAGTCGGGCCGGGTCGACAACGACGCGACCCTTGAGCGGTACGCGGAGATGGCGCAGGTCCAGGCCGACGCGGGCGCCCATGTGGTGGCCCCCAGCGGCATGATGGACGGCCAGGTCGGTGTGATCCGCGACGCGCTGGACACCATCGACAAGGAGGATGTGTCGATCCTCGCCTACACGGTGAAGTACTCGTCCGCCTTCTACGGTCCGTTCCGTGAGGCCGTCGGCTCCTCGCTGCAGGGCGACCGCAAGACGTACCAGCAGGACCCGGCGAACGCCCGGGAGTCGCTGCGCGAGCTGGAGCTGGACCTCGCCGAGGGCGCCGACATGGTGATGGTCAAGCCGGCCGGGCCGTACCTGGACATCCTCGCGAAGGTCGCGGAGTCGGTGTCCGTGCCGGTGGCCGCGTACCAGATCAGCGGTGAGTACGCGATGGTCGAGGCCGCCGCGGAGAAGGGCTGGATCGACCGGGACAAGGCGATCATGGAGTCCCTGACCGGCATCAAGCGGGCGGGCGCGAACATGATCCTCACGTACTGGGCGACGGAGGTCGCGCGGCAGCTCTGAGCCGCCGCGCCCGCCGCCCCGGCCCGCGCGCCCGCCCTGCGCCCCGGTTCCGGGCGCGCTGTCCGGGTCTCGGTCAGCCGCCGTGTGCGGTGAGTGTGTAGCCCTCCGGGCCCTCGAAGGAGAACATCGGCCCGAAGGGGCTGTCCGCCATCGGTGTGAGGATCTTGACGCCGGCGGCGTCGAGCTGCTCGTGAAGCGCGTGGGCGTCCGGGGTCCTGAACCAGATCACCACGCCGAGGCCCGGTCGTGTGGTGTCGGCGAGGCTGACTCCCGGCATCAGCGCGCGGACGGCGAACGGGGTCGGCCGGGTGTCGAACACGACCGCGTGCGGGGGCGAGACCGCGGCCCGGCGCAGCCCCAGATGCTTCTCGCAGAAGACCGCAGCGGCCTCCACGTCGTGGACCTGGAGGGCGACGAAGTCGGGACCGTCGATGGCAACAGGCATGGGTTTCCCTCGCTCTTCTATGTCAGGACTTTGACATAAGCGAGGCTAGGGTCCGGGGATTGGCATGTCAAAATATTGACATGCATGAGCCCGGCAAGGAGGAGAGTGTGCCGACCGACCCGTTCCGCCCCGAGGGCGACGACGTCACCCGCCACCTGGGGTATCTGCTCAAACGCGCCCAGGCTGCCCTGCGCGGAGCCATGGACAAGGTCCTGCGGGAGCACGGGCTGACCGTGCCGCAGTACTCCACGCTCGAACTGCTCGCCCTGCATCCCGGCATGTCGAACGCCGACCTCGCCCGCGCGACCTTCGTGACCCGGCAGTCGGGCAACGTCGTCCTGCGGGGCCTGCAGGAAGCGGGGCTCATCACCCGCCCCGACTCCGCCGACCACGGCCGGGCCCGCCCCGCCCGCCTCACCGAAGCGGGCCGGGCGCGCCTCGCCGCTGTCCAGGCCGCCGTGTACGCCGTCGAGCAGCGCATGGCCGGGACGATCCCGCCACGGCGCGTCGCGGCGCTCGTCGCCGACCTCGACCGCATCGCGACAGCGCTGGAGGGCTGACCGGGCCGGGCCGAACTGGCCGACCGCGCACCCCCGGTGTCACAGCGCGTCCGAGAGCCGGATGAACCGGTGCCCCGACGCGAGGAGTTGGGGCACCGCCGTGGCGATGCCCTCGGCCGTGCCGCCCTCCGGCTGGTTCAGGTGGCCGATCACGACCGACCCGGGCCGGGCGGCCGCGACGGCGGTGTGGACCTGCTCGGGTGTGAAGGTCGCGCCGCCGTCGCCGTTGACCGTGAAACTCACCGGGCGTTCGCCCAGCGCGCCCACGATGCGCGACGCGACATCGTCGTAGTACGCCGTCCCCGACCGGAAGAAGCGGGGCGGCCGGCCCAGCAGCCGGGTGAGCTTGCCGTGGTTGCCCGCGACCTCGTCGTAGACCTCGCCCGCGTCGCGCGTCCCGGGGATGCCGTACGCGGAGCGGCCGGAGACCGACAGGGGGCGGTGCCGGGTCCCGTGGTTGGCGATCTCGAAGAGCGGGTCGGCGGCCAGTGACCGGAAGACCGCCGGATGGGCGTCGATCCAGCGGGAGTTGATGAAGAGCGTCGCCGGTACTTTCCTCGACCGGAGGAAGCCGATCAGGTCCTTGTCGTACGCGCTGCCCCCGGGGCCCCCGCACGCGTCGAAGGTCAGCGCGATGGCCTGCTGCGCCGCGGGCAGGGCGGTCAGGACGCCCGGTGCGTCGAAGCCCCAGTCCGACGGCCGCGCAGAGCCGTACCTGGCGACCGCCGCAGCGCGCGTCATCTCGGGTGCGGCCGCGCGGGCCGTGGCGGCCGCACGGCCGGCGCGCGGTGTACGGCTCGGCGGTTCGATGTCCGACGGAGTGGTCCGGGTCGCCAGGGACGCCCCCGGAGCACCGGACCGGCCGGCACATCCCGCAAGCCCGGTGGCCGCCACGGCGGCGAGTACGGCCCGACGACCCACTGACATGTGCCTGCCCTGCCCATCCAGTTCACACCACGACACCGAGCTCAGAATGAGAGTCGGATCATGCTATGAATCCTGGACGTATCGGACGCCGACACTCCGGGGCTGGGTGGAGTCCACCCGTACTGGCGCCCCGGTGAGGGGGCGAGCACGATCCCGGCCCGGAACCCCCTCCCTGGCCGGGTCTTCACCCACGGCGCCGCGCCGAGCCCTTCAGGAACTCATCCGAACCGTCTGCGTGCTGTCGGCGGTGTTGGCGCATGCCATGTAGGGGTCGATGCCGCCTTGCTGCTCCTGGCACAGCCACGCCACGCCGGCAACGGTGACAGTGACCGGGGACTTGCCGCCTGCGCCGCTGTCCTTCGCATAGGCGTTGGCGACCGCGCGGGCCGTGGCACAGCTGGTGGCGGTGGTCGAACTCGGGACGATCACCTCCAGACCTGTCTGGTCGGGCCCGCAGTCCTGCTGGGCGTGCCGGGTGCCCTTCGACGGTCCGGGCGCCGCGCCCTGCGTCGTGGACGGGTCGGCGGAGGCCGGCGGCGCTGCGTCGGTGGAGCCCTGGCCGCCCTTGTCGGTCGGTGCGGCGCTGGACTGTGCGGAACTCGTGGGGGCGGACGAACCGGCGGAGGATCCGGAGGCGGAAGTCGCGTCGCCGGATCCGCACGCGGTCAGCGCCAGCCCTGCGGCGACGAGCGCAGCGGTCGACAGGCCGTAACGCGCACTCCTGATAGGCATGGGTGTCCCTCTCTCGCTTTCTGCACAGTCCCCCGGCGCCGATGGCGATGAGTTCCGTCCCGCCCCGGGGCCGGTACAAACACCGGTCGAGTGAAGCGAGTTCGGCCTGCGCATCGGCCAAGCCGGAGGATCTTACAACGCGATGATCCTCCCTCAAGTGGGCCTGGAGACCGCCCGGGTCCCTGGGGCGGCATCGGCGATCGGACGGGCGCGGGGCTCGAAGTGCCGTGAACCGCACTGACACAGATCGTCAACTGATTGCTTCTCACGGGTCTGGTCACTGTCCCGGTCCTGCGAAAGGGTTCTTGCGGAAGGGTTCCAAGAAGGCGGCAGTGCGGCATGTGCGCACTCGATCTGTTGCCGCGCCGAGTGCTCAGGCACCTCCACGAGAGAAGGAAACACACCCCTATGCGCGCCCTTGTGGTCGATCACAGTGACGCCGGACCCATCCGGTTCGCCGATGTCGATGAGCCCGTACCGTCCACCGGTGAGGCGCTGGTGGAGATACGGCACATCGGTCTCAACTTCGGAGAGCTGAATTACGTGCACCAGTGGCCGGCCGGCGCTGTGCACGGTCACGACGCGGCGGGCATCGTGGTGCGCGCCGCATCCGACGGCTCGGGGCCGCCCGAAGGTACGCGCGTCGCAGTGGGAATGGCTCCCCACGCGTGGGCGGAGCGGATGGCAGTCAGCCCCGCCTCGCTCGGCACCGTCCCCGAGGGCGTGGACCTGGCCGACGCCGCCGCGCTGGGGATCGCCGGTGTCACCCCGTTCCGGGTGCTGCGCACCCGGTCCCTGCTGGCGCGCGACGTTCTGATCACCGGCGCCAGCGGAGGCGTGGGGCACTTCGCCGTCCAGCTGGCGGCGCTGGCGGGCGCCCGGGTGACGGCACTCGTCGGTTCGCCGGAGCGGGCCGCCGGGCTCCGTGAACTCGGCGCCGACAGGGTCCTGACCGACCTGGCCGGGACCGGGGGCCGGTTCGACCTCGTCCTGGACACGGTCGGCGGGTCACTGGTGGCCCAGGCGTGGAGTGCCCTCGCCGAGGGCGGCACCCTCCACCTGGTCGGTTACTCCTCCGGGCAGGAAACCACCTTCCCGTCAGGTGCCTTGTTCGGCTTCGGCGAGCCCCGCAGCATCGCCACCTACGGCGACATGACGCCCACCGGCGGGGAGTTGACGGACCTGCTGGGCCTCATGGCCGCCGGGAGGCTCTCGGCACCGGTCGGACTGCGAGGCGGCTGGCAGGGCGTGGACGACGCCGTCCAGGCGCTGTTCGCGCGGAAGGTGCACGGAAAGGTCGTTCTTGACGTGGCCTGACGCTGTGGACGAGGACGCATGCTCCTCGCCCGCCGGTGTGCGGTTCGCCGTGGTGGACGAGAATGGACCCGTGGATGTGCTGGCGGAGGTCTTGCGTGTTTCGGGTGCGCGTGGGGCGCTCGGGGTCGTGCTGAAGGCCGGAGGAACCTGGGGCCTGTGGCTGGACTCCTCTCCGGGAGCGGCACTGCACGTGGTGTCCCGCGGCACCATGTGGCTCCACGTCACAGGCGGGAAACCTCTTCAGGTGCAGGCCGGAGACGCCGTCCTGGTGCCGCCGGGCACCGCACACGGGATAGCCGGCGCCGCCGGCGTGACGATGGGTTCCTGCGACCGTGAGGCGGCGGCCCGGTCTTTTCGCGATGGCCGGGCCCTGCGTCTGGGCTCGGCGCCGGTACAGACGGAAGTGATCGTGCTGCACTACGAGCAGGACCCGGAGGTGCGCACACCGGTGCTCACCTCGCTCGCTCGGCCGACGCACGTCACAGCCCGGGAGAACGCGCAGCTCGGAAGGACCGTCGAACTTCTCGCCGCGGAGCTCGCACAGCCGCAGATCGGCACCACCGCCGCCATCAACAGCATCGTCGACCTTCTGCTCGTCCAGTTCGTACGCGCCTTGCTGGCCCGCCACCCGCAGGAACAGTCCGGCTCATGGCTGGGAGCGATGCGCGATCCGGTCGTGCGCGACGCTCTGGCATGCGTACACGCCGAACCGGAACACCCCTGGACCACGGAGACCCTGGCCGCTGCGACGGGCGTATCCCGGGCGACGCTGTCCAGGCGCTTCCGGTCCGCCCTCGGACAGACGCCGGGCGCGTACGTGACGCAGTGGCGCATCGACCTGGCGTCCGTCCGGCTCCGCGATACCGACGAGCCGGTCGAGTCGATCTCCGGCGCGGTCGGATACGGCTCTCCGCACGCTTTCAGCCGTGCCTTCAGACGTGCCCGGGGCGCGGCCCCTGGCGAGTACCGTTCTCGCCTTCGCAAGTGATCCGGCCTCGGAACATGCCCGGCCTCGGTCTGAGCCGGAACTCTGACGAGAGGCCCTGGCTAGGCGGCCGGGCCCGAGCCGGTCTCGCGTACGACCGCGAACACGGCGCGTACCTTCGTGCCGTCCGGGAGCGGCAGGTTCCCCGTGACGCGGCCCAGGTCCTGGGGGGTGGCGGACTGGCCGGGGCGGACCACACGGTTGATGTGGAGCGTCAGCCCGGGGCCCGCGGTGTTGGCCGTCTGTACGCGTACGTCGGTGCCGTCCTCGTCGTCGGCCACCGCCGCGACTCCGGTCGCCACCGGGTGTTCCGTACCGGTGAAGTGGCCCTCGACGGTCGGGTCGGGGGTGTTGCTGATGCTCTGCTCCTGCGGCAGGGCGGCGCCGGCCATCGCGGCGACCAGCTGGGTGACGAGCACCGGGTCGTGGGCCCCGTCGTACACCCAGCGCTCGCCGAGCACCCCGTGCTGGGTGGTGCCGATGAGCGCCTCGTCACCGGCGCCTTCGAGCGGCGCGCCCCGGTAGCTGAGCGGCACCTGGTACGTGACGGGCTCGGCGCCGGATGTGTCGGTGGCCAGCATGAACTCGATCCCGACAGCGCCGGTCGGGTCGTCGAGCCGGAAGCCGCCCGCCTTGGCCAGCTCGGGCTTGGCGTCCGCGCCGCCGAGGTACCAGGGCTGGGCGGGCAGCCAGGCGGCCAGCAGTTCCAGCTTGGTGGGGGTCAGCGTGGTGCGGTGGATGACAGACATGTCTTCGGTCCCTCTCCCGTCGGCGTGCTGTCATCCTGCCACTGGTGCGGGGCGGATCAGGAGGTTCCGGTGGCGGTGGCGGTACCCGGCGGTGAGTCCGGTGCCTGTCGGCCGGACAAGGTGAGAGCCACCTCGTCGACAGACCTTCCGTGCCTCCGGGTCGAGGGCCTGCGTTCGCAGCATCGCATACCCCCGGTCCGACGGTTCCGGGTGAGCGGTTCCGGCATGCCTGAGCCGCACCGCGTGGTGTGCGGTGCGGCTCAGGCGGACCGTGGTGCGGGTGGGCTCAGACGCCGACCGGGCTGACGAAGGTGCCGGGGTGGGTGGCGCCGGACTGGTCCAGGATGGCGCCGCCGTACGGCCAGTCGAGGGTGACGTGGGTGGTCTCGTTGGGCGGGGTGATCAGGACCTTGCTCGGGACGAACGGCTTGGTGTCCTTGGAGTCGGCGGGGATCGCCAGGAGCATGATGCTGATCGAGGCCGTGCTCTCGCCCGGGTGCAGGGTCATGGTGCTCGGGGTGTCCGACGAGCGGCGCAGGTCCCATGCCTCACCGGTCTTGCTGACGAGGCGGACGCCCGGGAAGCCGTGCAGGGTGCAGGTGCTGTCGCCGCGGTTCGTGAGCTTGATCGAGGCGACCTGCTGGTCGGTCGAGTCCTTCATGTCCGGGGCGCCACCGTGCGGGCCGCCCCAGTCGTAGCCCAGGTCGATGGTGTGGCAGCGGCTGCTCTCGCTGGAGGGGGCGGAGGCGGGGGCGGGGTTCACGGCGTCGGTGCGCGAGCCCTTCGCGGCCATCGCCTTCACCTTGTGCTGGGCGGCGCCGTCGGCGGAGCTGCCGGAGCCGCTGGTACCGCTCTGGGCCTTGTCGTCCTGCGAGCTGCCCTGCGCCGTGGCGGACGAGTCCTGGCTGGTGCCGGACTGCGCACTGGTCTTGGCGGCGGCCGGTCCGGAGGACGAGTCGCACGCGGCGGCGCCGGCGCCGACAGCGATGACGGCCATCACGGCGGCGGCACAGCGGGCGGCTCGGTTCAGCTTGGCGGTCATGGTTCCCCTTTTCCAGCGCCGGTGTCGGGTCCGGCGTCCTCCGTGGCGAGTGCGTCTTACGGAAAGTGAGATGTGCCGCGCGGCGGGGGAAGTTCTCGCGAGACTGTCCGGAAGCTGTAACGCCGTGTAACAGCCGACGGGCCCCTCCCCCTCTCCTTTCACTGCGGGGCGAACGCCATGAGCTGTTCGTCGACCGGGGCGCCGGTCAGCCGGTTGGCGAAGGTCGAGAGGGTGTACGTACCGATGCCCAGGACCACCTCCAGGGCGTTCCGGCCGGTGTACCCCTGGGCCAGGAACGCCTGGAGCCCCGGCTCCGTGACCGCGCCGGCGGTGGCCAGTACCTCCAGGGTGAAGGTGCGCAGCGCCTCCAACCTGCCGTCCGCGAGCGGCTGCTGGGCGCGCAGGGCCTCGATGAGGCCGGTGTCCGCGCCCATCGCGGTGAGCTTCGCCGTGTGCATGGCCACGCAGACGTGGCAGTCGTTGCGGGCGGCGATCGTGAGGATGAGGACCTCGCGGTCCAGCTGCGGGAGGGTCGTCGACTCGAAGATCCCGCTGAGCTTCAGGAAACCGTCGAGGGTCTGCGGTGAGGTCGCCATGCGGGCCACGGGGGAGGGGAGGTAGCCCAGGTGGTCGGCGGTGGCCTGCATGGCGCGGCGGGCCGGGGCGGGGGCGGAGTCGATGGTGTGGGCGGGGAAGACGGTGGGGCCGGGGGAAGCGGTGATGGTCATGGCTGGGCCCTCGCTCTAAACTCGACAACGTGATTGACGAAAAGGTAAACCAGGTTGTCGAGTTTCGCAACGGTGGGCCGCACCATGGCTGACGGACGCGGGTACGAGCTGCCGATGCTGCTCTTCGCCGGGTTCCGCGCGGCCATCGACGAACTGCACGCGCGTCTCGCCGATGAGGGGCACCCGGACGTGCGCCCGGCGTACGGCTTCGCGCTGCAGGCGATCGGCGAACGGGGCGCGACCGCGAGCGAGGTGGGGCGGCGGCTCGGGGTCTCCAAACAGGCGGCGGGCAAGACCGTGGAGCGCCTGGAGGAACTGGGGTACGCCGAGCGCGCCGCCGACCCCGCCGACGGGCGCCGCAAGCTGGTGCTGCTCACCCCGCGCGGGGTGGAGGTGCTGGTGCGGTCGGGCGAGATCTTCGACGAGCTGTACGCGCAGTGGGAGCGGGTGCTGGGCGCGGAGCGGCTCGCCGGGCTCGAATCCGGCCTCCGGGCCATCGTGCCGGGGGCGGTGCCGGGCGGCGGCTTCCGGGTGGACGTGGCGGGGTGGTTCGGCGGGTGAGCCTTCCCGCCGGGTGGCCCCCAGGCCCCGGCAGGCCGTCCGTCCGGCAGACGTGGGCGCGTACGGCAGAACGCCCTGGTCTCCGGGGGAGGAGAGCCAGGGCGTTCCGGTCGTGACGGGGTGACGGGCCGGGGCCCGCCGGGCAGCCCCTAGTAGCTCAGGGCGAGTGCCGAGGTGGCCTGCCAGTACGTGACCTGGGCCGAGTCGTCGATCCGGGTGCCCTTCGGGAGGGTCGACGTGCTGAGCGAGCCGATGCCCTCACCCGCGCGGTTGGCGAAGCCGACACCCAGCTTCTTCGCCGTACGCAGGTGGCCGCCGCCACCCGACGTACGGACGCTCGCATAGGCGGTCTGGCCCGGGTCGAGGGTCACGACGGCCTGCGGGGTGCTGTCCCAGTTGATCTGTGTGGCGGCCTGGTCCTGGTCGAAGCGGAGGGTCGGCGCCATGTAGGCGTAGCAGGGCGTATTGCCCTTGTTGGTGGCCTTGATCAGCAGGTGGTTCACCGGGCTGCTCGCCTTGGAGACGGCGACCTTGGTGTTGGAGTCGGTGCAGGTGACGATCTTCGTTGCCTTCGCCTTGGCCGGGGCCGCGGTGGCGGCGCCGGTCGCGATGCCGGTGAGGGCGAGGGCGGCCACGAGGGTGGAGGCTGCGGCGGTGGCGATGCGGGTGCGGCGGATGTTCACGGTGGTACTCCCCGTAGGTCTGTGAAAGTTCTGTGTGAGCTGTGCGTGGGCTGAGCCGACTGTGGCGGCCCGAAAGTTCAGAGGCGGTTGATGAGCAAGGTGACCGTTGCCGTCGACGCGGCCAGTACGACCAGCGCGACCACGTCCACAACGCCCAGGTGGAAGCCGCGCCGGAGTCGGTTGAACACGAACTCAGCTTGTGCGGTGGCCGGTTCCCGCGGCAATCGTTCCCGGACCATTGGGGACGCTGGAACGGCTGCGCGTACTCTGACCTGGGGAGACGGGACCTCCCTGGAACGCCTTCCTGGAACGCGTATCGGGTGCCCGGGACATGGAACAAGGGGATGGTGGCCGTGGGCTCCGAGACCGAGGAATTCGCCGCGCTGCTCAGAGAGCTGAAAGCCCGTTCGGGGCGCAGCTACGGAGCGCTCGCCGGGAAGCTCCATATGAGTACGTCCACGGTGCACCGGTACTGCAACGGCGACGCCGTGCCGACCGATTACGCGCCGGTCGAGCGGTTCGCGCGGCTGTGCGGGGCGACCCCGGAGGAACTGATCGCGCTGCACCGGCGGTGGCTGCTGGCCGACGCGGTACGGCGACGGCCGAAGGACGCGGCGGCGGAAGCCGGTGCCGCCACCGCTGCGCTTCCTCCTTCTTCCGAAGCTGCGTCGGAGGCTGCGTCCGGGGCGGCTCCGGGTCCCGAGGCGGCTCCCGGTCCCGGGGCGGCGGCTGCCCCCTCGCCGGCGCCCGCGCCCGCTCCCTTCGCGCCCGATTCCCCCACGGCCGGTTCCGTCGGCACGACCGATCCCCTCGCCACGCCCGGTTCCGCACCCGGTTCCGTGTCCGGACCCGCACCCCGTAAGGCCAGGCGGCTCTGGATGGCCGGGGCCGACGTGGTGGCCGTCGCGGTCGCCGTTCCGGTGGCGGTGGCCGTCGGGAACGCGGGATCCGCGTCCCCCGAGCACCGTTCCGCCGCCGCCGACGTGTCGGCCGGCGCGCAGGCCGACCCGTCCGCGGGCGCCGGTACCGCGGGGGCCAAGCCGAAGGACCACAAGAAGCCGTCCGCGAGCCCCTCCGCCTCGCCTTCCGTCACACCGTCCCCGTCCACCGGCCACCAGGCGCAGAACGGGGGAGATCTGGGCCCGGACGGCCGCAGCGTCCCCGCCGTACCGCTGACCGTGAACGTCCGGCCGTACGTCTGGGACGACCAGTGCAGCCAGTCGTATCTGGTCGACCGGCCCGCCGACAGGGTGCCGCCGCCCCCGGCCGAGCCCGATGCCGCGAGCTGGGCCGCCGCGCTGGGCGGGGTCTCCAGCGACCATGCGCGGATCGAGCTGTCCGTGCAGGGCAAGACGTCGGACACCGTGGTGCTCCAGGCCCTGCATGTGCGGATCGTGGGCCGTCAGGCGCCGCTCGCCTGGTCCTCGTACGCGATGGGCGACGGCTGCGGCGGCGGGCTCACCCCGGCCGGCTTCGATGTGAACCTGGACACCGGGAACCCGCTGCCGAAGCCGGCCGCCGGGGTGCAGGGTGACCAGAAGGTCCCGGCCACCGACTTCCCGTACCGGGTGTCCACCACCGACCCGCAGGTGCTGGAGATCAACGCCCACACCGACGCACACGACGTCAGCTGGTATCTGGAGCTCCAGTGGAGCAGCGGCCCCCGGCACGGGACGGTCCGCATCGACGACCACGGCAAGCCGTTCCGTGCCAGCAGCACGAAGGGGCGGCCCCGGTATGTGCACCCGAACGGCTCGGATGCCTGGGAACCGCCCCTGCAGTGACCCGTGCCCGGCGCGTGCCACGCGCCGGGCGTTCCAGCGGTCAGTGAGTGGTGCGCCGTCGCATGAAGCGCACCCGGCCTGCCACGACCAGCAGCAGAAGGCTGTAGTACTGCAGCACGGGCACGGCGAGCGCGATGGCGAACGCGATGACCACGGCGAGGACGTTGATGAAGCTGTCGGCGTACAGGCCCGCGGTCTTTTGGCGGGTCTCTTCGCTGTCCTCCTCGACCATCCCCGGGTTGTTCTTCAGGATGCTGAGCATGGCCAGTCGGCACACCATGCCGGCCAGGAGGGCCGCGTAGTAGAAGGCTCCGACGAACCGGTCGTGGCCGCCGAAGGCGCCGATCATCTCTGTCGGGAGGGGGATGACGACGACGGAGAGCAGCCACCCCATGTTCCATACCGTCAGGGAGCGGGAGGCCGTCTTGACCGTTGAGAAGGCCCGGTGGTGTTCCCGCCAGATGTTCGCGATGACCGCGAAGCTGAGCAGGAAGCTCCAGATCTGGGTGAGGTGACCGGTGATCACTTCGCTGGCGGGCTTGTGGGCGGACGCGACTTCCGGGACGAGGTCCACCAGCGGCAGGATCAGCAGGGTGATGGAGATCGCGGTCACCGCGTCGGTGAAGAGCACCAGGCGCTCCCCCGAGACGCCTCCCCCGTTCCCGTCGGATGTGGGAACCGGCGCCTCTGCCGGGCCGCCTCCTCCTGTGCCCTTCTCGTCGACGACGTCACTGACACCCATGCGTGTGCACCTCTCCCTTGTTTTGCCTGCCGCCGCTACCGGGCTCCGCCCGCCGTGGACGTTCCGACGATTCCGGGCGGATTCCGCCCCCTCGCGACAGCGGCGCTGCACTTTCGACACCCAAGTCCTCGACCAGCACTGATGGGTAGGTCTGGGCCAAGTACTAGCCTAGTGGCTTGCGTTCGGGCCACCACCGCTGGACGGCCTCGACGGTTGTCGACGGGCTCACGTTGAAACAGAGCTTCGCACCGGGCGCCAACTCGTGGGTGGCGTCGACCAGGACCTCGAAGAGCGGGGTCAGTGCCGGGTCCAGCCGGACGCCGGCCCCGATCACCACGAGGTCGTAGTCCTTCCCGGACAGTGCGGCGCGGTAGACCGCCTCGGCCGTGCGGCCGTAGTCGAGCAGGCAGAGGTCGACAGTGAAGCCGAGTTCCTCCAGCCGGGCCCGCTCGGCGGCCACGCCGGCCCGGACCGTTTCGGCGTCGACCTCGGGGAACGCCGCCCGCGTCGAGGGTGCGTCGTCCACCAGCGCGGGATCAAGCCCGACGGTGAGCAGGGACGGGGACATGCCGCAGTACCTCCTGTGCCTGTGCCTGTGTTCGTGCCTGTGCTTGTGCTTGCGTCTTTCGTTGTCCGGACCGAGATGAGAGGTCGCTGTTCCGGCACGATCGATCCCACGACGCCGCTGATCGCCGACGACGTGAGTGCCGGGCTCACGCCGGACGCGGCCGCGTCCGGCGCGCGCAACGAGTACCTGGTGGACGACGTACTGTAACTCCCGTGCCTCATACGGTGGTTCACCCGGCGGATCCGCAGGGCGCTCACCCGGCGAACACGGTGTCCAGCCAGTCGAACGCGCGCTGGTGCCACAGGGCGACCGCGCCTTCGTGGCAGTGCTCGCCGCCGCCCTCTTCCTCGCGGAAGGAGATCAGTTCCTTCGGGCAGGTCAGCGCGGAGAGGACGCGCTGCGGCTGACCGGCGAAGAACTGGTCGTTCTCCGCCTCAAGAACGAGCGTCGGACAGGTGACCCGCTCTGCGACCCCCTCCAGTGTGTAGGCGCGGAACGCCTCGACCAGTTCGTCGACGCCGGGAACCCCGAGGGTCCACAGGCCGTTGTGGACCAGCCAGCGCGCCGACACGCTCTGCGCCATCACGGTGTCCAGGCCGCCGGGGACGTCCGCCGCGGCCCGGGTGACCGCGTCGAACGTGGCATGGACGTCGTAGACCCCGTCGTGCAGGACGCATGCGGCGATGCGGTGCTCGAAAGCGACCGCCCGTGCGGCGAGATACCCGCCGAGGCTGGTGCCGATGAGCGCGATCCGGTCCGTGTCCACCTCCGGCCGGGTGAGCGCGAACTCGACTGCGGGGGTGACCACGGCCTCCCAGTCGGGCCGGAAGTGCAGGCCCTGCTCGCGCACGGTGCTTCCCTGGCCGGGCCCGTCGAGGACGAGGACGTGGTAGCCGCGCCGCAACGCCCCTGCGGCCAGGGCGAGATAGCCCTCTTCGAGAGTGGAGTCGTAACCGCCGTGATAGAGCACGGTCGGGCGGGGCACGCCCGACTCGTCGGCGAGGAACAGGTAGCCCGGCAGGGTGGTTCCCTCGTACGGGATGCGCACGGCGCGGGCCGGGATGTCGAGCAGGGCGGCGGCGTCCGCGAAGGTCTGCTGGGACGCCCTCGCCAGCCGCGCGGACTCGGTGTCGTTCGCCGGGTCCGCCCGCCGGTAGAAGTCGGCGGTCCGGTAGTAGTTCGAGGCCCGCAGCAGCGCCTCCCGCGCACTCACCCGGTGTCCGGCGGCCAGCGCGTCCCGGCCGATGCGCTCGACCCGCGCCGCCGTCGCGGCCCACTGGTGCGACCACGCCTCTTCGTCCCCCTCGGGAATCCGCCGGCAGGTCACCAGGACCTCGCCGAGCTCGGCGCCCCCGTACGTGGCGTAACCGGCGGCCCGCAGCGCCTCGAAGGAGAAGGACTCGTCGTCGTAAAGGAATTTCATGGTCGGCCCCTCCATTCGGAACGGAACGGTGTCGTTCCGTTCGCTGTCCACGCTAACCCATCACCGAACGGAACGCACCCGTTCCGCTCCTTTATGCTGGCCGGATGGCGACAGAACGCAGGGCAACAGGCGGCGCGGCCCTGCGGCAGCAGGTGACCGAGGCCATCACGGAGGCGACCTTCGCCGAGCTCGCCGAGACCGGCTACGAGCGGATGTCCATGGAGGCGATCGCGCGGCGGGCCGGTGTGGGCAAGGCCGCGCTGTACCGGCGCTGGGCATCGAAAGAGGAGATGCTGACCGAACTCGTACGGGAGGCAGTGGAGTACGCGCTGCCGCCGACTCCGGCCACCGGAGCCCTGAGCACCGACCTGCGCGAGTTCCTCGACACCCTCCGGAGCCAACTGGCCGACCCGGTGGTCAGCGGCATCGGCCCCGGACTGCTCGCCGAGAGCCGCCGTGTGAGCACGCTCGCTGACGTGGTGCACACCAGCGTGGCGGCACCGCGCCGTGCCGTGGTGCACGCCCTGTTGCGGACGGCGATCGACCGGGGCGAGCTCCCGGCCTCGCTGGACCTGGAACTGGCCGCGGACCTGCTGATCGCGCCGCTGGGCTTCCGCATGCTGATCATGGACGGCGACAGCGGTGACGCGTACCTGGACACCCTCACCCGGGTGATCGAAGCCGGGCTGAAAGAGGCCGTCCGCCCGGGAGCGCCCGACCACTGATCATGCTGTTGCGGGGTCCCGGAGCCCCAGGATCGGTGATTCAGACACGACCTGGAGCCCTGGAGCCCTGGAGTCCCGGAGCCCCGGAGGGCTCTGCGCCCTACAGCCGCTCGGGCGTCCGGATGCCCAGCAGCGCGAGACCCTGGTGCAGGGTGCGGGCGGTCAGCTCGCACAGGAACAGCCGGTTCTCCACCTGCTCCGGGGTCGCGGCCTTGAGGACCGGGCACTCGGCGTAGAACGTCGTGTAGTGCGAGGCGAGCTGGTAGAGGTAAGCGGCCAGCTTGTGCGGCTCGTACGCGGTGGCGACCTCGGCGAGTACCTCGGCGAACTGGTCCAGGTGCAGCCCCAGCGCACGCTCGGCCGGTGCCAGCTCCAGCTCCGGGTGCGCGGCCGGCTTCGCCTCGCCCGACAGCCGCAGGATCGACTGGATACGGGCGTACGCGTACTGGATGTACACGCTGGTGTCGCCGTTCAGGGACACCATCTGGTCCAGGTCGAACTTGTAGTCGCGCGCCGCCGACGTGGACAGGTCCGCGTACTTGACCGCGCCGATGCCGATCTGCGCACCGTTCTCGACGATCTCGGCCTCGGTGAGCCCGACCTTCTCGTTGTTCTTCTCCCGTACCACGGCCGTCGCGCGCTCGACCGCCTCGTCCAGGAGGTCCACCAGACGCACCGACTCGCCCGCCCGGGTCTTGAACGGCTTGCCGTCCTTGCCGAGCACCGTGCCGAACGCCAGCTGTACGGGCTTCGCCTCACCGGCGCCCGTGTCCAGCCAGCCCGCCCGGCGGGCCGTCTCGAAGACCATCTTGAAGTGCAGCGACTGCCGGACGTCCACCACGTACAGCAGGGCGTTCGCCTTGAGGTCCTGCACCCGGTTGCGGATCGCCGAGAGGTCGGTGGCCGCGTAGCCGTAGCCGCCGTTCGTCTTCTTCACGATGAGTGGGACCTGGTTGCCGTCCGGGCCCTTCACATCGTCGAAGAACACACAGAGCGCGCCCTCGGACCTGACCGCGACACCCGACTCCTCCAGGAGCCGGCAGGTCTCCTCCAGCATGTCGTTGTAGCCGGACTCGCCGACGATGTCCGCGTCCTCGATCTCCATGTCCAGCTTGTTGAAGACCGAGTAGAAGTAGATCTTCGACTCGTCCACGAACCGCTGCCAGTGCGCCAGCGTCTCCGGGTCACCGGCCTGGAGGGCCACCACCCGGTCCCGGGCGCGCGCCTTGAACGCCTCGTCGGAGTCGAAGACCGCACGCGACGCCTTGTACAGCCGGTCGAGCGAGGACATGGCGGCCTCGCCGTCCTCCTCGGCGCCCTCGTGGTCCAGCTCGTGCGGGTGCTCCATCAGATACTGGATGAGCATCCCGTACTGGGTGCCCCAGTCCCCGATGTGGTGGCGGCGGATCACCGTCTCGCCGCCGAACTCCATGATCTTCGCCATCGCGTCGCCGATCACGGCCGACCGCAGATGCCCGACGTGCATCTCCTTCGCCACGTTCGGCTGGGCGTAGTCGATGACCGTCGTGCCGGCCCGCGCGGCGTACGGCACACCGAGCCGCGTGTCGGCGGCGCGCGCCGCGAGGGTCTCGGTGATCGCCCGGTCGGTCAGCGTGATGTTCAGGAAGCCGGGGCCCGAGACCTCGATCTCCTTGATCAGGTCATTGGCCGGGAGCGCCGCCGTGACCGTGGCCGCAAGCTCGCGCGGATTGCCCTTCAGCTTCTTCGCCAGGGCCAGGATCCCGTTGGCCTGGAAGTCGGCCCGGTCGCTCCGGCGCAGCAGCGGGTCCGCGGTACCGGCATCGGGCAGAGCTGCCGTCAGGGCGTCCGAGAGGTGCTGCTGAAGCGTCGAAGCGAGGGAATTGACCGAGACTGGCTCAGGCATGGGGCCGCTGCCGTTTCCATAGAGGTACAAGGGATCGGCCCAAGTATCCCATGGCCGTCCCACCGCGCGGAAAGCCGTTTTCGCTCTCCCGGAGGGACCTGGGAGAATGGCAGTCGCCCTTGATCCGAAGGCGTACGAGAAAGAAGGACGTGCCGATCGTGGCTCAGAGCACCGAGACCGACTGGGTCTCCCGTTTCGCGGACGATGTCATCGCCGAATCGGAGCGCCGTGCCGCGGGCGCGAAACACTCTGGCACTGACGCACCGGTGGTCGTCGTCGCCTCCGGTCTGTCCCCCTCGGGCCCGATCCACCTGGGCAACCTGCGCGAGGTGATGACCCCGCACCTGGTCGCCGACGAGATCAGGCGCCGCGGGTACCCGGTGCGTCACCTCATCTCCTGGGACGACTACGACCGGTACCGCAAGGTGCCGAACGGCGTCCCCGGCATCGACGCGTCCTGGGCCGAGCACATCGGCAAGCCCCTCACGTCGGTGCCCGCCCCGGCCGGGTCCGCGTACCCGAACTGGGCCGAGCACTTCAAGGCCGCCATGGTCGAGGCGCTGGCCGAGCTGGGCGTGGAGTACGACCCGATCAGCCAGACCGAGCAGTATCTGGCGGGCACCTACCGCGAGCAGATCCTGCACGCGATGAAGCACCGCGCCGACATCGACGCCATCCTCGACCGGTACCGCACCAAGAAGGACCCCGCGAAGCAGGGCCCGGCCGGCGGCAAGCAGAAGCAGGGGCAGAAGCCGCTCGACGAGGCCGAGATCGAGGCCGCCGAGGGATCAGGCGCAGCCGACGAGGACGACGGCAGCAGCAGCGCCACCGGCTACTACCCCTACAAGCCCTACTGCGCGGTGTGCGAGAAGGACCTCACCACGGTCACCTCCTACGACGACGAGACGACCGAGCTGGCCTACACCTGCACCGCGTGCGGACACGCCGAGACCGTCCGGCTCAGCGAGTTCAACCGCGGAAAGCTGGTCTGGAAGGTCGACTGGCCGATGCGCTGGGCCTACGAGGGCGTCGTCTTCGAGCCCAGCGGCGTCGACCACTCCTCGCCCGGTTCCTCCTTCGTCGTCGGCGGACAGATCGTCCGCGAGATCTTCGACGGCGTGCAGCCGATCGGCCCGATGTACGCCTTCGTCGGCATCAGCGGCATGGCCAAGATGTCGTCGTCCAAGGGCGGCGTGCCTACCCCGGCCGACGCGCTGAAGATCATGGAGGCGCCGCTGCTGCGCTGGCTGTACGCGCGGCGCAGGCCCAACCAGTCCTTCAAGATCGCCTTCGACCAGGAGATCCAGCGGCTCTACGACGAGTGGGACAAGCTGGAGTCCAAGGTCGCCGACGGCTCGGCGCTGCCCGCCGACGCCGCCGCGCACTCCCGCGCCGCCCGCACGGCGGAGCGTGAACTCCCGCGCACCCCGCGCCCGTTGCCGTACCGCACCCTGGCGTCCGTCGCGGACATCACGGCCGGGGCCGAGGACCAGACGCTGCGCATCCTCAGCGAACTGGACCCGGAGAACCCGATCGCCTCGCTCGACGACGTACGGCCCCGGCTCGACCGCGCCGAGAACTGGATCACCACCCAGGTCCCGGCCGAGCAGCGCACCCTGGTGCGCGCGGAGCCGGACACCGAGACCCTGGCCGCCCTCGGCGACCAGGACCGCGAGTCACTGCGGCTGCTCATCGAAGGTCTCGACACGCACTGGTCGCTCGACGGCCTGACGACGCTCGTCTACGGCGTACCGAAGGTCCAGGCCGGCTTCGCGCCTGACGCCAAGCCCACCCCGGAACTGAAGGTCGCCCAGCGCACCTTCTTCGCGCTGCTCTACCAGCTGCTGGTCGGCCGCGACACCGGGCCGCGGCTGCCCACGCTGCTGCTCGCCGTCGGCGCCGACCGGGTACGCAAGCTGCTCGCGGCCTGACCGGCCGCGACCGGTACGCAGAAGGGCCGCCGCCCCGGGTCCTCCCGGGGCGGCGGCCCTTCTGCTGTCTCCGCTGTCTCCGCTGTCTCTGCTGTGTCCTGTGGCTTCCGGCCGGTTACGCGATGTGCTCCGCGTCCAGCTCCTCGGCGTACCGCTGCTGGAAGCGGGCCAGGTACGGGCGGAGCGAACTGTCGCTCAGGGTCTCGCTGTTGCGGCCCGTGACGCCGTACAGGTCCTTCAGGTAACGGCCGAACTGGCGCACCGTCGGGACCTCGTTGTTCTCGCTGATGAACTTCCGGTAGGCCCCGAAGTACGCGTCCTCACGGGGCACGTCATCCGGCAGGCCCTGCACCTCCGGGCTGTCCGCACCGGCGGCGTCGGCGCTCTCGGTGTGCTCGGCGTTCTCGTCGCTCTCGCCGGTACGGTCGACGGGCTGCTCAGCGGTGCGCGGTGCGGGGATCACACCGCCGAGGGGGCGCGAGCCGCCCGCTCCGGTGGGGACCATGACCTGCGGGGTGTGCGGCTCGTCGTACTGCGCCTCGCCGTACTGCGCCTCGTCGTATCCCGGCTCGTATCCCTGCTGGTACTCCGCCTCGTACCCCTGCTCCGGCGGGTACGGGCCGGCGTACTGCTGCTCGTACTGCTGCTGCTCGTACGCGGGCTCGTACGCCGGGTCGTAAGTGCCCGTGTACGCCTCCTGCGAGACCTGCGGCGCGGCGAACCAGGGGGACTCGTGCGTGGGCGGCGGCTCCTGTTGCTGTTCCTGGCGCTGCTCCTGGGCCCGGGCCTGCTCGTTCCCCTGCGTCTGTTCCTGACCGGCGGGACCGGTCTGGCCGACGGGGCCCACGGCCCCGGTCCCCGCTTCCAGGGCCGGCACCGGAGGCAGCAGAACCGGCTCAATACCGGCGGCCGCCAGCCCGGACGGGGCCGTCTCCGCGAGCGGCACCCCGTACCGGGCGAGCCGCAGCGGCATCAGCGACTCGATCGGCGCCTTGCGCCGCCACGCGCGGCCGAACCTGGCCTGGAGCCGCGCCTGGTAGATCAGCCGGTCCTGTTCGAGCTTGATGACCTCGTCGTACCTGCGCAGCTCCCACAGCTTCATCCGGCGCCACAGCAGAAAGGTCGGCACCGGCGAGAGCAGCCAGCGGGTGAGGCGCACGCCCTCCATGTGCTTGTCGGCCGTGATGTCGGCGATCCGGCCCACCGCGTGGCGCGCCGCCTCGACGCAGACCACGAACAGCACCGGGATCACCGCGTGCATCCCGGTGCCCAGCGGGTCGGGCCAGGCAGCGGCGCCGTTGAAGGCGATCGTCGCCGCCGTCAGCAGCCACGCCGTCTGGCGCAGCAGCGGGAACGGGATACGGATCCAGGTCAGCAGCAGATCCAGTGCGAGCAGCACACAGATCCCCGCGTCGATACCGATCGGGAAGACCGTAGAGAAGGAGCCGAAGCCCTTCTCCATGGCGAGTTCGCGCACGGCCGCGTAGGAACCCACGAAACCGATCCCGGCGATGATCACCGCGCCCGCCACCACGAGCGCGATGAGTATCCGGTGCGTGCGTGTCAGCTGCATCGCGGCCACCCGCGGACCCTCCTGAATTCGACATCCGGCGGGCACAGCCTGGCACATGTGTACGGACGGCGTTGCGCGGGTACGCCCGGAGCCCGGCCCCGAGGGGGGACCGGGCTCCGGAGGCGGGCGCCCGAAGGCGCCTGCGGGGGCGGCCCGTTGAAGCCGCCGGCCGTGCTCGCTACTTCTTGTTGGCGGTGGCCACCGAGGCCACGGCCGCCTTGGCCGCGGTCTGCGCGCCCTTCGTCATGTCGGCGGCCGACGGGGACTTGAGGCCCTCGTAGCCGGCGCCGTTGTGGTTGACGGTGGTGATGACGTTCTCCGAACGCGTGATGACCACGGCGTAGACGAAGTCCGCGTCGGTCTTGCGCTGTTCGTAGGTGACCGTCGTCGCCTCGTTGCCGATGCCCGGTGTGGTCACCGTCTTGACACTCTTCGCGCCGTCCGTCGCCTTCGCGTCGGCCACGGCCTTGGTGTACTGGTCCTGGGCGCGCTTCTGGCCGCTGCCGAGGACGCTGTCGGAGCCGAAACGCAGATACGACACGGAGAGCCAGCGGTACTGGGAGCCCTTGGTGCCCTTGCTCTCCAGACCGTTCCACGAACAGCCGGCGCGGGCCGACAGGTCGGTCGACTTGACCTCGGTGCCCGACTTGTCCTTCGCCTTGGGGACCAGGTCCGAGACGGTCTTCGCCGGGACCGACTTGCAGGCGTCGGGCAGCTTGGCGTACACCGCCTTCGCGACGGTCGGGGACGCAGAAGCGCTGGGCGCGGAGGAGCTCGAACTCTTCTTGCCGCCGGAGCCGGAGTCGGACGAGCAGCCTGCGACGACGAGCATCACGGGGACGGCTGCACAGGCGAGAAGGCGGGTGAGTCGCGGGGCTGATCGGTGCATGGTTCCTTCGCTCATCTGTCGTACGGGTCGTACGGTCCGGGCCGCCACGGTACGCCGGGGGCGCCGGACGGTGGACTATTCACCGATCTGGTCGGCGAGTTTGTGGGCCATGGCCTGCGTCTTGTCCTGCAAGGTCTTGGTGTCGGGGGGAGTGCCGGCCTCGGCGGGCTCCTCGCTGTACTCCACGGTCACGAGGACGTTCGAGGCGCGGAAGACCACCCGGACGGTGTGCTGCGACGACGCGGTGCCCGCCTTGGCCGGGACGTCGGCGAGGAAGGCGGCGCTGCCGAGACCGCTGAGGGTCCGCGACTGGAGGTCGGCCGATGGCTGCCCGGCGCCGGAGTCGCTCTTGCCGCCGTCCTGCGTGCCGCCGTCACTGCCGCCGTCCTGTCCCTCGTCCTGTCCTCCGTTCTGCCCTTCGTCCTGTCCGTCGGCCGGTGTGTCGCTCGCCCCGGGGGACCGGGTGGTGCCGTCGTCCGTGCCGGCGGCCGGGGTCATGGAGGGGGAGTCGTCAGCGGGCAGACCGGCGGCGGTCAGCTTCTGGGCGTACAGGGTCTTGGCCTGGTCGTCGTCGCTGACAGTGGTGTCGTAACTCACGACGCGTTCCATCCGGATACGCAGCCGGTGCGCGTCCGCGGGTGAGTCGGCCTTCCACCGGCAGCCCACCTGGCGGTCGGTGTCGAAGGTGGCCTCGGGCGTGCCCGCGTACGCCTGCTCCTGCTGGTCCTTCGGCAGGTCGGCGATCTCCGGGAACATGTCCTTCAGTACGCCCTGATCGGCGGCGCGGCAGGGCTCCGGCAGGGTGGAGTACTTGCCGGGCGCCGCGGCGGGGGTGGTCTCGCCGGGCTTCGCGTCGGCGGTGGAACCATCGGTCCCGGAACCGGTCGTGCAGCCGGTGACGAGCGCTGCGAGCAGCACCAAGCCGGGAACGTAAGCCCTTCGCTGCACTGTCCGAGGCTCCCTTCGGAACGGAAAACGGATACCGCCTGCTGACGGTGACCGGACACAATGTCTATCGCACGCACTGGTGTACATGCCGGTCCGCTGTCGTTTTTGCGGATCCTGATGCGTGTTTTTCTTATTCAGGCCGTTCGGGGGAATGAGGAGTTATGTCGTATGTAGAAGTGCCGGGTGCGAAGGTCCCCATCCGGATGTGGGCCGACCCGGCCTCGGTCGAGGACGGGGCGATGCAGCAGCTGCGGAACGTCGCCACGCTGCCCTGGATCAAGGGCCTCGCCGTCATGCCGGACGTGCACTACGGCAAGGGCGCGACGGTCGGCTCGGTGATCGCGATGCACGGGGCGGTCTGCCCGGCGGCGGTCGGCGTGGACATCGGCTGCGGAATGTCGGCGGTGAAGACGTCACTGACGGCGAACGATCTGCCGGGTGATCTGTCGCGACTGCGCTCCAGGATCGAAGCGGCGATTCCGGTGGGCCGCGGCATGCACGACGACCCGGTGGAGCCGGGCCGTATGCACGGCTTCCCGACGGCCGGGTGGGACGACTTCTGGGCGCGGTTCGACGGGGTCGCCGAAGCGGTCAAATTCCGTCAGGGTCGGGCTGCGAAGCAGATGGGTTCGCTCGGATCCGGGAATCACTTCATCGAGTTCTGTCTCGATGAGTCGGATTCGGTCTGGCTGATGCTGCACTCGGGCTCCAGGAACATCGGCAAGGAGCTGGCCGACCACCACATCGGCGTCGCGCAGCAGCTCCCGCACAACCAGGGCCTGGTGGACCGGGACCTGGCCGTGTTCATCGCCGACACCCCGCAGATGGGGGCGTACCGGAACGACCTGTTCTGGGCGCAGGAGTACGCGACGTACAACCGGGCCATCATGATGAGCCTCTTCCAGGACGTGGTCCGGAAGGAGTTCAAGAAGGCCCGGGTGACCTTCGACCCGGTCATCAGCTGCCATCACAACTACGTGTCCGAGGAGCGGTATGAGGGCATGGACCTGCTGGTCACCCGGAAGGGCGCCATCCGTGCCGGATCCGGTGACTACGGGATCATCCCCGGCTCGATGGGCACGGGTTCGTACATCGTGAAGGGCCTCGGCAACGAGAAGGCGTTCAACTCCGCCTCGCACGGAGCGGGCCGACGGATGAGCCGTAACGCCGCCAAGAGGCGGTTCTCCACTCAGGACCTCGTGGAGCAGACACGTGGCGTGGAGTGCCGTAAGGACTCCGGCGTACTGGACGAGATTCCGGGTGCGTACAAGCCGATCGAGCAGGTCATCGACCGGCAGCGCGATCTGGTCGAGGTCGTCGCCAAGATCAAGCAGATCGTGTGTGTGAAGGGCTGACCCGCGAACGGGCGGCCCGGGTCACAGCTCCCGGTGGACCTTGGTGTTGGACGCCTGGGCGCGGGGGCGGACCACCAGGAGGTCGATGTTGACGTGGCTGGGGCGGGTCACCGTCCAGGTGATCGCCTCCGCCACGTCGTCCGCGACCAGGGGGTCGGCCACGCCCGCGTAGACCTTGGCGGCCTTCTCCTCGTCGCCGCCGAAGCGGGTCGTGGCGAACTCCTCGGTCCTGACCATGCCGGGGGCGATCTCGATCACCCGGACCGGTTGGCCGACGATCTCCAGGCGGAGCGTCTCGGCCAGGACGCGGGCGCCGTTCTTCGCGGCCACATAGCCACCGCCGCCCTCGTACGCCCCGTGGCCCGCCGTGGACGAGACGATCACGACCGTGCCGTCGCCGCTCGCGGTCAGGGCGGGGAGCAGGGTCTGGGTGAGGTTGAGCGTGCCGATGACGTTGGTCTCGTACATCTGGCGCCAGTCCGCCGGGTCGCCGGTGGCGACCGGGTCCGCGCCGAGTGCGCCGCCCGCGTTGTTGACCAGGACGCCGATGGTGGGGAACGCGGTGGCGAACTCCTCGACGGCCGCGCGGTCGGTGACGTCCAGGGCGTACGCCGTGGCCTGGTGGCCCGCCGCGTTGATCTCGGCCGCCACCGCCTCGATGCGGTCCTTGCGGCGTGCGGTGAGCACGACCCGGTAGCCGGCCGCTGCGAGCTGCCGTGCGGTGGCTGCTCCGATGCCGCTGCTCGCTCCGGTGACGACAGCGATGCGGTTGGTGGCTGCGGGCGCGGCGGTCATGACGGGGCTCCTCGGGGGGCGGCCGGTGCGGCCGGGGTGGCCGGGCGGCCGGTTCGGTCGGATTCGGCCGGGTTCGGTCGGTTGTGTCGGTGTGGTCGGTTGCGTCTGTGCGGTCGTACGTTCGGTACGTGCAGTACTTTCGGCACGGGGTGCGCTGCCAGGATATGCCCGGGCTCAGTGGCCGCGTGGTGCGTACATGATCACGGCCATCCCGGCCAGACAGATCAGTGCGCCCGTCACATCCCAGCGGTCCGGCCGGTAGCCGTCGGCGACCATGCCCCAGACGATCGATCCGGCGACGAAGACCCCGCCGTACGCGGCGAGGATCCGGCCGAACTGGCCGTCGGGCTGGAGCGTCGCGACGAAGCCGTAGATGCCGAGCGCGATGACGCCGCCGCCGATCCAGATCCAGCCCTTGTTCTCCCGTACGCCCTGCCAGACGAGCCACGCGCCGCCGATCTCGAAGAGCGCGGCGAGGACGAAGAGGGCGGCGGAGCGGACGATCAGCATGGCGACAGCCTGGCACGGCCGGGCCCGGGGCCCCTCGGTGCGGCGGCGGGTCAGCCGTCCGTGGGCCGGGGGGCCGGGCCGAACTCGCGCAGCGCGTCCGCCACGATCGCCTCCAGGCGGTGGTGGTGTGCGCCGCGCCAGTACACCCGCTCGCACGCCACGCACTGGGCGAAGACGTCGTGGGTGCGCTCGGTGCCGTCCTCGATCCGGCCGGGCACACTCTCCTTGGAGGCCGGGACCAGCTCGCCGTTGCAGGCGGTGCACCGTGTCCACGGCGCGAGGCCGGGGGCGAACCTGCCCAGTACGTCGCGGAGTTGCTCGTCGGGCCGGTCGCTGTAGACGTACGCCCCGGCCCAGAGCTCGCGCCGCCGCAGCAGCCCCCGGTCCCTGGACAGCAGCACACGCCGGTGTTCCGCCGAGTACCTGGCGAGCGCGGGGTCCCCGATGTCCTCGCTGAAGTACGCGGTGTCCACACCGAGCAGCCGCAACCGCCGTGCCAGCGTGCCGAGATGGACGTCGAGCAGGAAACGGAGCGGGGCGCCCGGCACCTGCTGGGGGCGGTCCACCGCGTACACCTCGACGGTCTCGCCCGCGCGCGGGATGTGCGAGGGCGCCGCGGGCCTGCCGTCCACGACCAGCCGGCCGGCCTCGGTGGGCGGGATGCCGGCCGACTCGACGACGTGGCCGAGTGCCGACGAGCCGTCGGTGGCCAGGGCGGTGCGCCGCCGGCGGCGCTCCGGCGAGAGGAAGAGGCGCAGCTCGGGGGCGACTTCGAGGTGGATCTCCGGTCCGTTCACCGCGTCAGGATGTCATCGGGCCCGGGGCCAGTCGGGGCGATCCGCGGGCGGGGGCGTGCCTTCAGGCGGTTCCGCGCGTTACTCCGATCATGAACGTACGTCGAATTCTCACCACCGCAGCCGCCGGATCCGCTCTGCTCGCCGCTTTCGCTCCGGCCGCCCAGGCCAGTGACCTCGGGGGCACGCTCAGCAACGCGGCCCAGACCACGGCCGCCGTCGGCGAGCAGGCCAAGCCCATCGCCCAGGGTGTCGTCGGGAACAGCGTCGGCAAGAAGGTGCACGCCGTGAAGGGAGCGGCCAAGGCAGGCGGTGACGCGCTGAAGGCCGGCAACGAGCTCCTCAGCAGCTGAACGCCCGGGCTCCCGGGGGCGCCTGCTTCCGGGAGCCACCCGACCGGTCCAGCCACCCGACCGGTCCAGCCACCCGACCGGTCCAGCCACTCGCCCGGTCCAGCCACCCGTCCCACGCGTCATCTCCGGGACCTCGGAATCCCCTGCACCTCAGAACGTGAGCTCCACGCGCCAGTTGTTGCAGCGCATGGCCCGGCCCGGCGGGTACTCGAAGTCGCAGGCGCCCAGGAGCGAGAAGCCCGCCTTTCTGCACACCGCGTTCGACGGAGGGTTGTCGACGGACGGGAAGGCGTGCACGAACCGATGCCTCCGTTCCCGCCCGGCCCGTTCCAGCACCGCGCGTACGGCGGCGGTGGCCAGCCCCCGCCCCTGGTGTTCCGCCAGCACACCCCACCCGGCCTCGTAGATCATCTCCCCGTCCCGGCTGTGCTCCCAGTACCCGACGGTCCCGACGGCCTCACCCGTGGCGGCGGCCACCACCCGGAACATCGTGCCCGCGCCGTCCTTCCCCGCGCTCATGGCGACGTACTGCTCATGCCGTACGAGCAGTTGGTCCTCCGTCTCGGGGCCGCCCAGGTGGTTCATCAGCTCCGGCGCGTTCATCCGGCGCAGCAGCGGCAGATCGCTCTCCGACCACGGCTCGATCAGTACTCCGCCGGGTGCTCCGTCCCGTGCTCCGTCCCGCACTCCGTCTCGCATGGGCCGACTGTAGGCCGAGACGGGACATGTGCGACATGTGATCGGTCAGAGCCCGCTGGAAGGGCCGTGGGCCGGTGAGCGGCGCCGCGCCCGGCGCCGGCGGGCCGTGTTGAGCAGCGCGGTGAGCGCGGAGGCGGCGAACAGCCCTGCGGTGACCAGCAGCCAGCGGTCGAGGTAGACGCTGTCCGAGAGCCCGGTGTCCTGGTGGTACGGGGCCGGCCTGCGCAGGATCAGCGGGAACCAGACCAGCAGCAGGAGCAGCGACAGGACCACCGGGGCGCGCAGATGGTTGAGCCGGCGGAGGCCGGCCGGTGGGGGCGTGCGCGGGGGGAGTGCCGCCGCCCGCGCGGTGCGGTCCGCGGCGCTGTAGAGCGGCACCAGGACCAGATCGTGCAGGAGCGCGGCGCCGATGAACCAGACGGCGACGGCGACGGGGCGGCCCACGAGGAGCCGTACCGCGGCGTACCCGGCGACCGTGAAGCAGCAGGCCATGACGAGCAGATGGAAGGGCCGGCCGCCGTAGCGACGGGAGAAGAGGCTCATGGTCACGTCCGGAAGGTGAGGCGGCGGACCCATTTGGTGTTGTTCACGCCGGGGTTGGCGGGAACGATGACGCGGGCGGGGTAGCCGTGATCGGCGGAGAGCGGTGCTCCGTTGACGTGCAGGGCGAGCAGCGAGAGCGGGTCGTGGAGCTGGTTGCCGGCCAGGAGCACGCTGCGGAAGGCGCCCCGGCGCTGTACGGACTCGACCAGCACGCTGCGGGCGTGCGGGGTCCCGGCGAGTGCGGCCAGGTCGGCGAGGCGCAGCCCCGACCAGCTCTGGTCGTCGGTGGACCAGCCCTCCACGCAGGCGATCGGCAGCGCCGCCGTGTGCTGCCGCAGGGCGAGCAACTGGGCGCGGGTGAAGGTGAGCCGCCGCTGCTCGCCGTGGATCTCCAGGCGCCAGCGGGGGCCGATGTCGGACGCCCTGATACCGACGGCCGCCGCGCTCTTGTTGATCTGGAAGCCGTTGGGGCCGGGACGGGGGTCGCGGTTGTGCGGGGCGAGCAGTGCGGTGCGGCGCAGGGAGCCGCCGATGCTCTGGCCCGCGGTGACGACAAGAAGGGCCAGCGATCCGGCCCCGACGAGCCCGAGCGCGCCGCGTCTGCTGACGGTCGGGCGGGCCGGTGCGGGCGCCACGAGGCCGTACGGATCGGGTGGTTCCGGTGTGGTGTGGGCGGTGTCGGTGGCCAGGACGGAACGCAGGGTGCGGGAGCGCACCGCCCGCCACATCCGTCCCAGCCGCAGCACCACATGGGCGGCGAAGGCGGCCATGAACACCCAGGCGCCGTAGAAGTGCAGGGTGTAGAAGGAGCCGGGGAAGACGTAGTCGAGCTGGATGTTGAGCACGCCGGTGGCGAACTCGAAGAGGACGCCGCCGACCAGCAGGATCAGTGAGAGGCGCTCCAGGGCGTGGGCGGGGCTGACCGCGGGCGGCCAGGTGAAGAGCTTCGGGACGACCGACCACAGCTTGGCGAGCAGCACCGGGACGAGCACGATCCCGAGGGTGACGTGGACGCCCTGGGTGAGGCGGTAGAGCCAGGCGGGGCGGGTGGGCCAGGTGAACAGATAGAAGCCCAGCAGCCCTTTGTCCGGTGTCTTGTCGTTGAGCGCTCCCAGGCCCGGGTTGTAGGCGGCGTACGACAGCAGTCCGGTGACGAAGAGGAGGGTGACGCCGAACAGCAGGACCAGGCCGAGGACCGCCGTCAGCCAGGGGCCGCGGATCGGGCTGCGCCAGAACGCGGGCCGGAAGGGGCCGGGCGGCGGTGTGCCGGCCAGGGCCCGCAGGCGGCCGGGCAGCCCGCCGCCCGGCGCG
>NZ_JAAGLN010000068.1 GCF_010548145.1 Streptomyces sp. SID10853
ATGCGTGGTGGGGCCCGGTGCGCGGAGCACGGCGCCCGGTGCTCGCGTCGTCCGGTGCGCGGCGGGGTCCGGCGTGTGGCCCCGCGGCGGGGCCATGCGGGTGTGCGGCCCCGCGCCTACATCGTGCCGAGCGTGACCTCGGCCGTCTTCGCGCTGCCGCCGCGCTCGTAACCGACCTTCACCTTCTGTCCCGGCTTGTACGAAGCCAGCACCTCGGAGAGCGCCGTCAGTGACTTGACCGGTGTGGAGGCCACCCGGGTGACCACGTCCCCGGTCCGCAGCCCGGCGGCGCCCGCCGCGCCGCCCTTCGTGAGGGAGACCACCGCGACCCCAGCGGGCTGGAAGTCGGCGCCCACGACGGTGCGTCCGGTGATCCCCAGGGCGGCCCGGCCCGAGTTGGTGACCTTGCCGTTCTTGACGATCTGGCCCGCGATGTTGGTCACCATCGACGCCGGGATGGCGAAGCCGATGCCCGGTGCGGCGCCGCTGCCCAGCTGCGGGTCGGTCGCCGCCAGGGTGGGGATGCCGATGACCTTCCCGTCCAGGCCGACCAGCGCGCCACCGCTGTTGCCGGGGTTGATCGCGGCCGATGTCTGCACCATGTTCCCGATGGTCGCCCCGGTGCCGCCCCCCGAACTGCCCTCGCTCACAGTGCGTCCGGTGGCGGAGACGATGCCCTGGGTGACGCTGCTCGACAGCCCCAGCGGTGAGCCGAGGGCGAGCACGATGGTCCCCATGTCGACCTTGGACGAGTGGCTGAAGGAGGCGGCCTTCAGCCCGGACGGCACCTTGTCGAGCTTGATGACCGCCAGGTCCTGCGCGGGGTAGCTGGAGACCAGCCGGGCGTGCAGCTGGCCGCCGCCGGTGGCCGATGTGACCTTGAACTGCTTGGCCTTGCCGACCACATGGGCGTTGGTGACGATGTCGCCCTTGCCGTCGTAGACGATGCCCGAGCCGAGGTCGTTGCCCGACTCGATCTGGACGACGGAGGGCAGGACGTTCTTGATGACCTGCTCGTAGTTGCTCTGCAGGGCGTCCCCGCCGGTGGCCGGGGCCGCGCCGGTCCCGGAGCCGGTCGCGGGCGACGACGAAGGGCCGGAACCGGCGACGGGGGCGGACGAGGTGCCGGAACCTGCGCAGCCGCCGACCAGGGCGACGCCACAGATTCCTGCGGTCAGCGGCAGCAGCAGCCGGTGCGCACGGCTGCGGAGACGGCTACGGGCGCGGGTACGGGAGGAATCCATGTCCGTAGTGTCGCTTTTGTCAAGTGGGGTCTGCCTGCGGTGCGCCGCCGATCAGGGGAAGACCCGTCGGCCCCGGCCCGTAGGCCGCACCTCAGCCCCGCACACCGCACAGATGCAGCAGCGCCGCCACCCGCTTGTACGGTTCGGTGCGCCCGGCACGGTCCTCGGCCGCCAGCAGCCGGTCCAGCTCATGGGCGGACGGCAGCTCCTCGTCATTGCCCACGTTGTCGGTGAAGACCCGCACTCCGTACCAGGCGTGCAGGGGCGCCGCGATCCCGGCCAGGGTGGCGGTGACCGCTTCGAGCCGGTCGCCGCGCGCCGCCACGCCGAGCCTGTTCTCGTACGTGGCGCTGTCGAACGCGCCCAGCGCGGCGTCCCAGTCCCCGGCCAGCCCCGGCCGCATGGCCAGCGCGTCGCCGTTCCGTACGAGCAGCGAGAGCAGCCCGCCCGGCGCCAGCATCCTGGCGAGCCCGGCCAGCATCGCGTCCGGCTCGTCGGCGTACATCAGGACGCCGTGGCAGAGCACCACGTCGAAGCTGCCGGGCAGGAAGTGCGCACCGGTCTCCCGGCCGTCCCCGTCCATCAGCCGCATCCGCTCACGGATGCCCTCGGGCTCGGTGGCCAGCGCGTCGCGGGCCACCTTGAGCATCGCGGGGTCGGACTCCAGGCCGGTCACCGTGTGCCCGGCGCGGGCCAGCCGCAGGGCCTGGGTGCCCTGCCCGATCCCGACGTCGAGGATCCGCAGCCGCTGCCCCACCGGGAAGCGCGCCGCGAGCTGCTCGTCGAGCTGGCGCGCGACGAGCTCCTGGCGGACGGTGTTACGCAGCCCGCCGAGGCCCTTCAGCCATGCGGCCGAAGCGCCGTCGAACCCGGAGGCACCCGTGCTCAGGGCCGCTCTCCCCGCTTGACCTGCGGCTTCGGCAGGCGCATCCGGCGCATCTGGAGCGTGCGCATCAGGCCGTAGGCCAGGGCGCCGCCCTTGGGCTCGTTCGGGAAGCGCTCGTTCATCTGCTTCCGCATCCGGAACCAGATACCGGCCGAGTCGATGATGATCAGCACGATCACGATGAGCCAGAGCAGCAGCGCGATGCTCTGGATACCGGGCACCTGGACGACACTCAGTACCAGGATGACCACGGCGAGCGGCAGGAAGAACTCGGCGAGGCACCAGCGCGAGTCCACGTAGTCCCGCGCGAAGCGGCGGACCGGGCCCTTGTCCCGGGCCGGCAGATAACGCTCGTCGCCGCTGGCGAGAGCCTGGCGCTGCTTCGCCATGTCCGCACGGCGGGCCTCGCGCTGGCGCTTGGACGCCTCCTTGCGGTCGGTCGTGGGAGTGACCGCGCGGCGTCGCTGCTGCGCCTCATTCCGCTTGGGGGTGGGGCGACCTTTGGGGGCCTGCGGGTCGCGGGGGTGCTTGGAGAGGTCCGGCGTCACCTTGGAGGTGCGGGCCTTCTCTTCATTGGCGCGGCTTCGGAACACAAAGCCCAAGGGTACGGGGTGTGGTGCGGGGCACCAGGACCGAGGGGGAACGATCCCGCAACGGTCTGCCGGGGCTGCCGCCCGCCGGCGCCGTTTCCGCCGGTCGTCCGGGGGCTTTCCCCGATGCGCTTCTACTCCCTGCGCGGGAGCACGATCACCCAGGCTCGTCCTGGAGGAGGAGCGCATCCGCTCCCGAACAGTGCGGTAATGGATGCAGGCCCCGTAGTGTGGGTTCAAGTGCTGGAGCTGAAGTCCGTCAGAAGGGGGCGCGCGAAGCCCATGAGCGGTGTCATGAAGCGTATGGGAATGATCTTCCGCGCGAAGGCCAACAAGGCCCTGGACCGGGCCGAGGATCCGCGCGAGACCCTCGATTACTCGTACCAGAAGCAGCTTGAGCTGCTTCAGAAGGTACGCCGCGGGGTCGCCGACGTGGCCACCTCGCGCAAGCGTCTCGAACTGCAGCTGAACCAGCTGCAGGGACAGTCCACCAAGCTGGAGGACCAGGGACGCAAGGCCCTCGCGCTGGGCCGTGAGGACCTGGCCAGGGAGGCGCTGTCGCGCCGTGCCGCGCTGCAGCAGCAGGTCACGGACCTGGAGACGCAGCACCAGACGCTGCAGGGCGAGGAGGAGAAGCTCACGCTCGCCGCCCAGCGTCTGCAGGCCAAGGTCGATGCCTTCCGTACGAAGAAGGAGACCATCAAGGCCACCTACACGGCGGCCCAGGCGCAGACCCGGATCGCCGAGTCCTTCTCGGGTATTTCCGAGGAGATGGGCGACGTCGGCCAGGCCATCGCACGGGCCGAGGACAAGACGGCCCAGCTGCAGGCCAGGGCGGGCGCGATCGACGAGCTGCTCGCGTCGGGCGCCCTCGACGACCAGTCCGGGATGGGCAAGGACGACATCTCCGCCGAGCTGGACCGGATCTCCGGTGGTACGGATGTGGAGCTGGAGCTGCAGCGTATGAAGGCCGAGCTGGCCGGCGGGTCCTCCGGGTCCCAGCAGGCCATCGAAGGCAGTGAGCCGCAGGACAGGCCCCATCCGAATCTGGACAAGCAGTAGGGACGCGTCATGATCGTACGGGTCATGGGTGAAGGCCAGATGGAGCTGGCCGACAGCCACCTCACGGAGCTCAACAAGCTGGACGACGAGCTGCTCGTCGAGGTGCAGGGCGGCGACGAAGCAGGCTTCCGTCGCACACTCCACGCCCTGCTGGACAAGGTCCGGGAGCTGGGCACACCCCTCCCGGACGACTCCCTGGCCCCGTCCGAGCTGATCCTGCCGCCCGCCGACGCGACGTTGGCGGACGTCAGGGACATGCTCAACGACGACGGCCTGATCCCCGGCTGAGACCGGCCCCCGGCTGAGAGTGCCGTATCCGGTCCGGGCCCGTGCCGTAACCGGTCCGGGCCCACACCGTGACCGGCCCCGTGCCGTAACCGGTTCCGGGCCCACACCGTGACCCGTCCGGGCCGTGCCGGTGCACGCCGTACCGTTGCTGGACGTGACCCCCTCGTCGAAAGCCGCCACCCGCTACGCTCGGGCGAGCGGGTGGCTGCGCGCCCACCCGATGGCGCTCGACGCCGTGCTGGCGCTGGCCGTGCTCGTCTGCATGATCACCGGCTCCTTCGCCGACACCGGCGGCCCCGGCGGCCCGACCTTCGGCACCCGAAGCCCGGAGCTGCGCAGCGTCGTCCTGATGGTCGTCGGCGCGGCCGCCCTGGTGCTGCGGCGGCGCAGCCCGATGCCGGTGCTCGCGGTGACCGGCGCGGTCACCCTGGTGGAGCTGGTCGCCGGGGAGCCGCCCGCGCCGGTGGCGATGAGCGCGGTCATCGCGCTCTACACCGTCGCCTCCCGCACCGACCGCCCCACCACCTGGCGGGTCGGGCTGCTGACCATGGCCGTACTGACGGCTTCGGCGATGTGTTTCAGCCGGACCTCCTGGTACTCGCAGGAGAACCTCGGCATCTTCGCCTGGACCGGAATGGCCTCCGCCGCGGGCGACGCCGTACGCAGCCGCCGTGCGTTCGTCGACGCCATCCGGGAGCGCGCCGAGCGGGCGGAGCGCACCCGTGAGGAGGAGGCCGGGCGCCGGGTCGCCGAGGAGCGGCTGCGGATCGCCCGCGACCTCCACGATGTCGTCGCCCACCACATCGCCCTGGTCAACGTCCAGGCCGGGGTGGCGGCCCATGTCATGGACAAGCGCCCCGACCAGGCCAAGGAAGCGCTCGCCCACGTACGCGAGGCCAGCCGCTCCGCGCTGAACGAACTGCGCGCCACCGTCGGCCTGCTGCGCCAGTCGGGCGACCCCGAGGCACCCACCGAACCCGCGCCGGGGCTCGCGGTGCTCGACGAGCTGGTCGACACCTTCCGTAACGCGGGACTGCCCGTCGATGTCGCCTGCGCCCACGAGCTGACCGCCATGCCCGCGGCCGTCGACCTGGCCGCGTACCGGATCATCCAGGAGGCGCTGACCAATGTGCGCAAGCACGCGGGGCCCGGTGCGCGGGCCGAGGTCAGCGTGGTCCGGGTGGGCCCGGCCGTGGAGGTCACCGTCCTGGACGACGGCGCCGGCGGCCGGCCAGGACCGGACGGGGCGGACGGACCAGCCGGGCCGGCAGGTCCGGAGAGCGCCGGGCGCGGCACGGCGGCGGACGGCGGCGGACACGGTCTGATCGGGATGCGCGAAAGGGCGGCCGCGCTGCGCGGGTCCTGCTCGGCGGGCCCCCGCTACGGCGGCGGCTTCCGCGTACAGGCGATACTGCCGGTCACGGCCGGAGCGGGGGAGGACGTATGACGATCAGGGTGTTGCTGGCAGACGACCAGACGCTGCTGCGCAGCGCGTTCCGGGTGCTGGTGGACTCGGAGCCCGACATGGAGGTCGTCGGAGAGGCGGCCGACGGCGCGCAGGCGGTGGCACTCGCCCGCTCGGAGGCGCCCGACGTCGTCCTGATGGACATCCGGATGCCCGGCACGGACGGCCTCGCCGCCACCCGCATGATCAGCACCGACCCCGGACTGGCCGCGGTACACGTGGTGATGCTCACGACCTTCGAGGTGGACGAGTACGTGGTCCAGTCCCTGCGGGCCGGCGCGTCCGGGTTCCTCGGCAAGGGCGCGGAGCCCGACGAGCTGCTCAACGCGATCCGGATCGCGGCGGCCGGGGACGCGCTGCTCTCCCCGGTGGCCACCAAGGGCCTCATCGCGCGCTTCCTCGCCCAGGGCGGCAGCTCGGACGGTTCGGCCCCGCAGGAGTACGCGGGACGGCTGGCCGCCCTCACCGTCCGCGAGCGGGAGGTCCTCGTCCAGGTCGGCGGCGGCCACTCCAACGACGAGATCGCCGAGCGGCTGGCCGTCAGCCCGCTCACCGTCAAGACGCATGTGAACCGGGCGATGGCGAAGCTCGGGGCCCGGGACCGGGCCCAATTGGTGGTAATCGCCTACGAATCGGGCCTGGTCCACCCGAGGGCGTAGCGGCGGCCTACTCCACCTGCTGTATGCGCCGCATAAGTAGGAGACCTGGGAGCGACGAATCCGGCCTGCGGGATGGCTGAGGGTAGGGGTGGGCCACATGCCCCTTCGTCCTTCGGCTCCACCTGCCTCGCACGCCACAGAAGAGAGACCCCATGTCCTGGCTGTCCAGATTCAGCCTCGCGCAACGGGCCCTGATCGGGCTGATATCGATCGTCGCCGTCGTCTTCGGTGCGATCGCGATACCGCAGCTCAAGCAGCAGCTGCTGCCCACCATCGAACTTCCGATGGTGTCGGTTCTCGCCCCGTACCAGGGCGCGTCCCCCGACGTGGTCGAGAAGCAGGTCGTCGAGCCGCTCGAGGACAGCATCAAGTCCGTCGACGGCATCAAGGGTGTGAACTCCACGGCGAGCGAGGGCAACGCCGTGATCATGGCCCAGTTCGACTACGGCAACGGCACCAAGCAGCTCGTCGCCGATGTCCAGCAGGCCGTGAACCGGGCGCGGGTGAAGATCCCCGACTCGGTCGACCCGCAGGTCGTCGCCGGTTCGACCGACGACATCCCGACCGTCGTCCTCGCCGTCACCTCCGACAAGGACCAGCAGGCGCTCTCCGACCAGCTCGACCGCTCGGTCGTCCCGGTCCTGCAGAACATCGACGGCGTCGGCCAGGTCAGCGTCGACGGCGTACGGGACCTCCAGGTCACCGTCACCCCCGACACCAAGAAGCTGGCCGCCGCGGGACTGAACGCGGCGACGCTCAGCCAGGCGCTCCAGGCGGGCGGCGTCACGCTCCCGGCCGGCTCGTTCTCCGAGGACGGCAAGAGCCGCACGGTCCAGGTCGGCGGCGGCTACACCTCGCTGAAGCAGCTCGAGGACCTGCGCGTCACCGGCCAGGCCGCACCGGGCGGGGCGTCCGCGGGCGGCCGGCCCCCGAAGCCGGTCCGCCTCGGTGACATCGCCAAGGTCGCCCAGCGGCCCGCGGCAGCGGACTCGATCACCCGCACCGACGGAAAGCCCAGCCTCTCCCTGTCGATCACGATGGACCAGGACGGCAGCGCCGTCGCCATCTCCGACGCGGTCAAGGACAAGCTCCCGGAGCTGCGCAGGACCCTCGGCTCCCACAGCGATCTGACGGTCGTCTTCGACCAGGGCCCGTCCGTCTCGAAGTCGATCTCCGGCCTCACCACCGAGGGCGCCCTCGGCCTGCTCTTCGCCGTGATCGTCATCCTGGTCTTCCTGGCATCGCTCCGCTCCACCCTGGTCACCGCGCTCTCCATCCCGCTGTCGGTGCTGCTGGCGCTGATCGTGCTGTGGACCCGTGACCTCTCGCTCAACATGCTCACCCTCGGCGCGCTGACCATCGCGATCGGCCGGGTGGTCGACGACTCGATCGTCGTCCTGGAGAACATCAAGCGGCATCTGAGCTACGGCGAGGAACGGCAGACGGCCATCATCAGCGCCGTCCGTGAGGTCGCGGGCGCGGTCACCTCCTCCACTCTGACGACCGTGGCCGTCTTCCTGCCGATCGGCCTCGTCGGCGGCATGGTGGGCCAGCTCTTCGGCTCGTTCTCCATCACGGTCACCGCGGCGCTGCTCGCCTCGCTGCTGGTCTCGCTGACGGTGGTCCCGGTCTTCTCGTACTGGTTCCTGCGCGCCCCCAAGGGCTCCGCTGGCGTCGACCCGGAGGAGCTGCGCCGCAGGGCCGAGGAGAAGGAGGAGCGCAGCCGTCTGCAGCGCTTCTACGTCCCGGTGCTCCGCTTCGCGACCGGGCGCCGTATCACCAGCCTGGTCATCGCGGCCGTGGTGCTCGTCGCCACCTTCGGCATGGCCCCGCTGCTCAAGACCAACTTCTTCGACCAGGGCGACCAGGACACCCTGTCGCTCACCCAGAAGCTCGACCCGGGCACCAGCCTGCAGGCCGCCGACACCGCGGCCAAGAAGGTCGAGAAGGTGCTCGACGGCATCGACACGATCAAGGACTACCAGGTCACGGTCGGCTCATCCGGCTTCGCCGCTGCCTTCGGCGGCAGTACGGGAGCCAACCAGGCTTCGTACCAGGTGACCCTGAAGAACGCCTCGGACTACGACAGGACCCAGGACCGTATCGAGTCGGGCCTGGCCAAGCTGCACGGCATCGGCGACGCCAGTGTCGGCAGCGGCGGCGGCTTCGGCGACCAGGACCTCAGCGTCGTGGTCAAGGCCGGCGACGGCGACACCCTCAAGAAGGCGTCCGACCAGGTGCGGGCCGCGGTGGCCGGGCTCGACCACGTCAAGGACGTACAGAGCGACCTGTCGCAGAGCGTGCCGCGGATCTCCGTGAAGTCCAACGACAAGGCGGCCGCCGCCGGGTTCAACGAGACGACGCTGGGCGCGGCCGTCGGCCAGGCCGTCCAGGGCACCACGTCGGGCAAGATGATCCTGGACGACACCGAGCGGGACGTCGTCGTGAAGTCGGCGCAGCCGGCCACCACCCTCGCCCAGCTGAAGAACCTCAGCCTCGGGGCGGTCAAGCTCGGCGACATCGCCACGGTCAAGCTGGTCCCGGGACCGGTCTCGATGACCCGTATCGACGGCGCGCGCGCCGCGACGATCACGGCGAAGCCGACCGGTGACAACACGGGCGCGGTCACCACCGCGCTCCAGTCCAAGATCAACGAGGTCAAGAAGGCGCTGCCCAGCGGTGCCACCGTCGAGATCGGCGGGGTCTCGTCCGACCAGAGCGACGCGTTCAAGAACCTGGCGCTGGCCATGCTGGCCGCCATCGCGATCGTCTTCATGCTCCTGGTGGCGACGTTCCGTTCGCTGGTCCAGCCGCTGATCCTGCTGGTCTCGATCCCGTTCGCGGCCACCGGCGCCATCGGTCTGCTGCTCGTCACCGGCACCCCGATGGGTGTCCCGGCGATGATCGGCATGCTGATGCTCATCGGCATCGTGGTCACCAACGCGATCGTGCTGATCGACCTGATCAACCAGTACCGCTCGCGGGGTCTCGGCGTGGTCGAGGCGGTCGTGGAGGGCGGCAGGCACCGTCTGCGGCCGATCCTGATGACCGCACTGGCGACGATCTTCGCGCTGCTCCCGATGGCGCTCGGCGTCACCGGCGAGGGCGGCTTCATCTCGCAGCCGCTCGCGGTGGTGGTGATCGGTGGTCTGATCACCTCGACGCTGCTGACGCTGCTGCTCGTGCCGACGCTCTACGCGCTGGTGGAGCTCCGCAAGGAGCGCCGCGCGGCGAAGAAGGCGGCGAAGCGCGAGAAGAAGTCGGGCGGCGCGGCCCCGTCGGGCCCGTCGGGCGCCGACTCGTCGTCGGACGAGCCGGAGCCGGCGAACGTCTGACCCGCCTGGCATGACGAAGGGCCTGTCCCGCACGAGTGTGCGGGACAGGCCCTTCGTGGTCCTGCACCCCTACGGCAGCGCCAGCATCCGCTCCAGCGCCAGCTTCGCGTACTTCTCGGTCTCGGGGTCGACCTCGATCCGGTTCACCGTGTTGCCTGCGGCGAGCGACTCCAGCGTCCAGACCAGATGCGGCAGATCGATCCGGTTCATGGTCGAGCAGAAGCACACCGTCTTGTCGAGGAAGACGATCTCCTTGTCCGGGTGCGCGTCGGCCACCCTGCGCACCAGGTTGAGCTCGGTCCCGATCGCCCACTTCGAACCGGCGGGTGCCGCGTCGAGCGCCTTGATGATGTACTCGGTCGAGCCCACCTCGTCCGCGGCCGAGACGACCTCGTGCTTGCACTCGGGGTGGACCAGCACCCGTACGCCGGGGATCCGCTCGCGGACGTCGTTCACCGAGTCCAGCGAGAACCGCCCGTGCACCGAGCAGTGCCCGCGCCACAGGATCATCTTCGCGCCGCGCAGCTGCTCGGTGGTGAGGCCGCCGTTCGGCTTGTGCGGGTTGTAGAGGACGCAGTCGTCCAGCGACATCCCCAGGTCACGTACCGCGGTGTTGCGGCCCAGGTGCTGGTCGGGGAGGAAGAGGACCTGCTCGCCCTGGTCGAAGGCCCACTCCAGGGCGCGCTTCGCGTTCGACGACGTGCAGATCGTGCCGCCGTGCCGGCCGGTGAACGCCTTGATGTCGGCGGACGAGTTCATGTACGAGACGGGTACGACGCGGTCGGCGACGCCTGCGTCGGTCAGTACGTCCCAGCACTCGGCGACCTGTTCGGCGGTCGCCATGTCGGCCATCGAGCAGCCCGCGGCCAGGTCGGGGAGCACGACCTTCTGGTCGTCGGTGGTCAGGATGTCCGCCGACTCGGCCATGAAGTGCACACCGCAGAAGACGATGTACTCGGCCTCCGGCCTGGCGGCGGCGTCGCGGGCGAGCTTGAAGGAGTCGCCGGTCACGTCGGCGAACTGGATGACCTCGTCGCGCTGGTAGTGGTGGCCGAGCACGAAGACCTTGTCCCCGAGCTTCTCCTTGGCCGCGCGGGCGCGCTCCACCAGGTCCGGGTCGGACGGGGCGGGCAGGTCGCCGGGGCACTCCACGCCGCGCTCGCTCTTCGGGTCGGCCTCACGGCCGAGCAGCAGCAGCGCGAGCGGCGATGGCTGGACATCGAGATCCTGACGGGGCTGGGCGGTGGTCACGACACGCACCCTTTCTTCTCAAGAAATACGTGCGGCTTGTGCCGCTCCGGTGGAGCCGGTGCTGACACCGGGGCCTTCTCGTCTAAATGACGCTATCTATCATAGCCGCTTCACGTCACATTGACGATGCCAATCTCGTCAATGTGACGTATCCCTGGAGGTCCGGTTCTGTGACGTGGACCGAGGGGTGTGCGAGCATGAAGGGGCAAAGAGAAGCGCCAGGCCCGGAATGAATCCGTGGCCCTGCCGGTTGCAACGGTCGGCAAGCAGTCCGTACTTCCCCTGCCTCGGCGGGGAGACCCCATCCCGGGAGTGAAGCAGATGTCCGTATCGGACGAGAAGACCACGGTGAGCGACGGCATCCTCCTGTCCGACGCCGCCGCGTCCAAGGTCAAGGCCCTGCTCGACCAGGAAGGCCGTGACGACCTCGCGCTCCGCGTGGCTGTCCAGCCCGGCGGCTGCTCCGGCCTCCGCTATCAGCTCTTCTTCGACGAGCGTTCGCTCGACGGCGATGTGGTCAAGGACTTCGGCGGAGTCAAGGTCGTCACCGACCGGATGAGCGCCCCGTACCTGGGCGGCGCCTCCGTCGACTTCGTCGACACCATCGAGAAGCAGGGCTTCACCATCGACAACCCGAACGCCACCGGCTCCTGCGCCTGCGGCGACTCGTTCAGCTGAGCCTTTCCCGACAAAGGCAGGCGCCCAGCGGCGGCGGTCCCGGACATCCGGGGCCGCCGCCGCTGTCGTCTCACCTCTGCCGGTCCCGGCCTCTCCGGGCCCGGCTCACATCTGCGGTACGGGATCACCGTTCGCCGCGTTCACGACCCGCCGGCTCCCCAGCGGCTGGTCCAGCTGCACCTTCTGGGTCACCGGCCCGATGATGTCGGGGCAGACGGTCCCGGGCTTACGGACCGGCGCGCTCAGCGCCACCCGTACCGTGCTCCGGCTCTCGGTCGTGTGGACGCCGTACTTGCCGCACATCCGCCCCGTGAAGCGCAGGGTCAGGGCCCGTCCGTCGACGCGGTACGCCGTCAGGGTCTGGTCCGAGCCGCCGGGGCGGTTGACGTTCCCGGGCGGCGTCGGCCTGGCCAGATAGCGGTCCGGCACCGCAGGCTCGGTGACCGTGCGGGGAGCGGCCTTCCCCTCGGGCCGCGTCTCGAACAGCCAGGACGGCACGAGGATCTGCCGCCCCCCGGCCAGTCGCACCGCAAGCCCCAGCTCCGCATGGCTCACGGTCACCGCCTGCACGGCTCCCGGAGCCTTCGACGGCGATGACGGCGGCTGTACTGATGACGACGGCGGTGTGCAGGGCGCCGAGGGCGGAGCGCTCGTGCCGCCTGCGGGGCTCGTGCCGGTGGTGGCCGCGTGCCCGGTGAGCGGCTCCATCGTCGCGCAGCCCCCGGCCCCGGTGCCCGGGGACCCGGATCCGGGCGTGTTCAGCCGCTTCAGCGCGTCGGCCGCGCTGATCAGCGGATACGCCGGGCCCTTGACGGGCGCCTTCGACGGGCCGCTGCCGCCGCTCAGCCGGCCGTCCGCACCGATCCGCAGCCCGGTCGTCCAGCCGTACGTGGGCAGCCCGCCCACCTTCGGATCGGCGTTCACCACCCGCACCGAACCCAGCACCCGGCCCGCGTCGAGCTTCGCGTCACTCTCGCCCAGCGCCTTCAGTACGGGGGCGGCCGCGGCCTTCGCCGCCTGCTCGCTCACCGCCTTCCCACCGCCGTCCTGAGCCGAACCGCCGGTGGCGCAGCTCTTCCCGCGCGGGCAGTCGTCGGTGCCGCCGCTGCCGTACCGGGTGAACGTCCAGCTGCCGGGGGCCTGCCTGGGGACCTGCAGCAGCGGGCCCGAACCGTCCTTGGCCGCGCCCACCTTCCAGTCCGTGCCCACGAGCCGCGGTGTGCCCGCTACCCCGAGTGCGCCGGCCAGCCGCGCCACGTCGGCGGCGCTGACGGTGCCGTCGGCGCGGTACACCGGGGCGGTCTTCGGCGGGGCCGGGAAGGTCCCGTCGGAGCGGTAGACGGGGCCTCGCGGGTCGGGCTCGCCCGGCGCGATGCCCGGGGGGCCGCTGCTCTGCGCCGCCTGGTCGAGCGCGAGGGGCGGAGGGTCGGTGGCGCCGCCGCCGGGAGCGCCGCTGGTCTCCGCGCCTCCGTTGTCATGGCCCGCCGCGGTCGCCGCCCAGTAGGCTCCGCCGCCTCCCGCCAGCAGCACCGCTGCCGCTACCGAGGTGACGACGGCGGGGGACCGCCGCCTGCGGGGACGTGCCGTGTCGTGCTCGGGTCGCTCGCTGCTCACCGCATGCTCCTTCGACTCCGCTGCCGTCCACTGGCGTGTGGCCGATCCCCCGTGCGGGGGAACGCGGATGGGACGGGGCGGGGGAGCGCACGGTTCCCTCGGGCGGCCGGGCCGGGGCTTCCTGGCCGCCCTTGGGCCGTTCGGGTGAAGCCGCTCAGTCCCCGTACTCGGACATGCCGTCGATCAGCCGGGCGGAAGCGGTCGGCACCGTGACCCCGTGGATCAGGGACGGGGGTACGGGAACGGGCGCGGGCCCCACGGGCACCACCCAGTGCGGGGCCATGCGCGCGCAGTCCCCGCGCAGGTCGGTCAGGTCGGCTCCGGAGTCGGACGGGGCTGCGGGGTAAGGCGCGGTGGAGTTCGGCATAACGCCACCGTAGGCACGGCCACCCTGCGAAGAAAGCTCTACTATCGGGTAGTTTCCTCCCTTCGAGCCGGGGGATACGAACCGGTAGCGTGAGGTGTCAACCTCCCTCCTCCGCAGGAGTCCTCGCCGTGCGCATCGCAGTCACCGGCTCCATCGCCACCGACCACCTCATGACCTTCCCCGGCCGCTTCGCCGACCAGCTGGTCGCCGATCAGCTCCACACGGTCTCCCTCTCCTTCCTGGTCGACACCCTCGACGTACGGCGCGGAGGCGTCGGCGCCAACATCTGCTTCGGAATGGGCCAGCTCGGCACGGCCCCGATCCTGGTCGGCGCGGCGGGTTCGGACTTCGACGAGTACCGCGCCTGGCTCGACCGGCACGGTGTGGACACCGGATCGGTCCGGATCTCCGAGGTCCTGCACACCGCCCGCTTCGTGTGCACCACGGACGCCGACCACAACCAGATCGGCTCGTTCTACACGGGTGCGATGAGCGAGGCCCGCCAGATCGAGCTCCAGTCGGTCGCCGAGCGCGTCGGCGGGCTCGACCTGGTGCTGATCGGCGCCGACGACCCCGAGGCGATGCTCCGCCACACGGAGGAGTGCCGCACCCGTTCGATCCCGTTCGCGGCCGACTTCTCGCAGCAGATCGCCCGGATGACCGGAGCGGACATCCGTACGCTGCTCACCGGCGCGACGTACCTCTTCTCCAACGAGTACGAGAAGGGGCTCATCGAGTCCAAGACCGGCTGGACCGAGGACGAGATCCTCGACCGGGTCGGCCACCGCGTCACCACCCTCGGCGCCCGGGGCGTCCGGATCGACACCAAGGGCGGCGCCCCGATCGTCGTCGGCTGTGCCGAGGAAGAGGCGAAGGTCGACCCGACCGGCGTGGGCGACGCGTTCCGCGCGGGCTTCCTGTCCGGGCTCGCGTGGGGCGTGAGCCTGGAGCGCGCGGCACAGGTCGGCTGCATGCTGGCCACGCTGGTGATCGAGACGCTGGGTACGCAGGAGTACACCCTGCGCCGCGCCAACTTCATGGACCGCTTCACCAAGGCGTACGGCCACGACGCGGCGGAAGAAGTCCAGAGCCACCTCAAGTAGCCCGCCGGCCACTTCGCCGGCCACGTCGAGCAGCCCGGCCCCGGCCGCACCGGGGCACCCCGGCGGACCGGATCACGACACGCGGCGCACCCGGAAGGCGGTACCCCCGTCGACCGGGTGCGCCCCCTCGTACCCCTGCCCCCGCATCTCGCACCACGCCGGTACGTCGAGGCGGGCGGCCTCGTCGTCCGAGAGCACCGTCACCACCCCGCCCACCGGCACATCACCGATCACCTTGGCCAGCTCGATCACCGGGACGGGGCACCGCTTGCCGAGCGCGTCCACGACGAGCTCCGCCGCGGAACCGGGGGCCGCGGGCTCCGCCGCCGTCGCCCCCTCGGGCTCCGCGCCCGTGCCTGCCTCTGCCTCCCGGCCCCGGCCCGCCGCCACCTGGCCGGTCCCCGCGCCCAGCCGTTCCCGTACGGAGCCGACCACCCCGGGCAGCACCTCCAGGAACCGGTCGACCTCCGCCTCCGCCGTGCCGAGCGGCAGCGACACGCGGACGTTGCCCTCCGAGAGCACCCCCATCGCCCGCAGCACATGACTGGGCGTCAGCGTGCTGCTGGTGCAGGACGAACCGGATGACACGGAGAAACCGGCCACATCCAACTCGTGCAGCAGAGTCTCCCCGTCGACATAGAGACATGAGAACGTCACCAGATGCGGCAGCCGCCGCACCGGGTCGCCGACCACCTCGACATCAGGCACCAGCTCGCCCACCGAGGCCCTGATCCGGTCCACCAGACCGCGCAGCCGCGCCCCCTCGGCCGCGGCCTCGGCCCGTACGGCCCGCAGCGAGGCCGCGGCGGCCACGATCGCCGGTACGTTCTCGAAACCGGCCGCACGCCCTGACTCCCGTTCGTCCGCCGGGCCTTGAGGGACGAACCTCACACCCTTCCGTACGGCGAGCAGCCCCACCCCGGCGGGCCCGCCCCACTTGTGGGCGCTGGCGGTGAGCAGCGACCAGTCCCCGTCGACCGGCCCCCACCCCAGCGACTGGGCGGCGTCCACCAGCAGCGGCACCCCGGCGCCCCGGCACGCGGCGGCGGCTTCGGCCACCGGCTGCACGGTGCCGGTCTCGTGGTTGGCGGACTGCAGACAGGCCAGCGCGGTCCCCGGGGTCAGCGCGGCCGCGTACACCCCGGCGTCCACCGCTCCGGTCCGCCCGACCGGCACCTCGGTCACCGAACCGCCCCCCGCCTCATGGGCCGCGGCCGAATGGAGGACCGAAGAGTGTTCGACCGATGACACCACCAGATGGCCGCCGACACGCCGACGGCCAGAAAGTGCTCCGGCAATTCCGGAGTGCACCGCACGGGTGCCGGACGAGGTGAACACGAGCTCGTCCGGGCGGCACCCGACCGCGTCGGCCGCGGCCTCGCGAGCCGCGTCGAGCAGCAGCCGCGCCCGCCTCCCCTCCCGGTACAGCCGGGCCGGGTCGGCCCAGCCCTCGTCAAGGGAGGCTTGCAGGGCCTGACGTGCGACGGGGTGCAGGGGTGCGGAGGAGGCGGCATCGAAGTAGGACACGGCGGCCACGCTAGCCGCCGGTGGTCGGCGGCCCGGGCGGCCCCGGCGGGGAGGGTTCGTCAGATCCCGGCCGGAAGCCGGGATTCCACCCCTTCGGGGTGTCGGACGGCGCGTTGGGCACCCTCCCCGCGCGGCCCCAAATGGCCTCCAGTAGGGTTTGGTCCGCATAAACATCCAAACCCCTGCCCGGAGCAGGACCGGCGACCGACCTCGATGCGGCCGCAGCCGGCCGCACGGGCGAGACTCTCGGGAAGGCGCTACGTGAGTCCCAACGGCTCCGACCGCTCGTCGCGGCGCCCGATGCGGCGGAAGCTGCCGCAGGTGCTGACTGCGGGCCTGATCCTTGTGACCGCTACCGGTTGCTCGTACAAGGATTTCCCCCGCCTTGGTATGCCCACCCCGGTAACGGAAGAGGCACCTCGGATCCTCTCCCTCTGGCAGGGCTCGTGGGCGGCAGCGCTCGCCACGGGCGTGCTGGTGTGGGGGCTGATCATCTGGAGTGTCATCTTCCACCGGCGTAGCCGGACCAAGGTGGAGGTACCTCCGCAGACCCGGTACAACATGCCGATCGAGGCGTTGTACACCGTGGTTCCTCTGATCATCGTCTCGGTGCTCTTCTACTTCACCGCGCGCGATGAGTCGAAGCTCCTCACCCTCTCCTCGAAGCCCGCCCACACCATCAACGTGGTCGGCTTCCAGTGGAGCTGGGGCTTCAACTACGTGGAGGACGTGGACGGCAACCCGTCCACGGGCAACGCGGCGAAGACCACAGAGCTGTCCGATATCCCGGACCGCTTCACCAAGGAATTCCCCAAGGGAGCCGAAGGCGTCTACGACGTCGGCACGCCGGCCTCCCGGAACCCGCAGACCGGCAACCCGGGGCCGACCCTCTGGCTCCCCAAGGGCGAGAAGGTCCGCTTCGTTCTCACGTCGCGCGACGTCATCCATGACTTCTGGGTGGTGCCGTTCCTCATGAAGATGGACGTCGTTCCGGGCCACACCAACTCCTTCGAGGTGACCCCCAACCAGGAAGGCACCTTCCTGGGCAAGTGCGCTGAGCTGTGCGGCGTAGACCACTCCCGGATGCTCTTCAATGTGAAGGTCGTCTCCCCGGAGCGCTACAAGCAGCACCTCAAGGATCTGGCGGCCAAGCACCAGAACGGCTACATCCCCGCCGGGATCGCGCAGACTGGCCACGCCAAGAACGCGGAGACGAACAACCTGTGAGCATCCTCAACGAACCTCAGGGTGCCGCCGCAGCAGACGACTCCTACGAGAGCGAGCTGCCGGTACGGCGCAAAGAGCCGGGAAACATCGTCATCAAGTGGATGACCACCACTGATCACAAGACGATCGGCACGATGTATCTGGTCACATCGTTCGCCTTCTTCTGCATCGGCGGTGTGCTGGCGCTCGTCATGCGCGCCGAGCTGGCCCGTCCGGGTACGCAGATCGTGTCGAACGAGCAGTTCAACCAGGCGTTCACGATGCACGGCACGATCATGCTGCTGATGTTCGCGACGCCGCTCTTCGCCGGATTCGCGAACTGGATCATGCCGCTGCAGATCGGGGCGCCCGATGTGGCGTTCCCGCGGCTGAACATGTTCGCGTACTGGCTGTACCTCTTCGGCTCGCTCATCGCGGTCGGTGGCTTCATCACCCCGCAGGGCGCGGCCGACTTCGGCTGGTTCGCCTACTCCCCGCTGTCGGACGCCGTCCGGTCACCGGGCGTCGGCGCCGACATGTGGATCATGGGTCTGGCCTTCTCCGGCTTCGGCACGATCCTCGGCTCGGTCAACTTCATCACCACGATCATCTGCATGCGCGCCCCTGGCATGACGATGTTCCGTATGCCGATCTTCGTGTGGAACGTCCTGCTGACCGGTGTGCTGGTCCTGCTGGCCTTCCCGGTCCTCGCCGCCGCACTCTTCGCGCTGGAGGCGGACCGCAAGTTCGGCGCTCATGTATTCGATGCGTCAAATGGCGGCGCGCTCCTATGGCAACACCTCTTCTGGTTCTTCGGCCATCCAGAGGTGTACATCATCGCGTTGCCATTCTTCGGAATTATTTCCGAAGTGATTCCAGTGTTCTCCAGAAAGCCGATGTTCGGATACATCGGCCTGGTCGCGGCGACGATTTCCATCGCCGGCCTCTCCGTGACGGTGTGGGCCCACCACATGTACGTCACGGGCGGTGTGCTCCTGCCGTTCTTCTCCTTCATGACCTTCCTCATCGCGGTGCCGACCGGTGTGAAGTTCTTCAACTGGATCGGCACGATGTGGAAGGGGTCGCTGTCCTTCGAGACACCGATGCTCTGGGCCGTCGGCTTCCTGATCACCTTCACCTTCGGTGGTCTGACCGGCGTCATCCTGGCCTCGCCCCCGATGGACTTCCACGTCTCCGACTCGTACTTCGTGGTCGCGCACTTCCACTACGTCATCTTCGGCACGGTGGTCTTCGCGATGTTCTCCGGATTCCACTTCTGGTGGCCGAAGTTCACCGGCAAGATGCTGGACGAGCGGCTCGGCAAGATCACCTTCTGGACGCTGTTCGTGGGCTTCCACGGCACGTTCCTGGTGCAGCACTGGCTGGGTGTCGAGGGCATGCCGCGGCGGTACGCGGACTACCTCGCCGCTGACGGCTTCACCACGCTGAACACCATCTCGACCATCAGCTCCTTCCTGCTGGGCCTGTCGATCCTGCCGTTCTTCTACAACGTCTGGAAGACCGCCAAGTACGGCAAGAAGGTCGAGGTCGACGACCCGTGGGGCTACGGCCGCTCGCTCGAATGGGCGACCTCCTGCCCGCCGCCCCGGCACAACTTCACGACCCTCCCGAGGATCCGCTCCGAATCCCCGGCGTTCGACCTGCACCACCCGGAGATCGCGGCTCTCGACCAGCTCGAGAACCACGGCGCCGGTGACAAGGTCCTGTCCGGTGGCAAGGAGGCAGGCAAGTGAAGGTCCAAGGCAAGATGTTCATCTGGCTGGCCGTCTTCATCCTCGCCGTGGCGGTCGTCTACGGCGTGTGGTCGAAGGAGGCAGCCGGAACGACGGCCCTCTTCATGGCCTTCGGGCTGAGCATCATGATCGGCTTCTACCTGGCCTTCACGGCCAGGCGGATCGACGCCGGCGCGATGGACAACAAGGAGGCCGACGTCGCGGACGACGCCGGTGAGGTGGGCTTCTTCGCCCCGCACAGCTGGCAGCCGATCTCGCTCGCCATCGGCGGCGCGCTCGCCTTCCTCGCCATCGCCATGGGCTGGTGGCTGCTGTACTTCTCGGCACCGCTCGTCGTGGTCGGCCTCTGGGGCTGGGTCTTCGAGTTCTACCGCGGAGAGAACCAGAACCAGTAGGGGCTGCGCCCCACCGCTGGACCGAACGGGGAGGCCCGGACGCCGATCAGGTGTCCGGGCCTCCTCATTTGCAGTCATCCGGCGTGCCGTTACCGGGCGATCTTCTTAACGTGTGCATATGAGCCATGCACCTCGAATCCGTACGGTCCTGAGCTGCACGCTGCTGGTCGTGTCCCTTGGGGCAGCGGCGACCGCGTGCGGCAGTTCCGGCAAGAATCCGCTCTCGGCCCCGCCGTTCAACGCGGCCGATTCGATATCCTTCAACGGCCTCAAGAGCGACGGCAAGGCCGACCCCGACAAGCCCCTCGAAGTCACCTCCAAGGACGACGACGGCCGCATCACCGATGTGACGGCCACCGACAGCACAGGACGCCAGCTGGCGGGTGAACTCGCCGCCGACGGCAGCAGGTGGCACAGCACCGCTCCGCTGGCCGCAGGAGTGCACTACACGGTCCGCGTCGCCACCGAGGACGACGACGGCGCCCCCGGCAGCCGGACGATGCAGTTCGACACCGCCCCCGCCTCCCACCGGCTGAACGTCACCTTCGGCCCCAAGGCGGGCGAGTACGGAGTCGGCCAGCCCGTCACCGCCCAACTCAGCGCCCCGGTCAAGGACAAGGCGGCCAGGGCCCAGGTCGAGCGGGCCCTGAAGGTGGACTCGGTGCCCTCCGTCCAGGGCGCCTGGTACTGGGTGGACAGCAAGACGCTGCACTACCGGCCGAAGGAGTACTGGCCCGCGCACGCCACGATCAACGTGCACTCCAACCTCAACGGCATAAAGGTCAGCGGCAAGCTCTACGGCGGCACCGCCAAGCCGCTCAAGCTGAAGACCGGGGACCGCCTGGAGGCGATAACCGACGCATCGGCGCACGAGATGACGGTCAAGCGCGACGGGCACGTGATCAACACCATCCCGGTGACGACCGGCAAACCCGGCTTCTCCACCCGTAACGGCGTCAAGGTCGTGCTGGGCAAGACGTACTTCGTCCGGATGACCAGTTCCAGCATCGGGATAGCCGCCGGCAGCTCCGACTCGTACGACCTGCCGGTCTACTACGCGACACAGGTCACACTCAGCGGCGAGTACGTGCACGCCGCGCCCTGGTCCGAAGGGTCGCAGGGATCCGCCAACACCAGCCACGGCTGCACCGGCATGAGCACCGGCAACGCGGAGTGGTTCTTCAACCACGTGCGCCAGGGCGACATCGTCTCGGTGGTCGGCAGCGACGGCGACACCATGACCCCGTTCGACAACGGCTACGGCGACTGGAACCTGTCCTGGGCCAAGTGGGCCAAGGGCAGCGCGCTGACGGGCGGAAAGCAGAACACGGAGGCACCCGCGCAGACGGCCCGGCTGCGGCCCGCTGCGCTCTGAGCCGCAGCCGGCGCCGTCTCTCCACGGGGGAGGGGCCTGGACCCCTGCCCGGGACCTGTCAGGCCCCCGTGGAGACGGCGCCCGCCGCGAGCCGGTCGCGCACCAGGGCGGCCAGTGCGCCCGCGAACTCCACCGGTTCCACCGGAAGGGTCACCGCCGCGTCCGCGCGGCTCCAGGTGGCCAGCCAGGCGTCCTGCGGGCGGCCGATCAGCAGGAGCACGGGCGGGCAGCGGAACACCTCGTCCTTGATCTGCCGGCAGACGCCCATACCGCCCGCGGGGACCGACTCGCCGTCCAGCACACAGGCGTCGATCCCGCCCCTGTCCAGGGCGCTGAGGACCGCGTCGAGCGTCGCGCACTCCAGGTACTGCACCGGCGGCACGTCCGCGGCCGGCCTGCGACCCGCCGCGAGCCGTACCTGTTCCCGGGTATTCGCGTCGTCGCTGTAGACCAGGACCGTGGCGCTCGGCTGCATTGTTCCTCCGTGACGGCTGTGTCTTCGGGATCTTCGGGATCTGCGGGGCCCGCGGGGCCCGTTGGGCTTGGACCTTGGCGCGGATGCTACTCCGTCCGACACCCCGTCAACACCGTTACGGACTGCCTCGCGATGGGCTGTTCGAGCTGGACACGAGCCGCTGACACACCGAACAGCACCCCCCAGGGTGAGGGCGGGATAAGCGACCGACATAATGTCGGTCGTGGCGACAGCAACGACAGTAGAAACCGGGCACGCGCACCCGTCGGTCAATCGGCCGAACCTCACCAGCGTCGGAACCATCATCTGGTTGAGTTCCGAGCTGATGTTCTTCGCGGCCCTCTTCGCGATGTACTTCACCCTGCGATCGGTGACGGGTCCCGAGCACTGGAAGGATATGGCGTCCTCGCTGAACGTTCCTTTCTCGGCGACGAACACCACGATCCTTGTGCTCTCCTCCCTCACATGCCAGCTCGGCGTCTTTGCCGCCGAGCGTGGCGATGTGAAGAAGTTGCGCTCGTGGTTCTCGATCACGTTCGTGATGGGTGCGATCTTCATCGGAGGCCAGATCTTCGAGTACACCAGCCTGGTGAAGGAGGACGGCCTTTCGCTCTCCTCCGACCCGTACGGCTCGGTGTTCTACCTGACCACGGGCTTCCACGGCTTGCATGTGACAGGCGGCCTGATCGCCTTCCTGTTCGTTCTCGGCAGGACATACGCGGCCAAGAGATTCACGCACCAGCAGGCGACCGCAGCCATCGTCGTGTCCTATTACTGGCACTTCGTCGATGTCGTGTGGATCGGCCTCTTCGCGACGATCTACCTGATCAAGTAATCGGGCCCGACGCCCCACTCATCCAGCAAGCACCGACGCAGAAGATCCTGACACCGGGGTAATCCGTGAAAAAGCTCTCCGCACGACGACGCCACCCGTTGGCGGCGGTCGTCGTCCTACTCCTCGCGCTGGCGGCCACCGGGGGGCTGTACGCCGCGTTCGCTCCCGCGGGCAAGGCGCAGGCCGACGACACCTCCCAGTCCCTCGCCATCAGTGAGGGCAAGAAGCTCTTCTCCGTGGGCTGCGCAAGCTGCCACGGAATGGGCGGCCAGGGCTCGTCCGACGGCCCCAGCCTGGTCGGCGTCGGCTCAGCCGCCGTGGACTTCCAGGTCGGCACCGGCCGTATGCCCGCCCAGCAGCCCGGCGCGCAGGTGCCGAAGAAGAAGGTCATCTACTCGCAGGGGCAGATCGACCAGCTCGCCGCGTACGTGGCCTCCCTCGGTGCCGGACCCATCAAGCCGACCTCGAAGCAGTACAGCGACAAGGGCGCCGACACCGCGGCCGGTGGCGACCTCTTCCGTACCAACTGCGCCCAGTGCCACAACTTCACCGGCGAGGGCGGCGCCCTGACGCACGGCAAGTTCGCGCCGAGCCTCGAGGGTGTGAGCCCCAAGCACATCTACGAGGCCATGCAGACCGGCCCGCAGTCCATGCCGAACTTCCCCGACACCACGATGCCGGAGAAGCAGAAGCAGAACATCATCGCGTACATCAAGACCGTCAACGGCGACAACTCCGCCAGCGAGGGCGGCCTCAAGCTGGGCGGCCTCGGTCCGGTCAGTGAGGGTCTGTTCGGCTGGATCTTCGGACTCGGTGCGCTGATCGCAGTTGCCATCTGGGTCGCGGCCCACACCGCTAAGGCCAAGAAGTCATGAGTAGCCAAGAGAATTCCGAAGAGAACCTGCCGAGTGAGCAGGAGCCCGCGCACGGCGCGGTGGAGCCCGCGGACGACCCGTTCGCGGACCCGGGACTGCCGGCCCACAAGCCGCGTATCCAGGACATCGACGAGCGGGCAGCCAAGCGCTCCGAGCGCGTGGTCGCCTTCCTGTTCACGCTCTCGATGCTGGCGACGATCGGGTTCATCGCGTCCTATGTGATCTTCCCGGTCGACAAGATCATCTTTGTCTTCCCGTTCGGGCACGTGAGTGCGCTCAACTTCTCCCTGGGGCTGACCCTGGGCGTGGCGCTCTTCACGATCGGCGCCGGCGCGGTCCACTGGGCGCGCACGCTGATGTCGGACGTCGAGATGCCGGCCGACCGTCACCCGATCGAGGCCCCGGCCGAGGTCAAGGCGCAGGTCCTGGCGGACTTCGCGGCAGGTGCCGCCGAGTCCGGCTTCGGCCGCCGCAAGCTGATCCGCACCACGATGTTCGGCGCCATGGCCATGGTGCCGCTCGCCGGTGTGATGCTGCTGCGCGACCTCGGTCCGCTGCCGGAGAAGAAGCTGCGCAAGACGCTGTGGGCGCGCGGCAAGGTGCTCATCAACATGAACACCAACCAGCCGCTGCGTCCTGAGGACGTGGCCGTCGGTTCGCTCACGTTCGCCATGCCGCAGGGTCTCTCGGAGTCCGACGAGGACTTCCAGACGCAGATCGCCAAGGCCGCCCTGATGATCGTCCGCATCCAGCCGGACAACATCAAGGACAAGAAGGAACGCGAGTGGGCCCACGACGGCATCGTCGCGTTCTCGAAGATCTGCACCCACGTCGGCTGCCCGATCAGCCTGTACGAGCAGCAGACGCACCACGTGCTCTGCCCGTGCCACCAGTCCACCTTCGACCTGTCCGACGGCGCCCGCGTCATCTTCGGCCCGGCCGGCCACCCGCTTCCGCAGCTGCGGATCGGTGTGAACGGCGAGGGTAATCTCGAAGCGCTCGGCGACTTCGCAGAGCCCGTCGGTCCTGCCTTCTGGGAGCGCGGATGAGCACCGTGACGGATACACAGCGCAAGGCGCCCGCCGGCGAGCGGGTGGCCGACTGGGCCGACGGCCGTCTGGGCATCTACGGCCTGGCCAAGACCAACATGCGCAAGATCTTCCCGGACCACTGGTCCTTCATGCTCGGGGAGATCTGCCTCTACAGCTTCATCATCATCATCCTCACGGGTGTCTATCTGACGCTGTTCTTCCACCCGAGCATGAACGAGGTCGTCTACAACGGCCCGTACGTGCCGCTGCAGGGCATCCACATGTCCGAGGCGTACGCCTCGACGGTGAACATCAGCCTGGAGGTCCGCGGCGGTCTGCTCATCCGGCAGATCCACCACTGGGCGGCGCTGGTCTTCCTGGCCGGCATGCTGGTGCACATGATGCGCGTGTTCTTCACGGGCGCCTTCCGCAAGCCGCGCGAGATCAACTGGCTCTTCGGCTTCCTGCTGCTGGTGCTCGGGATGTTCACCGGCTTCACCGGCTACTCCCTCCCGGACGACCTGCTCTCCGGTACGGGTGTGCGGTTCATGGAGGGCGTCATGCTCTCCATCCCGATCGTCGGCTCGTACCTGTCGATGTTCCTGTACGGCGGTGAGTTCCCCGGCGGCGACTTCGTCTCGCGGTTCTACTCGGTCCACGTACTGCTGCTGCCGGGCATCATGCTCGGCCTGCTGGTCGGCCACCTGATCCTGGTCTTCTACCACAAGCACACGCAGTTCGCGGGTCCCGGCAAGACCAACAAGAACGTCGTCGGCATGCCGCTGCTGCCGGTCTACATGGCCAAGGCCGGAGGCTTCTTCTTCCTGGTCTTCGGTGTCATCGCGGCCATGGCGGCGCTCGCCTCGATCAACCCGATCTGGGAGATCGGCCCGTACCGCCCGGACCAGGTGTCGACCGGCGCCCAGCCCGACTGGTACATGGGCTTCTCCGAGGGGCTCGTCCGCATCATGCCGGGCTGGGAGATCAACGCCTGGGGTCACACACTCGTCCTGGGCGTGTTCATCCCGATCGTGGTCTTCCCGCTGGTCCTGGTCGGTATCGGCGTCTACCCGTTCATCGAGTCCTGGATCACCGGGGACAAGCGCGAGCACCACATCCTGGACCGCCCGCGCAACGCCCCGACGCGTACGGGTCTCGGCGTCGCCTGGATCACGCTCTATCTGATCCTGCTCGTCGGCGGCGGCAACGACCTCTGGGCCACGCACTTCGATCTGTCGATCAACGCGATCACCTGGTTCGTCCGGGTCGGGATGTTCGTCGGACCGGTCATCGCGTTCATCGTCACCAAGCGCTGGTGCCTCGGCCTGCAGCGCCGTGACCGCGAGAAGGTGCTGCACGGGCGTGAGTCCGGTGTCATCAAGCGGCTGCCGCACGGTGAGTTCATCGAGGTCCACGAGCCGCTCAAGCCCGAGCAGCTGCACACGCTGACCGCGCACGAGCAGTACCGGCCGCTCGAGATCGGCCCCGAGGTCGACGAGAACGGTGTCGCGCGCAAGGTGTCCCGTCTGACCCGGGTCCGCGCCAAGCTGAGCAAGGGCTACTACGGCGAGCACAACCAGATCGAGAAGCCCACCGCCGACGAGTACAAGGAGATCACCAGCGGCCACGGTCACCACTGATCACCTGACCGACTGAAAAGTCGCCACAGCGGGAGCCCCGTCCATTCGATGGACGGGGCTCTTCGCTGTCCCGGGAGCTGGATAAGACCGACCGTCAAATGGGGGGTGGGAGAAGGAGCGGGGTCTGGAGTGTGCAGCTGCAAGGCGGAGGATTGAGGCATGGCGGAGCCATGGTGTTTGACGACAACGCCGCAGATGCGCGTGCCGGACCCCGCGACGCCGCCCCCCATTTGCCGGTCGGTCTAAGCTGGCCGTATCCCTATTCGACGGTGGACCCAGGAGTGGACCATGAGCGTTGTGACCCCGGTCGGCGGCGACAGCGTGGCGGCACACTCCTGGCCGGGCGTCCTCGACTCCCTGCTCAGCGGCGTCGACCAGAGCGCGGACGCCACCGCCTGGGCGATGGACCGGATCATGAGCGGTGAGGCGACGGACGCGCAGATCGCCGGCTTCGCGGTCGCGCTGCGCGCGAAGGGCGAGACGGTCGCGGAGATCAGCGGTCTGGTCCGGGCGATGTACGCCCACGCCAGGCTGATCGACGTGCCGGGCCCGAGCGTGGACATCGTCGGCACCGGGGGCGACGGCGCCAACACCGTGAACATCTCGACGATGTCCTCCATCGTCGTGGCGGGCACCGGCGCCAAGGTCGTCAAGCACGGCAACCGCGCGGCGTCGTCGCAGAGCGGCGCGTCCGACGTCCTGGAGAAGCTGGGCGTCAATCTCCAGCTGACCCCGGAGCGGGTCGTCGAGGTCGCGGCCGAGGCGGGCATCACCTACTGCTTCGCGGTCAGGTTCCACCCCGCGCTGCGCTATGTGGCCGCCGCCCGCAAGGAGTTGGGCATCCGCACCACCTTCAACTTCCTGGGCCCGCTCACCAACCCGGCGAAGGTCGGGGCGCAGGCGACCGGTGTGTCCGACGCGCGGATGGCGCCCATCGTCGCGGGTGTGCTGGCCGAGCGCGGCTCGTCGGCCCTGGTGTTCCGCGGGGACGACGGGCTGGACGAACTGACCACCACCGCCACGTCCAGGGTCTGGACGGTGGCGGACGGCGCGGTGCGCGAGGAGCCCTTCGACCCGCGCGACGTGGGCATCGATCTTGTCCCGGTGGAGGCGCTGCGCGGCGGCGACTCGTCGTACAACGCCGATGTGGCCCGCCGGCTGCTGGCCGGTGAGGCCGGTCCGGTACGGGACGCCGTCCTGCTCAACTCGGCGGCCGCGCTGGTCGCACTCGACCCGGGCCCGGGCTCCCTCGACGAGCGGATCGCCGCCGGGATCGCCCGGGCCGCCGACGCCATCGACTCGGGGGCGGCGGCCCGGGCGCTGGAGCGCTGGGTCGCCGCCAGCAACGCCTGAGCCCCTTCCGCGGAGGGCGGCCCCTGAGGCGCAGTCGCACGGCATCCGGCCGGCAGCCGGTCTCATGCTGTGGACTGCGCCTTGGCGCGTCAGGATGCGTATGGCAGGATTCTCTTCAGGTCATGAGTGACAGCGACTACGGCCCCAGCCCGCTGTCCGGCAACCCTCCGTCCGTGGCGGGGTGCCCTGGGTGAAGACCAGGCCGTGGGCAGCGAAGTCCTCGGCAAGCGCGGATCCCTCGACAGGGATCCTGGTCGTCGAGGGAGTTCTTCCGTGGTTCAGCGAATGCGATAGGGCAGTAGCCCCCTTCTCCGCACCTCTTTCTCCGCACTGCCGCGTGTGGCACGCGCAGTGCATTCGCCTGCCTTTTTCCGGGAGTTCGTCATGTCTGTTCCCAGCGCTGCCATCAACCCGTCGGTTTGTCAGGATTCGTCCGAGAACCTTCCCGTTCTCGGCAGGGATGTCCTGGTCCCGCTGGTCACCGGCGGCGAGGTCACCTACGCGGCACTGGACTACGCGGCGAGCGCCCCGGCCCTGCAGCGTGTCTGGGACGACGTGGCGGCGTACGCCCCGTACTACGGCAGCGTGCACCGCGGCGCCGGGTACCTCTCGCAGCTCTCCACCGACCTCTTCGAGAACAGCCGCACGACCGTCGCGGAGTTCCTCGGCTGCCGCCAGGACGACCAGGTCGTCTTCACCCGTTCGACCACGGACTCGCTCAATCTGCTGGCCGCGGTGGTCCCCGACGGCTGCGAGGTCTTCGTCTTCGAGACCGAGCACCACGCATCCCTGCTGCCCTGGCGCGACGCCGCCGTGACCTACCTCAACGCCCCGCGCACCCCGCAGCAGGCCGTCGAGACACTGGACCGCGCGCTGGCCGCCCGTACGACACCGGATGCGCCCGCCCTGGTCTGTGTCACCGGCGCCTCGAACGTGACCGGTGAGCTGTGGCCGGTCAGGGAGCTGGCGGCCGCCGCCCACGCCCACGGGGCCCGCATCGTGCTGGACGCCGCGCAGCTCGCGCCGCACCACCCGGTGGACATCGCGGAGCTCGACGTCGACTGGGTGGCCTTCTCCGGCCACAAGCTGTACGCGCCGTTCGGCTCCGGGGTCCTCGCGGGCCGCTCCGACTGGCTGCTCGCCGCCGAGCCGTACCTCGCGGGCGGCGGCGCCTCCCGCACCGTGGCCCGGCGTGCCGACGGCGGGGTCGACGTCGAGTGGCACACCACGGCCGCCCGCCACGAGGCCGGATCGCCCAATGTCATCGGCGTCCACTCCATCGCCTCCGCCTGCCGGGCGCTCACCGACGCGGGCTTCGACTCCCTGGTGGCGCGCGAGCAGACGCTGGTCCGCAAGGTACTCGACGGGCTCGCCGAAGTGGAGGCCGTCCAGGTCCTCTCGCTCTTCGGCGACGACGCCCCGCGGGTCGGAGTCATCTCGTTCGTGGTGGACGGCTGGAACAGCTCGCACTTCGCGGCGGCGCTCTCCGCCGAGTACGGCATCGGGGTCCGCGACGGTCTGTTCTGCGCCCACCCGCTCGTACGGACCCTGCTCGGCAGCGACCCGCAGGACCAGGGGGAGTGCGGCGCCCCGGAGGGCGAGCCGGGCGAGCGCTCGCTCAACGCGGTACGGGTCAGCTTCGGCGCCGGTACGCCCGACGAGCACGTGGAGCGCTTCGTGGGCGCGGTGAAGGAGCTGGTGCGGGACGGCGCCCGCTGGAACTACCGCACCGAGGACGGCCGCTGCGTGCCGGCTGTCTGAACCCGGCTGCGCGGAGACGTACCTCGGCGATACGGAGACGTACTACGGCCGCCCGGCGCGGCGGGGCCACCTGGCCCCCTGCGCGGCAGGGCGGCCGTTACGCGTCCAGGCCGATGGCGAAGGCCGCTTCGAGGTCGTGCTGCGAGTAGGTACGGAACGCCACATGCGTGTCCGTCGCCTCCACCCCGGGGATCTTGCTGATCCGGCCGGGGATGATGTCCGCCAGGTCGTCGTGGCGGGCGACCCTGACCAGCGCGATCAGGTCGTATGTCCCCGTGACGGAGTAGACCTCGCTGATGTTCTCCAGGGCGGCGAGCGATTCGGCGATCTCGGGGATCCGGTCCACGCTGGTCTTGATGAGCACGATCGCGGTGATCACGGCTTGCTTTCTCCCTCGGTGGCCGTCGCTGGGAGTTTCACTCTAGTCGTACGCCAGTACCTCACCGCCGCGTAGCCGAAGCCCAGCGAGAAGCCCACCAGATGCGCCGTGTAGGCGACCCCGGGACCGGTTCCCGACTGCTGGCCGGCCGCCAGCCACTGCAGGACGAACCAGAAGACCAGCACGATCCAGGCGGGAAAGCGCAGCGGCAGGAACAGCAGGAACGGGAAGATGCTCGTCACCCGGGCCTTGGGGAAGAGACTCAGGAACGCGCCGAGCACCGCCGAGATCGCCCCGGACGCGCCCACCAGGGTCTGGTCGGAGCCGGAGTGCGTCAGCGCGTACGCGGTCAGCGCGATGTAGCCGCTCACCACATAGAAGACCGCGAAGTGCACGCGGCCCATCCGCTCCTCGGCCATCGCGCCGAAGACGTACAGGAACAGCATGTTGCCGAGCAGATGAAGCCAGTTGGCGTGGATGAAGAGCGCGGTGAGCGGGGTGAGCAGGGCGCCGGCCCTGCCGCTCATCAGTTCGGTGGGGACGACGCCCCAGTGGTTGAAGTACGCGCTCTGGGCGGCGAGGAGGTTGTCGCCCTTTCCGTAGGCCGGATCGAGCCCCGAGACCGGGCTCAGCAGGAAGACGAGGCAGCAGAGGCCGATCAGGCCGTAGGTCACCACAGGATCGCCGGGCGTGTCCCCGCGCCGTCGCGGTGTCTTCCGTCGGGCCGCGTCCCGCCACGTGAACATCCACCGAGCATGGCCCAACCGGACGCAATCGGGCAGATCGCCTCGCCGGGCTCCCCGCGGTCGGCAGGTCCGCCCCCGGGGTATGCCGTAGGCCGTAGGGTTGCGGGGAGTACATCCGCAGTTCGATGGCGCACCGCGACCGAGGCAGTACGAACGAAGAGGACGCACGTATGACGACGGTTCCCATGCCGACCGCCGACACCCGGTGGCGCTGCACTCTCTGCGGCAATCTCACCCGGTTCGATGTGACGCGCTCGTCGAAGGTTGTCGAGTACATACATCTCGACCTGGCCGGTGAGCCCAAGGTGGAGGAGCGCGAGGTGGTCAGTGAGACCATCGAGTCGGTGCGCTGCCGCTGGTGCAACGCGGTGGACCAGATCGAGCTGGTGGACAGGCCGGGTGGCGGCTCCTGAGGGAGCCCCCTGAAGAGTGACAGTGGGGTGACGGATGGTGGAGGCTGATAGCGGTGCAGAGCCGGCCGACGCGGCCGGTGACGCCGCGGAGGCGCTCGACCGTCCGCTGCCCGAAGCAGTACGGCGGCGCGTCGTCGCGCTCGTGTCCGACGCCTTCGGCGGGCTGTCCGTCCCCGAACTCCCGGCGCAGCTCAGACAGTACGCCCGCTTCACCCCCACCAGACGGGCCAAGTTCGCGGGCAACGCGATGGCCGCGGCCCTGGAGGGCGACGCGCTCTTCCGCCGGCGCATCGGCGAGCGGCTCAAGGAGTCCCAGCCCGAGCTGACCGGTGCGCTCGAAGCGGGCTCGCCGCCCGCGGCCGCCGACCCGGTGGATGTGGCGGCCGCAGCCTATGTGCTGCGTCCGGCCGGCTGGGTGAAGCTCGTCGCCGCCGCGGGCGAGGAGGCCCAGCGGGTGGTCGCCGAGCGCGCCGAC
>NZ_JAAGLN010000069.1 GCF_010548145.1 Streptomyces sp. SID10853
GCCCGGCTCACCGAAGCGGCCCGGGAACTGGACGGCGCGCCCGAGGACTCCTTCACTCTCATCGGCGACCACCGGGACGTCCTGCTGACCGGCGCGGGCGACCGCGCAACGCTCTACGCGGTGTACGCGCTGCTCGAACGGCTGGGCGTGCGCTTCTTCGCCCCGGCCTTCCCCGCGTACGAAGGCCACAGCGAACACATCCCCACCGCCCGCACCCTGGCACTCCCCGCCGTCCGCCTCACCGACCGCCCCGGCTGGGAACTGCGGCGGCAGTACGCGGAGGAGGGCTTCAGCCACACCGCCGAGAGCCTGCCCCCGCTGCTCGACTGGATGGCCAAGAACCGCCTCAACACCTATGTCCACCCGGCCGATTACCTGGGCCTCGGCGTCACCACGTACGACAGCGTCCGGACCGTCGTGCGCCGCGAGGCCACCAGGCGCGGCATCCGGATCGAGACCGGCGGCCACGGCTACGACAGTTTCCTGCCTCCGGAGAAGTACCCGCAGTACTACACATCCGGCGGCCCGCTCTTCGACATCTACAACCCCGAGGCCCTCGACGCCTACATCGCCGCGGTCGTCGCCTTCCTGCGGGAGCGCCCGGAGATCACGGTCTTCGACTGCTGGCCGCCGGACGTCGGCACGTTCCAGAAGGAGATACTCGACCGGTACGGCAAAGCGGCGAACGCCGAGTCGGTGGTCGTCAACAAGCTGGCCCTGACCCTCCGTACGGAGCTGCCGGGCGTACGCGTCGAGCGCATCGCCTACAACTCCACCATCGAACCACCCGACCCGGACTACGCGTCCGACCCCGCGGTCATCGTCGACTTCGCCCCGTACAGCCGCACCTACGACGGACCGCTCGACGATCCCGCTGTGGCGGCCAACGCGCCCTTCGCCAAGGCGCTCACCGCCTGGCGGAACGGCTTCCGCGGTTCGCTGGCCATGTACGAGTACTACCGGCGCTACCGCTGGCGCAGCCAGCCCGCGCATCCCCTCGCCACCATCGCGGGCGACGTGCGCTTCGAGTCGCGCCTCGGCCTGAACGGCATCGGAATGTACAGCGAACCCGGCGACTGGATCACCTATGAGCACGTCCAGAGCCTGTTCGCGGCGCTCGCCTGGGACAACGGGCTGGACGCCGCCGGGTACACCGACGGCTACCTCCAGGCACGCTTCGGCGCCCGGGCCGCCGGAACCATGCGTGCGTACTACGACCTCACGCGCACCGACCCGGACACCGTCGGAGCAGCCGCACTGCTCGACCGGTACAGCCGGGCGGGCACGGTACTGCGGACCGCCGCAGGCCAGGCCGGTACCGCCGCCGCACGGACCGTGATCGGCCGGCTGGGCCTGGGCCTCGACGTCGCCCGCGCCGATCTGCGGATCGGACTTGCCCCGGACGGCTCGGCCGAGCTGACCGAAGCCCGGGACACCTACCGGACCCTGCTGCTGCAGAACCGGTTCAACGGGGTCGTGCTTCCCAACGTCCAGACCTGGTGGCGCCGGTACGGCACGGACACATCGATGCCCTACGACGACGCGGACATCCGCCGGGAAGTAGTGGACAACTACGCCTCCCCGGCCGCCGGGTTCGGCGCTCCCGGGCTTTTGTCCCTGGAGCGCGGGGGAGCGGCAGCCAGGCTCACGGTGGTCGGCCAGGACGTCGACTTCACCGGCCACACGGTGTGGTGGACGGCGTCGGGCCCCGACGGCATCCGGCTGACCCCGCCGAGCGGCACCCTGCGCGTCAGCGGCACCAGGAGCGCCTCGCACCGGGTGGCAGTCAGCGCCACGGCGGCCGCCGCCGCGGGAAGCGGGCGGATCACCCTGGAGTTCCGGCTCGCGGACGGCACCCGGCTCACACCGGCCCACGTGGATCTCACCGTCGAGTGAGACCCGGGTGACAGCCGGACGGGAGAGGTGGCCGCACCGCCACACCAGGTGGGCTGTCAGTGGTGGCTGAGATGCTGAACCGCATGAACGGACAGACCTGGCGCCGGGTGTACGGCGCGGACCACGACGACCCCGACCCGGGCCCACGGCCGGGCCACGACTACCGTGAACTGGTGGGCGGACCGCTCGACGGCCTGCTGCTCGACGTCACCGGATGGCCGGGCCCACGCCTCGCGGAGGGGGCGGCCCTCGCCACGGAGATCGGCTCCCACGGCCCCGGCGGCCACGCGCGCTACGGCCCGCGGGCCGCCGGGGCACTCCTGTGGGACTGGCAGGGCGACACCCCGTGAACAGGCACCCGGCATGCCCTGACGCGGCAGCTGCAAACGGCTACGCCGTCGCTGAGGGCTGCCGTAGGCTGGGCAGTCATGCACCTTCTTGTTCTCGGCGGGACATCGTTCGTTGGCCGCGCCATCGTGGAGGAAGCCCTCCGCCGCGGGGCCGAAGTGACCCTGTTCGGCCGGGGGAGGACCGGGGCCCACCACTTCCCTGACGTGCCCCGGCTCATCGGTGACCGTGACACGGGCGACTACGGGGCGCTGTGCGACGGCCGCTGGGACGCGGTCGTGGACGTCAGCGGATACGTCCCGCGCCACGTCGGCCAGGCCATGGAAGCCATCGGCGACCGATGCGGACGGTACCTGTTCATCTCCAGCCACGCGGTGTACCAGCGCTCGGGGGTGGGGCCAGGATCGGACGAGGACACCCCGCGCCGCCCACCGGTACGCACCGTGGACAGCGTCGAGTTGCTGGACGAGGAGACCTACGGCCCCGCCAAGGTGGCCTGCGAGGACGATGTCCTGGCCAGGTACGGCACCCGTGCGACGATCGTGCGCCCCGGAAAGGTCGCAGGTCCGCACGACCCGTCGGACACCTTCACCTACTGGGTGCGCAGGGCCGCACGCGGTGGGCGGATCGCCCTGCCCGCTGACCCGGCGCAGCCCGTGCAGGTCATCGACTCCCGAGATCTGGCCGTGCTCGTGGTGCGGCTGGTCATGGAGGGCACGCCCGGTGTGTTCCACGCGGTCGGGCCGGCCGAGCCCACCACCATCGGCAGCCTGATCGAGACCTGCGCGCGGGCCGCCGGCACCGAGGTGGAGATCGTGCCGGTCCCGGCGGAGCCCGAAACACGGATGTTCCCGCTGGTCCGTGCCAACTGGCCCACACAACAGCGTAGTTCAGCCAGAGCCCGGGCCGCCGGCCTGCCCGCGACACCGCTGGAGGCCACCGCGGCGGACGTCCTGGCCTGGGACCGCGCACGCGGTGAACCTCCCGTCCGCCGTGGCTATACGGTCGAGGAGGAGGCGGCACTGCTCGCCCGGACGGACGACGGCACCACACGGGGCCCCTCCGGTACGGCCCAGTCCGGTCCTGGGCGCTAGCGCCGGAAAACGCGTTGCCCGTGGCCCGGACAGTGCGCGAGGCTGCCGGGCATGTCCGACACCACAACCGGCGGTTCGCACGGGGTCATGGCGCTGTTCTCCCGTGGCCGTCTCACCGCGATCCCCCGCAGGCCCGCACGCCGGGAACAGCTGCTCGCCCACCTGGCGGAGACCCTGTTCGAGCGGGACCGTGAGTACACCGAGCCCCAGGTCAACGACGCGCTGCGCACCGTCCACGACGACTGCGCCGCGCTCCGCCGCTACCTCGTCGAATCGGGCCTGCTGACCCGCTCCAGGGACGGCAGCGGTTACCGGCGGGGCCGGTAACCGCTGCGCTCAGAGTCGGTCAGCCGAGCCCGACCGCGAACACATGCAGCTGCGCGTTCTTCGGCAGCGTCACGCTCCTGATCTGCTTCCCGGCCGGGAACTCGAAGGGCGCGGTGGCGTAGACGCTCGCCGCGCCGCCGGTGCCGCCCGACTGGTTGCGGTGCGCCGCGCGCGCGACGAGGGTGTTCCCGAAGACGGGATCCGAACCGCCGCCCGGCAGCGCCCAGTCACCGAACGAGAGACCGGCCGTCGCGGTGCTGCCGTCGGTGAAGGTCACCTTCGCGCTGTCCTGGTGATCCCCGTTGGTGGCCGACCCCACGAACAGCAGCCGCCTCGCGTCCTTGGCGCCGGCGGCCAGATCGAGCGTCTGGCCGGCCGCCACCACGTTGTCCGGGCGCCCCTGCGGAGCCGCGGGCCACACGAACGATGTGCCCGACGCCTCGATCCGGGCTCCGCCCTTCAGACCGGCCGCGGCAAGCGCCTGCCGCGAGTAGCTGTTGCCCGCGCCGTCGAAGTCGGCCTGCCCGTGGTCCGCGTCGTCGGACAGCCCGGTGTTGTCGTACGCGGCAGCAGGGCTGCCGTCCGCCGCCACCAGGACGATCGCGGACAGCCGTACGGAATCGCCCTTCCCGGATCCGCGTACCGTGAGCGGAACCTCGTAATAGCCCTCGGGCGTCCTCGGCCCCGCTGAGACCGTCAGGTCCACGCTCCCGGAACCGGTGGCCCGGTCCAGCTTGAGCTGCTTCGTGGTCGCGGAGACCGTCAGACCCTTCGGCGGGGCCGCGGTGACGGTCAGACCACGGTCGCCGCCGGCCAGGCGCTGTGCGTCGACGGTGACCGGGGCGCCGTCGCCACCCGGCGCCGCGGTGACCTGGTTGGGTGTCGCGTTCGCCAGGAAGGACCGCTCGCCCGTGCGGTACGACGGGGGCGCGGCCGCCGCCGACGTCGCCCAGTGGGTGTCGGGCTTCCCGGACAGGGTGAAGTCCAGCCGGCCGCCCCCGGAAACCGCAGACTTGGGCAGGTAGGTGCGCTCCCAGTCGCGTCCGTCGAGCTTCAGCTCGTGGACGTACGGAGTGTCCGTCGATGCCTTCGGGGCACGGATGTCCAGGTCACGGGCCTTGCCGGGCAGATCGAGCACCGCACGTTCGAACAGCGGGCTGTGCACGGCCAGATCGGATGTGCCCGGCGTGGCGGGATACACCCCGAGCGCGGCCCACACGTACCAGGAGGACTGGGCGCCCAGATCGTCATTGCCAGGCTCGCCGTCCGGCGTGGGGCTGAACAGGGTGGTGGCCACATCCCGTACGGCCTTCTGCGCCTTCCACGGCTGACCGAGGTAGTCGTAGACCCACGGCACCCCGAAGTCGATCTCGTTGCCCGCCCACATGTACGGCTCGTTGGGGCCGGCGTTGAGCTTCGAGAAGAACGTGTCCAGGCGCTGGGACGCGGCGTCACGGCCGCCCATCGCGGTGATCAGGCCCGCGGTGTTCTGCGGCACGAGCCAGTTGTACTGGGCGGCGTTGCCCTCGTCGAAACCGTCCTGGCCGAACTTGCCCTCCGGCGGCGGCTGGAAGCCGGGACCGTCAGGAAAGCGGCCGTCCTCACCGCGCGGCTGGAGGTAGTCGGTTGCCGGGTTGAGGATGTTCTGCCAGTTCTGGCTGCGGAGGGTGAACGTCCGGGCGGTCTTCCTGTCCCCGGCCGCGGTCGCGAGCTGTGCGATGGAGAAGTCGTCGATCGCCCACTCCAGCGTGACCGAGCCGCCGACGCGCTGATGGTCGCCGCGGGCGGCGTCGTTGTTCGGCGCGTAGCCGCGCTCCACGTAGTTGGCGATGTCCGGTCGCTCCTGGTAGGCGCCCGGCGTGCTGTCCACGGTCGTCGCACCCTTGACCAGGTACTTGAGCGCTGTCTTGAGGTCGAAGTCCCGGGCGCCGTACGCGTACAGATTGGCGATCAGCGCCACCGAGTTGTCGCCGGTCATCTGCCCCGTGTAGCCGTTGGCGAACGGCCAGCGCGGCCACCAGCCGCCCTGGGTGGCGTCGTTGACCAGGGACTGCGCCATGTCGCTCGCCTCCTTGGGCCAGAGCATGGCCTGGAGCGGGGCGAGCGAGCGGTAGGTGTCCCAGTCCGAGAAGTTCGCGTACTGCGTACGGCCCTTGGGCAGTTCCCGCACCTTGTTGTCGAAGCCGATGTAGCGTCCGTCCGCGTCATTGAACGTGTTCGGATGCATCAGCGAGTGGTAGAGCGAGGTGTAGAACGTCTTCAGCTGCCCGGTGTCCCGGCCCGCGACGCGGACCTTGCGCAGCGCCGACGTCCACCGCTCCCGCGTCTGCTTGCGCAGGCTGTCGAGGCTCCAGCCGGGGACCTCCGACGCCATGTTGGCCCTGGCGCCGTCCACCGAGACGTACGACATGGAGATCTTGGCGCGCACGGTGCTGGTCCCGGCGGTGCCGAAGGTCAGATAGGCGCCGGCCTTCGGCGCGTCCACCGTGTCGCTGCCCTTCGACACCGTCTTGCCGTCCCAGGTGCCGTGAGCGGTGAAGGGGCGGTCGAAGGTGATGGCGTAGTGGACGGTGTACTCGTTGCCCTTCCCGCAGAAGTTCCCGGTGGTGGCGGAGCCGGTGACCTGCCGGTCGCCGACGACACGCATATCGGCCCGCTTGTCGCCCGCGAGGCTCGCGCCGCCCTTGACCAGCACCTGTGCCGTGTCAGCTCCCTTGGGGAAGGTGAAGGCGGCGAGACCGGTCCGGGTGGAGGCCGTCAGCTCGGCGCGCACCTTGGAGTCGGCGAGAGTGACCGCGTAGTACCCCGGCTCGGCCTTCTCGTCGGTGTGCGAGAAGTGCTCGGTCCTGTCCCACGGGGCCGCGCCGACGTCGCCCGTGACCGGCAGGATCGGCACATCCCCGAAGGCGGTGCAGCCGACCGAGGCGTGATCGACGCTGAACCCCCGCAGGGTGTCGCTGTGGTACTGGTACCCGGCGTACGAGCCGACCGTGTCGGGCGAGAACTGCATCATGCCGAACGGGGTGGCGGGACCGGGGAAGTTGTTGATCTCGCCCACGGTTGAGCCGCCGCTCCCGGTGCCGATCAGCGGGTCCACATAGTCCGCCGGGTCGTCGACGAGCTGTGCTCCCGGTGGGGCGGAGCCGTTGGACAACGTTGTCAAAGCGGCTGAAGCCGGAGCTGCTGTTCCGGCGAACAGCAGCGCCGCGACCGCGGCGACTGCGCCGCGAGTCTTCCAACGTCTCACGTGTACCTCCTGGGAAAGGGGTGCGGGCCGGGCCCACCACACACTCAGGTAGCTGACCGTGTGCGGTCAAGAGGGCGGGGGAGACGAACACGGCCGCGTCGGGGCCGCGTTCGCGCAGCTGCCGAAGGGGGTACGACGCCCTGTCGGCCACCGGCCGAGGCCGAGAGCCGGCTGTGCGGGCCGACCGGAGCGACCGGACGCGGTAGTGATCGCCCCCGGAAATCCCGACGGCCGCGGGACCACCCGGTCCTGGGCCGGTCAGGGGCTGTGGGACCAGAGGGGAGCGGGGCATCTGCCGCTGCCCCGCCTGCTTCAGGCGTTGGTGAACGCTGGTCTTGTGCTGGAGGAGTTCGCCCAGTACGGGACGCCCACCCCCGTCGTAGTGGGTGTCAGAGCGCGCAGGCCGCGTGAGCGCCGTCAGTCGCCGGCCGGGCCGGACCAGGAACAGCGCAGGGCGGCGGTGACGAAACCGGGTCCGAATGCCACCGCGACGCCCGACTCGCCCGCCGCGGGCGGGGCCGAGTGCAACTTGTCGAGGACGGCGAGCACGCTGATCCCGCCCAGATTCCCCGTCTCGGCGAGCACGGCCCGCGAATGCCGGGTGTGTTCCTCGGTGAGCCCGAGACTCTTCGCGACATCGGTGATGATGCCGGGGCTCCCCGGATGGATGACGGCCCAGTCCGGCACCTTGTGGTCCAGCCAGTCGAGCACGTACGGCATCGAATCCAGCGCGCCCTTCTGCCCCGCCTTCGTACTGTCGAAGTGGAGTCCGGTGGTGTCGAGTTTCCCGCTGTACAGGTCCTCCGTATCGGGCAGCAGAAGTTCGAAGGTGTTCGCGCTCACCGGATCCTCGATGCGGATTCCCGGTGTGCCGGGAGCGGTCGTGGAGACGATGCAGGCGCCCGCGGAATCCCCGAACAGCGCCTTGTAGATCATGGACTGCATCGTGGTGTCGTGGTGGTTGTAGACGGAGCTGATCACCTCGGACACCACCACCAGGACCTTCGAACCCGGCTCCAGAGCGGCCAGTTGCACCGCCCGGACGAGCGCCTGTATACCGCCGGCGCAGGCCACCGTGGTCATCGCGATGCGCCTGGTCCGCATCGGAAGTCCGAGTGCGTTGCTGAGCCGCACATCGTGGCCCGGGATGCCCCAGGTGGTGGCGTGCGAGGTGACGATGGCGCCGATCTCCGACGGCTGGACGCCCGCCTGCGCCATGGCCTGTCGCGCGGCCTGCTCGCCCATCCGTACGGAGTGGCCGAAGCCGGACCCGACCCGCTCCGTGATGTCCGCGTCCCCCGAGATGGCCGGTGAGTCGAGAGGGGACACGAAGTACCGCTTGTCCACCTGGAGGTTGCCGATCACCCGCTCGTACACCTTCAGTCGCGGGTCGTCCGGGTGGTTCCGTGCGATGTCGTCGATGATTTCGCGTGTGCTGACCTCGAACTGAGGCAGAACGATCGCGGGACGGCTGACGTAGGCGGGCATGGGCAACTCCCATTTGTGCTCGATTACATGTACGAACAACGTACGCCAGTGCGATACATCTTTCACGAAAGTTACGCAGTCTGATCACCAGTGAAGTGACGGGTTGAACTGGTGTGATCCTCCATCAGGGAAGCGTTCAACCAATTGAGTTGTGCGCCGCGCTCAGATCGGCATTCCTGCGGTGCTCGCCGGGCGGGCCGGACTGGAACGAAAGCAGGATCAGCCGGGACCCGACCGACGTGACCGGCTCCGCCGCGCAGACGTTGACTATCCCCTCGCCCAGCCGTGGGTGCCACAGCGGACGTTGAGCGCCGTCCGGAAAGGGCATCGCCAGAAAGGGAGTTGCCTCGTACAGCGGCCCCGCCACCGGATCGCGCAGCACGCATTCCTCGATACGCGCCAAGTCCTTGTTGTCCGGGCGCTCCTGGGTGGCCCGCCGCAACTGGCCGAAGACGAAAGGTGCCCAGCTGCGCTCCCAGTCCAGCAGCACGGAGCGGCGTTCCGGACTGACCGCCATGAACATCAGCGCGTTCTGCGGAGCCTCCCCTCCCGGAAACAGCTCCTTGTACTCCTGGTTGCACGTGATCAGGTTCCAGGCGGAGTCGACCAGATAGGCCATGACGCCGTGGATCAGCTCGACGGCCTTCCACGCCCCGGGGACTTCCATCCCCGATGTGTTGTGGAGCGGGGCGGGGACTTCACGCCGCGTCAGCCAGTAGAGCGTCGTCCACTCCTGCTCGGTCATCCTCAGTAACCGGGCGAGGTCGCCGAGATACGTCGGATTGGGCCGGTGTTCCGGCCCGTTGATGAGCCGCCCGTAGGTGCCGCGGGCCCGGTGTGTGAGGGTGTCGATCTGTTCCTGGCTCAGGCCGTTGACCGGCCGGCCGGCTCCGCTCCGCTCCGTATAGCCCACCGATTCGGGCGCGATGGCCGCCCGGCGGCTCTCCAGCAACGTGCGCAGCGCTGCCGCATCCTGGGTCGAGAGTGTCACATTTCCCCCGTAACTGCCCGCCTGTCGGCGGGTCCACAATTATCTGCAGTTCTTTTGCGTGGAAAGACCGCCTGCCGGCCGCGAGACTCTGTCCTGTCGCAGGTGAACAATGCAGAGTGTCTGCTGCATTCGCGAAAGGTAGGGGACTTGCAATGCCATCCCAGCGGTCCGTGCTCATCGTTGATGGTCACAGTGAGGTAAGCCAGGGGATCACCACGGCGCTGCAAGAGTGCGGTGACAGCGTCGCCGCGATGTACTCCGGCCCGCAGGCACCCGTCGGCCCGGACCTCACCGTGGCATGCGATGTGACGGACGAGTCGCAGATCGACGGGGCGCTCGCTCTCGTGGAGGAGCGGCACGGGCCCGTCGGCATCGTCATCGCCTCCATCGACCTCTCGTGCGATCTGATGCTGAGGGACGACCGGTTCGTCTCCGTCGCCGACAACCGCATCATCGGTACCTTCCGGCTGATCCGCAGGGTCGTACCCGCCCTCAGGCAGAGCGGGCAGGGGCGCATCATCTTCCTCTGCACATCCGCCCAGGACGGCCTCTCCGCCCGGCAGTTCGGCAGTACGTCCGAGGCGGCGCTGCGCGGATTCGTCAGCCGGATGGCCCGCGACGAGGCTTTTCACGGCATCACCTGCAACGTCGTCACTCTCAACTCACCCCTGGGTCAACGTGTTTCGGTCCGCGACAGCGTGCACCCGGCATCCGCCTGGCGGACACGGGTCGACGCATCGCTGGTGGCCGCGGCTGCCAAGAACGTCAAACTGCTCGCCTCGCCCGACGCCGACGGGGTCAACGGCGAATACATCGGAGTGGAAAGCCGTCTGCTCATGGTCTCCTGACTTCCTTCCCACCCGGCGTCGTCTCTGCGAACGGCGCCGGCGTTCCGGCCCGGCACTCGCCGGTGAGCCGGGAAACCGCAGCGGCGCCACCGTGTTCAGGTCACGGTGGCGCCGCTGTCCGGGGAGAGCGCCCGGGCGAACTGCTGTGACGGGGATTCGCGTCAGGCGCTCTGAGGGGTGACGGTTCGAAGGGTCTCGGCCGATATGTCTTCGTGATCGCCCTGCTGAAGATTCACGAAGATCATTCCGTATCGTATGACGCACCGGACTGGCTGCGGCGCGCCACGTGGTCGTCGCAGACACCGGTATGCCTCGAGTTCTCCGTCGGAGGCGTTGCGGCAGACGACGACGGGCTCGCCCAGGATGGTCACCATAAGGGAATCGCCTGGCTCGGGCAGTGCGCTGAGCAAGTCGATGAGATGCCATCCAGACCTGTGGGCCACGGCCATCTCACGCCGGAACCTCCGGTCATCCGGGGGGGTTGTCATGGTCGAGACGCTATGGGCGTGGATATGTCGTTGTCGAGATCTCAGAGGCGCCAAGCAGGGTGAACGAATAGTTTCGGACACAGCTTGGGCAAAAATCGATGGTGTGGATCGGACGTCTCGCCGCGCACCCGCTGATTTCGAAAAAGTCCAGGCGAACCCAGATTTTTCCGCCCGGAATTCCACGACGGCCCGTCAGTGAACCCGGCCCGCCGGCGTCGTTCTCGACGGATGCCGCGGCGGTGGCCGCGGACTCGGCGCGGCCCGGTCGTTCCCGGCCGGCGCGCATTCCCGCAGGACAGGGCTCTGCCCGCGAGCACCGGCCGAACACAGAGTTGGCCCGTCGATCACCCGGTGTCCTCCAGAGGGATACCCAGGAGGGGATACGACGCTGAATGATCGGACGTGTTCGAAAGCCCCTTGTTGCCAACAGAAGGTTGCAGCCACATGGCCACGTTCGATCGTCGGCGTTTCCTCCAGGCGGGCGGCGCGACCGCCGCATCGGCCGCCGCACTCTCCGTCTTCCCGCCCGCGATAGGCAAGGCCATGGCCATGCCCGCCCTTTCCCGCACCCGGTCCATCAAGGACGTCGACCATGTGGTGATCCTGATGCAGGAGAACCGCTCGTTCGACCATTACTTCGGCGGTCTGCGCGGGGTACGCGGCTTCGCCGATCCACGCCCGGCGCTGCTGCCCGACGGCAGACCCGTATGGAACCAGCCGGCCGCGGCGACGCACACCGCGCGCTACGACGCGCGCGGCCTGCCGGACACCGCGACCGAGGTACTGCCCTGGTACATCGACCCCAGGAACACCACGGAGTACCAGGCGGGCACCGACCACGGCTGGAGCAGCGGGCACCTGTCCTGGAACCAGGGCCGCCACGACCAGTGGGTGAACCAGAAGCAGGACACCCTGACCATGGGCCACCTCAAGCGGCAGGACCTGAGCTACCACTACGCCCTGGCCGAGGCGTTCACCATCTGTGACTCCTACTTCTGCTCGGTGCACGCCGACACCGCTCCGAACCGGATCTACCTGTGGAGCGGGACCTGTGACCCGCGCAATGTGTACGGGCGCCGGCCCAACGGCCCCGGCCTGAGCGAGCGCAACGAGACCAACGGCTACACCTGGACCACGTACCCGGAACGGCTGGAGGCCGCGAAGGTCAGCTGGAAGCTGTACCAGGGCGGCACGGGCGAGCCGGGCAGCCCCACGGACAACTACACCGACAACTCACTGATGTTCTTCGAGCAGTACCAGGTGGCCGAGGGTGCCACCGGACCCCTGGTGGAGAAGGGGGCGTCGGACCACACCCTCAAGGAGCTGCGCGACGACGTGGAGCACGGCACCCTGCCCCAGGTGTCCTGGATCGTGCCGCCCTACAAGTACTCCGAGCACCCGTCCGCATCGCCGACCGACGGCGCCGCGTACATCAACCTGGTCCTCGAGGCGCTCACCGCCAACCCCGAGGTCTGGGGCCGCACGGTCTTCATCGTCAACTACGACGAGAACGACGGCCTCTTCGACCATGTCGTGCCGCCCATGCCGCCGGTCACCAGCGCCGCGGGCGCCCAGGGCATGGTCTCCCGCGATCTGGTGCGCAGCCTCGGTGACGAGATCCTCGACCTCGGCAGATACCCGGGGGAGATGAGCCCGCTGGTCCCCGGCGCCGACCCGGGCGGCCTCCAGCCGATCGGCCTGGGCCCGCGGGTGCCGATGCTGGTCGTCTCGCCCTGGTCGCGCGGCGGCTGGGTCTGTTCGGAGACCTTCGACCACACATCGGTCCTGCGGTTCCTGGAAGCCAGGTTCGGGATCCACGAGCCGAACATCAGCGCCTGGCGCCGCTCCGTCTGCGGCGATCTCACCTCGGCGCTCGACTTCTCCGGCGCCGACCCCGCGCCCGTCTCCCTGCCGGTCCCCGCGCCGATCGTCTCCTCGGGCAAGCCGTACCAGGTGCCGCTGGACCAGCGGATGCCCGAGCAGGAACCGGGTGTCCGCCGGGCCCGCGCCCTGCCGTACGACGTGCGGGTCAACGAGGGCGACGCGCACCGGGGCAGGTTCCAGCTGGAGTTCGCCAACCACGGCCGGGCCGGTGCCGCGTTCTACGTCCACGACCGCAAGCAGCCGCAGGCGGCGCCGCGCCGGTACACCGTCTCCGCCCGGGACACCCTGAGTGACCACTGGCCGACGGCCGCCACCGGCGGCGCGTACCAGCTCGCCGCCTACGGCCCCAACGGCACGGTCTGTGAGTTCGCGGGGTCGTCCGACGACGCCCTGCGCGCCACGTTCACGCACCAGGGCGGCGAGCGGGTCCGGATCAGGATCGCCAACCGCGGCCGGACCGCGCGTACGGTCCGGGTGGCCGACGCCTACGCGCGGGGGAGCGGCACATCGCACCGGCTGCGTGCCGGTGCCTCCACCGATGTCACCCTGCCGGTCCGTGAGCACTCCGGCTGGTACGACATCTCGGTCACCGAAGCGGGACACCAGGACGGCGTATTCCGCCGGCGCTGGTCGGGACACCTGGAGAACGGCCGTCCCAGCACCAGTGACCCGGGCCCGCACCGCGCCTGACCGGCCGGCGTCCGGAGCGTCCGGGGTGGCCGGCCGGCGGTGGTCACCCCGGACGGATCACCCCGGGGGGTTCCCCTGGAGCGCGCGGACCAGGCCCGTCTCGGCGTCCCCCGTCAGGCTGCGGCGGTAGGCCCGGTCATAGGCCGGATCCCCGGCCGCCTCGCGGGCCCGGCGTTCCCAGACCTCACGGATCTCGCCCAGCTCCGGGGTGCCGCGGCGCGGGTGGCCGATCATGAGCCAGTAGACATGCCCCGTACCCGAAGTGCGCGCGGCTTCCACGCCGTCGCCCCGCGCGGCGATCGCCCCGGCGAGCAGATCGAGGCCGAGGGCGATCCCGAGACTGTCGTGCAGCTGGTGCTTGCCCGACAGCATCGAGCGCGCGTGGATCTCCGCCTCCTGCGGTCTGCCCTGCAGCAGATGTATCAGGGCGAGCTGGTGGTCGGCGTAGGAACGGGCCCAGTACTCGCCGTAGCGCAGGCTCAGCTGCTGCAGGTCCGTGGCGTCCTCGTACGCCTCGTCCAGGCGGCCGAGGGCGGAGAGCGCGAAGACCCTTATCACCCGGCACCGCAGCTGCGACGGGGCGTCCAGCGGGTCGCCCGGCAGGCTGCGCAGCGCATGGTCGCTGACGTCGTGCGCGGTCTGCGGGCGCCCCATCATCAGGTAGTTGAAGCTGACGGCGTGGGCCGCGGAGAGTATCGACTCCGTGTCGCGGTCGTGCCAGGCGGCGACGCTGCACCGCTCGCCGAGGCCGCGGGCGCTCTCGTGGTCACCCTGCAGTGTGAGGGTGATTCCCAGGGCCCACAGGGCGCGGGTGCGGTGCGGGCCCCTGCTGGTCTCCAGGGCGAGAGCCCGCTCCAGGAAGTCGCGGGCCCGCTGCAGATGACCGCAGCAGCTCCAGAAGAGCCCGGTGCACCCGGCCATTTCCACGGCCCGCTCCGGGTCCTCGCTGATGAGGTGGTCGAGCGCGGCGCAGAGATCGGCGTCGGCGTCGGCGATCCTGCGGTACCAGTCGACCTGCCGCGGGCCGAGCCATCCGCTGTGGGCGCTGCTCGCCAAGGCGGCGAAGTGCGCTCCGTGCCGGCTTGCGAGCGCCCGCCGCTCGCCCAGTTCACCGAGCCACATCGCGCCGTACTCGCGCAGGGTGTCGAGCATCCGGTACCGGGCGCCGTCCCGTTGCAGTACCGACTGGTCGGCCAGCCGCTCCAGCAGCGCCGGAATGCCGTCGGCGGTGAGCGGCCCGCCCGAGCACACGGCCTGTGCGTCGGCCGCGTCGACGGCGCCGGGAAAGACGGAGAGCCGCGCCCACAGCAGCCGTTCGGCGGGGGCGCACAGTTCATGGCTCCAGCCGATGGCGGTACGCAGTGCCCGGTGCCGCTGCGGCCACACCGGGGCGTCGGGGGTGCTGAGAAAGTCGAGCCGGGAGCTGAGCCGTTCGGAGATCAGGTCGATGCTGTGGTCCGCCAGCCGGGCGCACGCGAGCTCGACGGCCAGCGGAATGCCCTCCAGACGGCGGCAGATGTCCCCTGCCGCCGCCGCGGCGTCCGGTGAGTCGAGCGAGAGGCCCGGCGCGGCCACGGATGCCCGGTCCCGGAAGAGCCGCATGGCGTCCTCGCCGTCGCCGTCGGCGCCGAGTGGCGGCACGTCGAGCAGGTACTCCCCGGGAACCCCGAGCGGCTCCCGGCTGGTGGCCAGCACGGCGAGCCCCGGAGCCGCGCCGAGCAGCGCGCCCACGAGATGGCTGCTCGCTGCGAGCACCCGCTCGCAGCAGTCGAGCACCAGCAGCAGATTGCGGTCGGCCAGCCGTCCGCACAGGGCCTCCACCGGGCGGGCCAGATCGTGGTCGAGGAGGCCCACGGCGTCGGAGACCGTGCCGATCAGCAGCCGGTCGTCGTAGAGGTGGGACAGGTCGGCCCACCACACTCCGTCGGCGTACCGCCCGCCGGCCCGCTCGGCGGCGCGCAGCGCCAGCCGGCTCTTGCCGACGCCGCCACCGCCCGTCAGAGTGACCAGCCGGTGCTTCTCGAGTGCCCGTGCCGCACCACGCAGTTCGCCGGTTCTGCCGACGAAACTGGTCGTGACGACGGGAAGGTTTCCCACCACGCGTACATCTTGGACCCGGGGCGATCCCTGGCCGATACGCGCGACGAGGAACGGCCAGAATTGGCCGATTGTGAATCGTGAACAATCAGATGATGAAACGGAGTTGGCCTGATCTGTCGCCATCGGCTCCCGGTTTGCACCGGCCACCGGCGCAGTGGACTATGCCCTTCCGCGCCGGGGAACCACTGCGCCCAGGTCCTTGCCCGGTTCGGGCCGTCCCGCCGGCGGGCGTCAGGGGTCCGGGCCGGCGGGACGGCGGCTCATGCCGTCGTCAGCTCACTGGCCCATGACGTACTTGACGGTCGGCCCGGTGGTCCAGCCACCGTCCACCGCGAGCTCGGCCCCGGTGACGTACGACGCCGCGTCGGAGAGCAGGAACACCACGGCGCCCGCGATCTCCGGCGGCTCGCCGACCCGGCCCATCGGGGTGTTCGGGTAGTTCCCCTCACCCTTCTGGATGCCGATCGACGCGGTCATCGGGGTGTATGTCATCCCGGGGTGCACCGAGTTGATGCGGATCCGCTCGGTACCCAGCTCCACCGCCCCGATCTTCGTCAGTCCGCGTACGCCCCACTTGGACGCGCCGTAGCCGCCGGTGCGCGCCAGGCCCATCAGGCCCGCGGCCGACGAGATGTTGACGATCGAGCCGCTGCCCCTCTCCTTCATCGCGGGGATGACGGACTTCATGCCGATGAAGACCCCGGTGAGGTTGATGTCGAGCACCCGGCGGAAGTTCTCCACCGACTCGGTCTCCAGATAGGAGCCGGTGGATATACCGGCGTTGTTGACCAGTCCGTCGACGCCGCCGAACTCGGCGACCGCGAACGCGACGACCCGCGCCCAGTCGTCCTCGGACGTGACGTCGTGGTGGAGGAAGCGGGCCTGCGTGCCGAGTCCGGCCGCGGTGGCCGCGCCCTCCTCGTCCAGGACGTCGGTGATCACCACCCGGGCTCCGGCGGCAACCGCCTGTCGGGCGGCCTCGGCGCCGAGGCCGCGGGCGCCGCCGGTGATGATGACGGTCTTGTCTGCGAGGTCGTTCATGACTCATTCCTTCGTTCTGCGTGGGCATCGGCTCCGTCCGGAGCCGTATGCGGTACGGGGGCGGTCAGCAGGGCGGCCGTCATCGAGACGAGGTCGGCGAGGAACAACCGCTCGCCGGTGAGGGGCTCGGCACCGGACAGGTACTGGCGGGCACGGTCCGCCATCGCGGCGCCGATCAGCGTCAGGGCCAGATCCACCCGCTCCAGCCGGACCGGCTCGGGCAGCGCTTCCAGACAGTCGGTCAGCAGGCCGATGAGCTGCCAGTAGACGGTGCCTTCGAGCGTCGGGTGCGGCACCCGGGCGCGTACTCCGCTCTCGTGGCTCAGCTGTGCGGAGACCCGCAGACAGCGCTGGCCGCGCTCGGTGCGCAACTCGGTCGCCTCCGCGGTGACCAGGGCGGTGAGCAGCCCGTCGAGATCCTGCCCGCCGTCGCCCAGCAGCTCCGTCAGGACGGCTTCGGTACGCCGCTGGCGCCCCGCCATCACGGTGTCGAGAAGCCCGGCGCGTGAACCGAAGTGATACTGCACGGCCGATGGATTGCTCTGCCCCGCCAGCCGGATGATGTCGCGCAGCTGTGCGCCGTCGACGCCCTGTGCGGCGAAGATCTCCTCAGCCGCGCGGATCAGCTTCTCCCGGGTGCCGGGCCCTGATGTCCTCGCCATGCGTTTATTCTAATGCTGGCCATTATTAATGGCGAACGAGCAGGTCAGTGCATGTGCCACGGATGTTCTGGGGTCTCTCGGGTGGCGGGCGGGTGGTGTTTCAGCCGGCGCGCCGAGGGCGTCCGAAGCGCACCGGGACGCCCGGTGAGTAGAGCACGCTGACGGGCTCGCCCGCCGGCGCGGGAAGTCCTGCCGAAGCGACGAGGTTCTCGGTGCACCCGGTCAGCTCCGCCCGGTGCAGGGGCCAGCGGGGGTGGGTGTTCGGCAGGTAGAGCGGACGGCCGAGCAGGCTCGTGTGCAGCCCCCACCGCGCGGTGACGAAGTGTTCGAGCTCGCTGGGCTCGCGGATCCGCTCGCCGACCCGGATCCCGATCCGGCTGTGCGCCTCTCGGGGCCCCGGCAGGCGACGGCGGCTGGTGTACGTGAGGGTGTCCCCGTCGCGGTCCACCGTCATCCGGGACCACACATAGGGCAGCCGGAAGACCGCCCGGCCGACGGCCACCGGAATGAGGCGGGAGGCGTCGAGCGAGCGGAACACCACACCACGCCGCCCCTGCCCGTCCACCGAGTACAGCCGCACATTGGTCTCCGGAAAGGTGCCCAGATACGGCAGGCCGGGCAGCCGCAGCCAGCCGATCCGGTGCATCCGGAAGGCGACGAGCCCCACATAGGTCACCCCGTCGATGACGTCGGGAAACGTGCCCGGCGGGAGCAGTGGTGCGACATCCGCGGGGTCGGCCGCCCAGTGCAGGAAGGCCAGATCCAGCCAGGACTGGGTGAGGAGCGGCCTGGGCTCCTCGCGGGGCGGGTCGGCCGTGACGGGCTCGGGGGCGCTCGCACCTGACTGCACGCCGCCAGCATGGCAGACGGGCAGAGCGCGGCGCCCGGAAAAGTTCTCGCGCCCCTTACGCATCCTTTACGGCCTTTCAGTCGTCTCATGTGCGAGCGGGGCTCTCAAGAGACCGCACTGAAGCGGCATTTGGAGTATTTATCTTGAACATCGGTATTCAGGGCATTCGGCGCATGTCTGTGGTCGTCGTGACGGCAGGCGCTGTGTCGACGGCCGGGGCATTCGGCGCTTCGGCCCAGGCCGCCACCCCCAAAGCGCCCACGATCGTCGCCAAGGGCGGCTTCGTGATGAACAACGGCACGGCGAAGACGCTCTTCACCAAGGCCGCGGACACCCGCCGTTCGACGGGCTCCACCACCAAGATCATGACGATCCGGGTGGTGCTGGGGCAGAAGAACCTCAACCTGGACTCCAAGGTCACGGTCCAGAAGGCGTACAGCGACTACATCGTCTCCAAGAACGCCTCGTCGGCCCGGCTGATCGTCGGTGACAAGGTCACGGTCCGGCAGCTGCTGTACGGCCTGATGCTCCCGTCCGGCTGCGACGCGGCGTACGCGCTGGCCGACAAGTACGGCAGCGGCTCCACCCGGGCCGCGCGCGTCAAGTCGTTCATCGGGAAGATGAACTCCACCGCGAAGACGCTCGGGCTGAAGAACACGCACTTCGACTCGTTCGACGGCATCGGGAGCGGCGCCAACTACTCCACCCCGCGCGACCTGACGAAGCTCGCCAGTAACGCGATGAAGTACTCCACCTTCCGTACCGTCGTGAAGACGAAGTCGACCAAGCAGAAGGTCACGACGAAGAGCGGTGGCTACCGCTACATGTCGTGGACCAACACCAACAAGCTGCTCAGCAGTTACTCGGGCACCATCGGCCTCAAGACCGGATCGGGCCCCGAGGCCAAGTACTGCCTGGTCTTCGCGGCCACCCGCAGCGGCAAGACCGTCATCGGCACGGTCCTCGCGTCCTCGTCGGAGGCGAACCGCACCGCTGACGCGAAGAAGCTGATGGACTACGGCTTCAAGAAGTAACCCTGCACATCAAGCACATCAAGCACACCGCGCACCTCACGTACACCGCGCACCTGGGGCCTGCGCGTGGCCGGTCCGGCCGCGCGCAGGCCCTGCTCGGTACGGAGCCGGCCCGGCTCAGGCACCGGCCGCGTACCGCCAGAAGTCGCGCATCAGCGGGGTCGGGGCCGGTCCCGTCATCGCCACCTGGCTGAGCAGCACGGCCACCATGCCGGTGGACGGGTCGATGTGCGCCGAGGTCCCGGTACCGCCGACCCAGCCGTACCGGCCCGGCACATTCCATGGATCGGCCTCCGTGACATCGACCGAACCGCCGAAGCCCCACCCCTGCCCCTCCAGGAAGAGCGAGCCGGCAGCGCGCTGCCCGGGCGTCAGATGGTCGGTCGTCATCAGGCGCACCGACTCGGGCGACAGCAGCCGCCGCCCGTTCGCGGCCCCTTCGGCGAGCAGCATCCGGCCGAAGGCGTGCCAGTCGTCGGCGGTCGAGACCAGCCCGCCGGCCCCGGAGGGGAAAGCGGGCAGACTGCCCCACTCATCGCCGCCGGGTGCTGGGACCGGTTCCAGGCCGTCCTGAGTGGGCTGGTAGAAGTGGGCGAGCCGGTGCCGCTCGGCCGCCGGTACCGCGAAGCCCGTGTCGGTCATGCCGAGCGGTCCGAAGAGCCGCTCGGCGAGGAAATCGGGGAATGAGCGGCCGGAGGCCCTGGCGACGAGCACCCCGAGAATGTCGGAACAGGTGTTGTACAGCCAGGCGTCGCCCGGCTGGTGCAGCAGCGGAATACGGGACAGCGCCGCCATCCACTCGTCCGGCGCCGGGACCGGATCCGGCTGCGGAGGCCCCTGCCGCAGTTCGCTGAAGAGCAGCCCGACCGCGGGCAGCGAGAAGTCGGACGGGAACCCGTACCCGGCGCGGAAGGTGAGCAGGTCCCGCACCGTGATCGCCCGGACCGCGGGCACGACATCGTCGACCGGGCCCTGCGGCGTACGCACGACGGAGGGCGCGGCCAGCTCGGGCAGCCGGTGCCGGACGGGCTCGTCGAGGGCGATACGGCCTTCGTCGACCAGCATCATCACTGCTGCCGCGGTGATGGGCTTGGTGATCGAGGCGATGCGGAACACCGAGTCCCTGGCCATCGGTGACGTACCCCCGGTGTCCGAGAATCCGGCCGTCGCGACCTCGACCCGGTCGCCCCGCGCCACCAGGGCCACCGCGCCGGGGATGGTCCCCGCGTCGACGTACGTCGTGAGAAGTGTCTGCAAGCTGGTCATCGTTCCACCTTCGTGAGCGTGCGGTCATGGAGAGGACCCTCAGCACGTCGGAAAGTCATCGGCCGGCCCTGGACCGATGAGCAGGACCGGGAGCAGACCGGGCGCAGGACCGGGAATACGTGCAGGCAGAATGGGCTTTTCGCTGGAGGAATACCGGGCTGTGCGCAGCGCCGGTGACCTGATCCGGAGTGAGGGAGTTCATGCCCAAGGCGTACGTATTCACCCGTAACGGCGGTCCCGATGCGGAGGCTCAGGCCGAGCTCGACATGCCGGTTCCGGGCCCCGGAGAGCTGCTCGTCGCCGTCCGGGCTGCCGGGGTGAATCCGGTGGACTGGAAACTCCGTACGGGATACCGCAGGCCCGGCAGCGAGGAGCCGGCGTTCCCCGAGGTCTTCGGCAGCGAGGCCGCCGGGACCGTGGTGGCGACCGGGCCGGGCGTCGAAGGGTTCGAACCGGGACAGGCCGTCTTCGGCAACCCGGTGACCGGCGGCTACGCCGAGTACACCCTGATGCCCGTCACCGTCACGGCGCACAAGCCCGACGCGCTGCCGTTCACCGAAGCCGCCGCGCTGCCGGTCGCCGGGGCCACCGCGTACGACGGCATTCAGCAGCTCGACCCGGCGCCCGGCTCGACGCTGCTGGTCAACGGCGCCGGCGGCGGTGTGGGCGTGGCTGCCGTACAGATCGCACGGCACAGCGGCGTACGGGTCATCGGCACCGCGAGCGCCGGGAAGAAGGAGTTCGTCGAGGCGCTCGGCGCCGTTCACGTCGCATCGGGGCCCGGGGTGGCTGACCGGGTACGGGCGGCGGCCCCGGACGGCGTCGACGCCGTCTTCGACCTCGTCGGCGGGGACGCGCTGGAGGAGGTGGCCGCACTGGTCGAGGACCGGACGAGGCTCATCAGCGCGGGCGGCAAGGAACTGGTGGTGGAGCTGGGCGGCGCGGCGGTCGTACGAGCCCGCAACGTGGCCGTCCTCGACGCGGTGGCACGTCTCGCTGTCGACGGCGCCCTGCGGGCCTGCGTCACCCGGACCTACCCGCTCGACCGGGCGGCCGAAGCCCTGCGCGCCGTGGAGGGCGGGCACACCCTCGGCAAGATCGTGATCGAGGTGCCCGCATGAGCATCCCGCACCCCACTGCCGCCGGGCCCCCGACTCCCGCCGGACACCCTCTGGACGACCCGGTCGGCGCCGCGCTGCTGGGCCCGCACGCCCGCTTCGCGGTCTCCCGGGGCCGAGTGCTGTGCTATCCGGCCGCCGTCGCGCCCTGGTTCGCCATGCCCGAGAGCCCCGACGCCGCGGACTGGGCCGATGTCGCCGCGCTGGCCGGCCCCGGCGGTGCCGTCACCCTCACCGCGTTCCGCGAGCCGCCGCCGGACGACTGGGAGGTCGTCTTCCACGCGCCCGGCGTCCAGCTCGTCGACGACGGTGTGGCCGCCGCGCACGACCCGGAGGCCGTACGGCTCGGACCCGACGACGTGCCCGAGATGCTCGCCCTGGTCGAACGCACCCGTCCCGGCCCCTTCCTGCCGCGCACGGTCGAACTCGGCAGCTACCTCGGCATCCGCCACGAGGGCAGACTCGTCGCGATGGCCGGTGAGCGGATGCGCCCACCCGGCTGGAGCGAGATCAGCGCGGTCTGCACGGACGCGTCGGTGCGCGGCCAGGGCCTCGGCACCCGGCTGGTGCACGCCGTCGCGCAGGAGATCAGGGACCGTGGCGAGACACCGTTCCTGCACGCCGCGGAGTCCAACACCAACGCCATCCGGCTGTACGAGTCCCTCGGGTTCCGGCTCCGCCGCCGCACGGAGTTCCTCTCGGCGCTCGTGCCGGAGCACTTCGCCGCCGACGCCGGAGCCGAGCCGGAGTCCACGGACGCGCGGACCACGGCGCCGCACTGAGGCCCACGGTGCCGCACTGAGGCCCACGCCGCTGCTGAGGCCCGCGCGGCATCCGGCCGTACCGCCTCGCGGCCGCCGGCGGGCACCCACCCTCCGCCGGCGGTCGCGGTCAGCCGTCGCCCACCGCCGTCAGTGGCCCAGCACGGCGCGCAGCGACGGCTGCAGCGCATCGCCGTGAGCACGCACCATGTCGTCGCACAGATCCCAGATCCGCTCGACGGGCAGCGCGGCCGCGGTCGCCGGGTCGGTCATCGCGGCCTGCCGGATGTGGCGCGGCTCGTCGTACAGAGCGGCGCGGACGACGAGGTCGTTCATGCTCAGGTATGTGCGGTTGAGCGCGGCGCACTGGGCCGGGAGCGCGCCGATACGGGTGGGCTGCACACCCAGCGCATCGACCAGGCACGGCACTTCGACGGTCCCGGACGCGGGGAGGTTGTCGATGAGCCCGCGGTTGGGCACATTGCCGTAGATGGTCCGGGGCGTGCCCGTGACGATGCTGTGGATGACCTGCGGCGCGTACTCCATCGTTCCCTCGACCGGCAGCGGAGCCCCGGACGCGAGGGCGGCCCGCGTCTTCTCGTACTCCGCGACATTCTCGTCGACGATTCCCAGGTAGGCGCCCACCGGGAGCCGCAGCCGCTCGATCTCCTCGGGGTGGTGCAGATACCAGGGCACGTACTCGGCGGAGTGCTCGCTGGTCTCCGTCGGATAGTGGCCGAGCCGCCGGTACATGTCGACCCGGACCCGGCGGCGCAGCTGCGCGTCGTCGGCCACCAGGGCGTCCAGCCTGGGGTAGAGGTTCGTACCGCCCTGCTCGAATCGCAGCACCCACGCCTGGTGATTGACGCCCGCTGCAAGGTAGTTGACGTCCTCGTAGGCGACCCCGAGCAGGTCCGAGAGGTCCCGCATGGTCCAGTACACCGAGTGGCACAGGCCCACGACACGGGTCAGCCCGGTGGCCTGGCTGAGGTACTGGACGTTCATCGCCATCGGATTGGTGTAGTTGAGCAGCCAGGCGTCGGGGCAGAGCTCGGAGATGTCATCGCCCAGCGACTTGAGGAGGGGGAAGGTGCGCAGCGCGCGGAAGATGCCGCCGATGCCCAGTGTGTCGCCGATGGTCTGGCGCAGGCCGTAGCGCGCGGGTACGTCGAAGTCGGTGCGGGTCGCCTCGCCCATACCGACCTGGACGATGTTGATGACGAAGTCGGCGCCGTCCAGGGCGGATCGCCGGTCCGCGTGGGCCGTGATCCGGGCTGCCGCGCCCCGCTCGGCCGCGATGTGGCGGGCCGCGCCTTCGGCGGTGGCCAGCCGCTCGGCGTCGATGTCGTGCAGCGCGATATGGGCGTCCGTCAGCTCGGGGAAGGCGAAGAGGTCCGCCAGCAGCCCCTGGGTGAAGACGACGCTCCCTGCGCCGATGAATGCGATCTTGGTCATGAGTGGTTCTCTCCGTAGTGGGTGACGGCTGCGACGGCTTCGTCCCAGGTGGGCTGTGCGGCGGTGCCGCCGTGCGCCCGGGTGGACAGCGCGCCGCAGACCGCGGCGAGTTCGATGGCACGCGCGGTCGGCAGACCTGCCAGGACGGCGGCGACGAAACCGGCGTCGAAACTGTCGCCCGCGCCGACGGTGTCCTGCGGGCGTACCGGGAACGCGCCCGTGCGTGTCAGGGCGTTGCCGTCGTGGGCGAGCGCCCCTTCGGCCCCGTCCTTCACCACCACCAGCGGGCCGCCGGCGGCCAGCAGGGCGGCCGCTCCTTCCAGCGGTCCGGCCGGGGAGCCGGCCAGCGCGCGGGCTTCCCGGGCGTTCGGCAGCAGGATGTCGGTGACCGCGAGCACCTCGTCAAGACCGGTGGGCCGCCACTCCCCGGACGGGTCGTCATTGGTGTCGAGCGACGTGGTCGCGCCATGGCCGCGTGCGGTGCGCAGCAGGCCGGGCAGCGCACCGGCCAGCTTCGGCATCAGGAAGTACGACGCCGCGTGCACATGGCGGCAGTCGGCGAGCAGTGCGCCGGGGACGTCGTCGCCGCTGGTCGCAGCCAGGGTGCCGGGTGCGGTGAGGATGGCACGGTCGTCGCCGTCGGTCACCACGGCGGTGAGCGGGGTGGAGCGGTCCGGGTCGAGTACCAGAGCGTCGGTGTTGATGCCCCGGTCGGTCAGGGCGGCCCGTACGAAGCGACCTGCGTCGTCGTCCCCGACACGTCCGGCGAAGGCGACACCGAGGCCGAGCCTGGCGGCCCCGCACGCCATGATGGCGCCGGAACCGCCGAGGGTGAGGACACCCGTGTCGACGAGTTGCTCGCGCTGCCCGAAGGCGAGGGGTGCGCGGAGGGGGCCGAGGACGATGTCGGGGTTGGCGTCCCCGATGACGAGCAGATCGAAGGTGTGCGGCATACGGCTTCCTGGAGTCGCGTGGGTGAAGAGGACGGGGGAGGTGAACACAGCGGCCTGGACGGGGTGTTCAGCCCTTGAGGCCGCTCGATGTGATGGACTGGACGAAGGTCTTCTGCGCCGCCAGAAAGGCCAGCAGCACCGGCAGTACCGTGATCACGTTTCCCGCCATCACCGCGGCCCACTGTGTGTGGTGCTGGCCCTGGAAGGTCGTCAGGCCCAGCTGCAGGGTGTAGTGGGTGTCGTGGTTGATGGCGATCAGCGGCCACGTCAGATCGTTCCAGGTGGAGAGGAACGTCAGCACGGCCACGGTGCTCAGCGCGGGCCGTGACAGCGGCAGCACGATGAGGAAGAGGACCCGCAGCCGCGAACAGCCGTCGATCCACGCGGCCTCCTCCAGCTCCCTGGGCAGCGACAGGAAGAACTGCCGCAGCAGGAACACCGCGAACGGCGTGACCAGTGACGGGACCACCAGGGCGCCCAGCGTGTCGATCAGTCCGAGGCGCTTCATCACCAGGAACGTGGGGATCATCGTCAGCTGGAACGGGATCGCCATCGTGGCCAGCATCAGCCCGAGCAGCAGCCGGGAGCCCGCGAACCGCATCCTGGCGAACGCGTACCCGCCCAGTGAGCCGAACAGCAGATTGGACGCGACCGCCACCACGGACACGATCAGCGAATTGGCGAACCAGCGCGGGAACATGGCATTGCCCAGCACATAGCGGTAGCCGCCCAGATGGATTCCGGACGGCCACAGCGCGGGCGGGAACCTGTTGATCTCCGCGTTGCTCATCACGGAGCTGAGCAGCAGCCAGATCATCGGCACCGCGAACAGCAGGGCGAGCGGGGCGAGCAGCAGATGCCAGGCACTGAACGGCAGCCGCAGCCCCGTCCGCCGGCGCACGGGCGGTGCCGGCACCGCGTCCGGCCGGTTCGTGCGCGGGGGCAGGGGAGTGGTCACGGTCATCGGACGGCTCCTTCGATGGCGGGTTGGCGCCGCCGGACCACACGCATCCCGCCGGCGATCACGAGCAGGGCCAGCGCCAGGACATACGCGGCCGCAGCTCCGTAGCCGGCGGTGAAGTTCTTGAACGCCTGCTCCCAGATGAAGTAGACGATCACGGTGGTGGAGCCGAGCGGCCCGCCCTTCGTCGTCACGTACACCAGGTCGAAGACCTGAAGGGCGTTGATGGTCTGCCACAGCAGCAGGAACACATTGACCGGGGTCAGGGCCGGCAGGACGACATGGCGCAGCAGTTGCAGCCGGCCGGCGCCGTCCAGCCGCGCGGCCTCGATGAGCGAGGGCGGCACATCCTGGAGCGCGGCGAGATACACCACGACACAGAAGCCCGTGCCGCTCCACAGCGAGATCGCCACCAGGATCAGCAGCGCCTGCCCCGGATCGCTCAGGAATCCCTGCGGGGAGACCCCGATGGCGTGCAGGACCGAGTTGGCCACTCCGAACTGCGGGTCGAGGATGAACGAGAACAGCACGCCCTGTGCCGTCGCCGAGATGACGAACGGTACGAAGATCAGCGTGCGGTACAGGCCGACCAGTCGGATGCGCCGGTTGAGTACGAGGGCCAGGACCAGCCCGAGAAGCATGGACAGGGGCACGTACAGCCCCGTGTACTCCAGGGTGTTCCACACGGCCTGGCTGAAGTGCGGATCCTTGGTGAGCGCCCGGTAGTTGTCCAGGCCGACCCAGCGGCTGGGCGTCACCAGGTCGTCGGCCTGGAACGACAGCAGCACCGACCAGATGACCGGGACGACGCTCAGTCCCAGGATGACGAGGACCGCGGGGGAGATGAACGCCCAGGCGGTGGCCGATTCACCGCGGCGCCTGCGGCGCAGGGCGCGCAGCTGCTGTTCGTGGCCGGGGCCGGAGAGAGTGAGCGGGGTGGGCAGACCAGGCATGGTGTGAGCCTCCTCAACGCGGTATGAGCAGGGCGGCGTTGGCGTCGTCAGCACAGCGGCGCAGGGCCTTGGCGGGGGTGCTCCTGCCGAGCAGCACGGCGACGATGGCCTCTCCCAGCGCCTGGGAGATCTGCGGGTACGCGGGGTGGGCGGGCCGCACCCGGGCGGACTCCAGCGCCTTGGTGAACACCCCGAGCCCCTCGGTCTTCGCGGCCCTGGCACGCCAGCGCGGCAGGCTCTGGGTGCGCCGGCTCAGTGGCAGGCTGCCCGCCCGGATGTCCCAGCGCACGTCCTGGGCCGGCTCCATCAGCCAGCTCACCAGGGTGCGCGCCGCCTCGACACGGGCTGAGCCGTTGTCGAAGACCGTCCAGGTGTCGGGGCCCGAGATCGTGACGGGCCGGCGGCTGTAGCTCGGCAGCGGCACCACCTGGTGGTCGACACCCGCCTGGACGATGTCCGGCAGCTGCCACGGACCGGTGAGGACCATGCCCATCCGGCCCGACTCGAACACCTGGTACATCTGCTCGCTGCCCGGCTTCGGGTCGATGTAGACGCTCCGGTCGCGGGCGAGGCCCGCCACCGTCTCCAACGCCCGCACCCCCGCTTCGGCGAACCCGATGCTGCGCCCGTCGGCCGCGATCACCTCGCCGCCCAGGTCCCACACCAGCGGCCAGAGCCGCCACACGGTGTCCTCGTCGCCCACCCCTGGCCAGCCGGTGCCGAAGACGCCCCGCCGCGCATCCGTCAGGCGCTTGGCCGTCTCCTGGAACTCCCGCCACGTCCAGCCGGGTTCGGGCAGCGGCACACCGGCGTCGCGGAACAGCTTCCTGTTGCACACCACGGCGAGCGAGTCGAGCAGGGCCGGAGCGGCCCGCACCCGGCCGTTCACCGTGACGGCGTCGCGCGCCGGGGCCCAGAACTGGCTCCAGGGCACCGGCCCCGAGTGGACGGTGCCGGTCAGGTCCACGACCTGCGGGCTGCGTGCCACACCGGCCAGGTCCGAGCCGAAGACGTAGGCGACATCCGGATACGAGCCGGAGGCCAGCGCGGCCGTCACCTTCTGGAGCATCGAGTCGGCCAGCACGCCGCCGCCGGAGTCGACGCGGATGTGCGGGTGGGCACGCTGGAAATCGGCCACCAGCGATTCGATCGCGACACGTCCGGTGTCGGTCTGGCCGTGCCACAGCTCGACCGTGACCCGTCCACCGGCTCCGGCACCGTCATCGGTGTCCGTACCGCAGCCGGGCAGCGCCACCGCGGCCGAAGCGGCGCACGCCAGGCCGGTGCCACGCCGCAGTACGGTCCGGCGCGAGGGACCGAAAGGGCGGTGATGGCCGACAGCCATCCGGACCTCCAGGGGGAATCAGGGCACGACGCGGCTCCGTACGGAGGCGCGTGGGGCGTACCGGGTGGGGTGCGCGCGCCGGGCGTACGGGAGAGGCTCCGCGCGGCGCGGAAAAGGGCGGGGGCGACACCGGTGCGCCCTGTTCACGGGGACGCACCGGGAACCCGGGGTGTCAGCAGGTCTCGCGTACGTAGCCCTTGCTGCCGCTGGGCGAGACGTCCAGATCGCGCTCGACGACGCTCAGCCGGTCACCCCAGCCCGAGCACGCCTTCGACAGGCCCTTGTCGGTGTACTCGATGACGATCACATTGCTGCCGAACGCGTCGGTGTAGTCGCCGCATTCGTCCCAGGTGCCGCACTCCTCGGCGATGGCGAAGTCCAGGCCGGTCTGCGCACGGGCACCGGACAGCTGTGAGGTGTTCTTCTGCGCGATGGCCAGGCCGCGGTCGTGGGTGTGCTGGGAGAGGAGGGTGATGTACGCCTCGGCGTTCGCGGCGGTGAGCAGCTTCGACGAGCGGGTGTAGCTGTCGTAGTTGTCGGGCTCGACCGCCTGGAAGCCCTTGTCGGCGCAGCCGTCGATCCAGCCGTCGACCTTCTCGGCCACCCGCCGGCGCTTGTCGGCCGTCCGGAGGTCGAGCAGCGCCTCGCCCCAGTTCTTGTCGTAGACGACGTCGCCGTTGGCGTCGCGCAGCAGGAGATCGGAGTCCCAGTCCTTTTCGGCACCCGGCTGGGCCTGGAAGGCGTTGACGTAGCAGATGTTGTACAGACCCGCGGCCGGAGCGGCCTCGTGGTCACGGCTGACCACCTTCACCCCTGACGGTGGCGCGTACGCCCCGCCGATCTGGTAGTCGAACCCGGCGTGCACCGGTGGCAGAGCGGGAGCGCCGGCCGCCGACGCGCCGGCCGGCGCGAGGAGGGGGACGGCGGCCGCCGCGGTGACCGCCGCGACAGCGGCCGCGCGGCGCGCCGCGGACAGGGACAGCAGACGGGGCCGTGCGGGAGTGATGGTCATCATCGAGCTCCAGATGAGGGAGGGTACGTCCCCGCCTCGGACGCTGACAGCGATCCTGGCGACTTTGTCCGGGCTTGCGGCTCATGAGCCGCCCACCGGCTAGGCGTACCTCTGGCGCCGAATGCTCGAACTCGGCGTTGACCGCAGTAAATCGAGCAGGAATCGGCATGTCAAGAGCGCGAACATGAGCGATGCTGCGCATGTTCGCGCAGTGGGGAGCACGGGTTGCCTCATCCGCGCGGAGCTATGCTCACTTTCATGCTGAGAACTGAGCGCCATGCGCGGATACTTGAGCATGTGTCCGCGAAGGGCAGCGTCGACGTCGGGGAGCTGACCGGCCTGCTCGGTGTCTCGGGGGCGACCGTCCGGCGCGACCTCCAGCATCTGAGCGCGCTGAACCTGCTGCGCCGCACCCACGGCGGGGCCGCCGTCGGCAGCATCGGTCTGGAAGTGCCCGTCCAGTACCGCGCGGAGCGCAGCAGGCCGGAGAAGCGGGCCATCGCCACGGCCGCGGCTGCGCTGGTGCCGCAGGGGGCGGTCGTCGGGATGACCGGAGGGACCACCGCCACCGAGATCGCCCGTCTCCTCGCCGAGCGGGGGCCGGTCACCATCCTCACCAACGCCGTGAACATCGCCGCGGAGCTGGTCCTGCACAAGCACGTCACGCTGGTCGTCATCGGCGGCAACGCCCGGACCGAGAGCTATGAACTCGTCGGTCCCATCGCCGAGAAGACGCTCGCCGACTACCACATGGACATGACTTTCCTCGGGGTGGACGGCATCAGCGCGGCGCGGGGCTGCACGACGTACGACCAGCTGGAAGCGGCGACGGACCGGGCGTTCGCGACGAACAGCAGCAGGACCGTGGTCGTCGCCGACCACTCGAAGATCGGGCGGACCACCTTCGCGAAGATCTGCCCGCTGGGCGCCGTCCACCATCTGGTCACGGACCGGGAAGCACCGGAGGACGAGTGCACGCGGATCTCCGACGCGGGGGTCTCCGTGACCATCGCCTGAGGCGCTACTGGTGCCCCGCGCCGGGTCCCCGCGCCCCGGCGGCTCCGTCCCCGCGCCGGGTCCCC
>NZ_JAAGLN010000006.1 GCF_010548145.1 Streptomyces sp. SID10853
CCGCGTGCAGGCGGTCGTGGTCGCGGGTCATGCCGGCGACCACGCCGAGGCGGTGGACGAGCCGCTCACGGGCAGAGATGTAGCCCCACTCGAAGTCCTCGACGGGCACCCGGGCGAGCTGTCGGTGTCCTGGCAGGAGTCCGCCGCCGCCGCCCGCGCCGCGGCCGCCGAGCCACGGTTCGGCCCGGTCGCGGAGTGGGCCTCGATCGGCCCGTACCGCCTGCTGACCGCACTGCCCCCGGGGCGCGCGCACGACACGGTGCTACGGAATCTCCTGGCGCCGGTCCATGCCGAACTGGCCCACACCGCCGAGGTGTTCCTCGACTGCGCCGGCCAGGCAGGCCGTACGGCTTCGGCGCTCGGCATCCACCGGCAGACCCTCTACTACCGGCTCTCCCGTATCGAGCAGCTGACCGGCCTCGACCTGGACGAGGGCGAGGACCGGCTGCTGCTGCACATGGCTCTGAAGGGGGCCCGGCTGTAGCGCCGGCGCGGCCCGGCCGCCCGGCCGTCTGTCCGCCCGCCCGTCTGTCCACCCGTCCACCCACCGCCGGGGCGCTCGCGCGGCACCGTCAGGCGGGCGCGTAGCCGCGGGCCCTGAGCAGGTGCTGGACGACGTCCGTGAAGGCGCGGGACGCGGCGCTCCGGTAGGCGCTCTCACGCCGGAGAAGCGCGACGGTGCGCTGCGGAAGGGGCGGTTCCAGCGGGACGGGGTGCAGATGCGGATGGTCGTGCGTGATGGCGTCGGGCAGGACGGTGGCCAGCGGGGTACGCCGGACGATCTCGGTGAGCGCCTGGATGGAGTTGGCCTCCACCATGATGCGGGGGCTGACCCGCTGCTGGGTGAAGTAGGCGTCGATATGACCGCGGGTGGCGAAGTCATCGCTGAGCAGGGCGAGATGACGCTCGGCGAGGCCGCTCACGGGCAGTGGCGCCCCGAGGCCGGCGTCCGGCCGCCCGGCTCCGACGACGAGGCTGAGCGTTTCGGTGAACAGGGCGGTCGCGGCGATACCGGGCAGATGGGGGCCGTCGAAGGCGATCCCGAGGTCGAGGCCGTCGGCGAGCAGCGCCGACTCGATCCGGTCCTGCGTCATTTCCCTGACGTCCAGGGCGATACCGGGGTGACGGGTGTGCAGTTCGGCGATCAGCGGGCCGATCAGATACGCGGTGAAGGTCGGGGTCACCGCGAGGCGCAGGCTGCCCCGGGAGAGGTCCTGGACATCGGCGACGGCCCGTTCACCGGCCGCCAGGTCTCGCAGCGCGCGGCGGGCGTAGTGCACGTACGCCTCACCGGCATCGGTGAGGCGTACGGCGCGGCCGGTACGGTCCAGCAGCTGCACCCCGACCCCGCGCTCCAACTGCTTGATCTGCTGGGACAGCGTGGGCTGGGAGATCCGCAGGTCTTCGGCCGCGCGGGTGAAGCTGCCGTGCTCGGCCACGGCGAGCAGATAGCGCAGGTGACGCAGTTCCAGGGCCATGCCCACCACTATAGATGCGAGCAATAGGACTTATGGATATTACGTCTTGGACGCTATAGCACCAGGTCATGCACAGTGGATCCAGTCGGCCCACCGGCTCGGCATCCATCGAAGGGAGTGGCCATGGACGACCTCACCGAGGGAGTACGGCGCTTCAAGCAGCACCTCTTTCCACCGAGGGCGGAGCTCTTCGCCCGTCTCGCCGGCCACCACAGGCCGACGACGCTGTTCATCGGCTGCTCCGACGCGCGGGTCGTGCCGGAGCTGATCTGCGCCAGCGAACCGGGTGAACTGTTCGTGATCCGTACCGCGGGCAACTTCGTCCCGGCCCACTCCCCCGGCGCCGCTGCCGGCACCGACACGATCGCCGGCGCGGACGGAATCGCGGCGAGCGTCGAGTACGCCGTCGCCGTACTGGGCGTGTCCGCCGTCGTGGTGTGCGGGCACTCCGCCTGCGGTGCGATGACCGCCGTGGCCGACGGCCACGACCTGACCGGCGCCCCCGCGGTGGCCGGCTGGCTGCGGCACACGGACATCTCCCCGGACGCCGCGGCCGGGACGTACACCGTGGACGCGCTGATACGCCGGAACGTGCTCACGCAGTTGGCGAACCTGGCCGGACACCCCTCGGTGGCCCGCGCCCTCGCCGCGGGCACGATCACCCTGCACGGCTGGGTCTACGACATCGCCACGGGCACCGTCGAAGAGCTCGACCCCATGACCGGCCGCGGCACCGCCCTCGCGGCCTGACCCGCACCCCTGATCCCCGCCGAAGCAGCACCTGCCCAAGCGATACGCGAGGGATACGCGAGAGATACGCGGGAGATCACCACCCACCGGAGAACAACCCGAGAGGAACCCTGCTCATGCCGCACGCCCAGCTGGACCCCACCGCCCGTCAGGACCTGGCCGTCGCCGCTGTCGACGCCAAGACCCGCAAGGACCTGTCCTGGCAGCAGATCGCCGATGCCGCCGGACTGTCGACGGCCTTCACCACAGCCGCCGTTCTCGGCCAGCACGCCCTGCCGGCCGAGGCCGCGCGGGCCGTCGCCGCCCTGCTCGGCCTGGACGACGACGCCGTGATGCTCCTGCAGACCATCCCGACCCGGGGCTCGATCCCCGGCGGCATCCCGGCCGATCCGACCATCTACCGCTTCCACGAGATGCTCCAGGTCTACGGCACCACGCTCAAAGCCCTGGTCCACGAGCAGTTCGGCGACGGCATCATCAGCGCGATCAACTTCCGGCTCGATGTACGGAAGGTCGCCGACCCGGAGGGCGGCGAGCGGGCCGTCATCACCCTCGACGGCAAGTACCTCCCCACCAAGCCCTTCTGACCTGCCCGCAGCCCCCATTCCGTAACCCGTAACCGCGTTCCGTACCCCGGAGGATCCTCATGGACTTCGCACAGCGCACCATCGACATCGCCCGGCAGAACGTCGCCGAGGGCGGGCGGCCGTTCGCCACCGTCATCGTCAAGGACGGCGCGATCCTGGCCGAGAGCCCGAACAAGGTCGCCCAGACGAACGACCCCACAGCCCACGCGGAAGTCCTCGCCATCCGCGAGGCATGCGTGAAGCTGGGCACCGAGCATCTCTCGGGCACCACCATCTACGTCCTGGCCCACCCCTGCCCGATGTGTCTGGGGGCGCTGTACTACTGCTCCCCCGACGAGGTCGTCTTCCTCACCACCCGCGACGCCTACGAGCCGCACTACGTCGACGACCGCAAGTACTTCGAACTCGACACCTTCTACGCCGAGTTCGCGAAGGACTACACCGAGCGCCGGCTGCCGATGCGCCACGAGACGCATGACGGCGCGGTCGACGTCTACCGCTTCTGGCAGGAGCTGAACGGCGGCGAGCGGCGCGTGGCCGGCGCCCCCACCGCGGGCTGACGCACCGGCACAGCCCCGCCGGGCGGGCGCAGTTCAGCAGTTTTCCCCCGGACAGGGCTGTGCCCGTCAGTCCGGCCGGTCGTCCCCGAGGATCGCCCTCAGGCCGTCCGTGAGGTCCCGCGCGGAGGGCGCCGTGGCCGGGTCCACCAGCCACTGGACCATCACCCCGGCGAGGAGTGCCTGGTAGACGAGACCCGCCGTCCGCGCCTTCTCGGGTTCGGCCTTCTCGTCGATGCCCTGGAAGTTCTGGGCGAGCCCGGTTCGGCCCTCCTGCTGCGGCCCGGCGATCGCCTTGCGCAGCTCCGGCTCGTCGTCGATGCGCGAGATCACCTCGAGCTGCAGCTTCCACAGCGCCCGGCTGACGTCGTAGGAGTCGATCACCTTCCCCCATACCGCCTCGAAGCGCTCGTACGGATCGGTGAAGGCCGTGGGATCCACGCCCGACTCCTCGCCGACCGTGTCGCCCCACTCCTCGGTCACCTTGAGGAAGGCCAGGTTGAGCAGGGCCTCCTTGGAACCGTAGTGGTAGCCGATGGAGGCCAGATTCGTGCCGGAGGCGGCGACGATGTCGCGGGCCGTCGTCCGCGCGTACCCCTTCTCCAGCAGGCAGCGCTTGGCGCCTTCGAGCAGATCCTCACGATGTCCCATGACAGCAGCGTACCCGGCTCGCAGACGCCTGTGTAAGACGTGTGTCTACGAGCCGGGTACGGCGCTGACATGCGGAGATCAGCCGGTGATGAGTGAGCGGTCAGCGGCCGGTCGGGCGGCGGTCAGTCGGTCAGGTCGACCGAACGGGCCGAGGCCGCACCGATCTCCTCGGAGATCTCGGCCAGCACAACCGGCGGCACGTTGTCATCGACGGTCAGGACGACCAGCGCCTCGCCGCCCACGGCAGCCCGCGAGACCTGCATGCCCGCGATGTTCAGCCCGGCCTCGCCGAGGATCTTGCCGACGGCGCCGACCACACCGGGGCGGTCCGCGTAACGCAGCACGACCATGTGGTCGGAGAGCGCCACGTCCACGTCGTACCCACCGACGGCGACGATCTTCTGGAGGTTCTTCGGACCGGCCAGCGTGCCGGAGACCGAGACCTCCTCGCCGTCCGCGAGGGTTCCGCGGACGGTGACGACATTGCGGTGGTCGGGCGACTCCGAGCTGGTCGTCAGACGGACCTCGACGCCGCGCTCCTGCGCGAAGAGCGGAGCGTTGACGTAGCTGACCGTCTCGTCCACGACGTCCTCGAACACGCCCTTGAGCGCGGAGAGTTCGAGCACCTTGACGTCGTGCTGGGTGATCTCGCCGTACACCTCGACGTCGAGCCGGGCCGCGACCTCGCCCGCCAGCGCGGTGAAGATCCGGCCGAGCTTCTCCGCGAGCGGCAGCCCCGGGCGCACGTCCTCGGCGATCACACCGCCCTGGACGTTGACCGCGTCGGGGACGAGCTCACCGGCGAGCGCCAGGCGGACGGACTTGGCGACCGCGACGCCCGCCTTCTCCTGGGCCTCGTCCGTGGAGGCACCGAGGTGCGGGGTGCAGACGACCTGGTCGAACTGGAACAGCGGGGAGTCCGTGCAGGGCTCCTTCGAGTACACATCAAGACCGGCACCGGCGACGCGCCCCTCCTTGAGAGCCGAGGCGAGTGCCTCCTCGTCCACGATCCCGCCGCGCGCGGCGTTGACGATCCGGACGTGCGGCTGCACCTTGTGCAGCGCCTCGTCGCCGATCAGGCCGATCGTCTCGGGGGTCTTCGGGAGGTGGACCGTGATGAAGTCCGCGACCTCGAGCAGCTCGTCGAGCGAGAGCAGCTTGACGCCCATCTGGGCGGCACGCGCGGGCTGTACGTAGGGGTCGTAGGCGACGATCTTCATCCCGAAGGCCGACATGCGCTGCGCGACCAGGACGCCGATCCGGCCGAGGCCGACGACACCGAGGGTCTTCTCGCTCAGCTCGACGCCCGTGTACTTCGAGCGCTTCCACTCGCCGTTCTTGAGCGCGCTGTTGGCCTGCGGGATGTTGCGCGCGGTGGCGACCAGCAGACCGCAGGCGAGCTCGGCGGCGGTGACGATGTTGGAGGTCGGTGCGTTCACGACCATGACGCCGGCCTTGGTGGCGGCGGAGACGTCGACGTTGTCCAGGCCGACACCGGCGCGGGCGACGATCTTCAGCTTCTTGGCCGCGGCGACGGCCTCGGCGTCGACCTTGGTGGCCGAGCGCACCAGGATCGCGTCCACATCGGCGATGGCGGGCAACAGCTCCGCGCGGTCGGCGCCGTTGCAGTGCCGGACCTCGAAGTCGGGTCCCAGCGCGTCCACCGTGGCGGGCGACAGCTCTTCAGCGATGAGTACGACAGGTTTCGAGCTCACGTAGTCCTCACAAGTCCGTTGCGGAGGGCCGTCCCGACGGCCGCAGGCGGAGGGGCTGGGCGCGTGAAAGACGCACGACGCTGTGGGCCTGACGCGTATGTTCTGAGCAGTGTAGTGGCGTTGCGGCCCACATATTCCGCCAGTACGGAAGGATCACCCGTACGGGGTTGGCCACGGTGGACAGGGGGCCGTCCGTGCGGACGGCCCCCTGCCTCAAGGCTTACGCCTCGTCGTTGTCGACCCAGCTCATGAGCTTGCGGAGCTCCTTGCCCGTGGTCTCCAGGAGGTGGTTCTCGTCGGCCTTCTTGTACTCGTTGTACTTCTTCAGACCGCCGTGGTACTCGTCCATCCAGTTCTTGGCGAACGTACCGTCCTGGATCTCACCGAGGATCTTCTTCATCTCGACCTTGGTCTGGTCGGTGATGATGCGCGGCCCGCTGACGTAGTCGCCCCACTCAGCGGTCTCCGAGATCGACCAGCGCATCTTCTCCAGACCGCCCTCGTACATGAGGTCCACGATCAGCTTCAGCTCGTGGAGGCACTCGAAGTACGCGATCTCCGGCTGGTAACCGGCCTCGGTCAGCGTCTCGAAGCCCGCCTTGACCAGCGCAGCGGTACCACCGCAGAGCACAGCCTGCTCACCGAACAGGTCGGTCTCGGTCTCCTCGGTGAACGTCGTCTTGATGACGCCCGCGCGGGTGCCGCCGATGCCCTTCGCGTACGAGAGCGCCAGCGCCAGGCCCTTGCCCGAGGCGTCCTGCTCGACGGCCACGATGCACGGAACGCCGCGGCCCTCCTCGTACTGACGGCGGACCAGGTGGCCCGGGCCCTTCGGGGCGACCATGCAGACGTCGACACCGGCCGGCGGCTTGATGAAGTCGAAGCGGATGTTCAGGCCGTGGCCGAAGAACAGCGCGTCGCCGTCCTTCAGGTTGTCCTTGATGGACTCCTCGTAGACCTGGGCCTGGATCGGGTCCGGGACGAGGATCATGATGACGTCTGCCTCGGCGGACGCCTCGGCGGGGGTCACCACGCGCAGGCCCTGCTCCTCGGCCTTGGCCTTGGACTTGGAGCCCTCGTGCAGACCGACACGGACGTCGACACCCGAGTCACGCAGCGACAGCGCGTGGGCGTGGCCCTGGCTGCCGTATCCGATGACTGCGACCTTGCGGCCCTGGATGATCGACAGGTCGGCATCGTCGTCGTAGAAAAGCTCGGCCACTGGGATATCTCCTTGGTGTGCAGGTGTTACGGCCCACCGTACGGCGGGCGGGGGAGGGAAGGTTCACGGGTCTCGCCATACGAGCGGCCGGGCACCGCGTGATCCGCGGAACGCGCGGTGCCCACCGGCTCGGACGGCCGCCCGAAGACCGCTCAGGCGCTGCGTTCGAGCGCCCGCAGGCTGCGGTCGGTGATGGAGCGCGCGCCCCGGCCTATGGCGATGGACCCGGACTGGACGAGCTCCTTGATGCCGTACGGCTCCAGCATCTTCAGCATCGCGTCCAGCTTGTCGGTCCCGCCGGTGGCCTCGATGGTCACGGCCTCCGGTGAGACGTCCACGGTCTTGGCGCGGAACAGCTGGACGATCTCGACGATCTGGGAGCGGGTCTCGTTGTCGGCGCGGACCTTCACCAGGACGAGCTCGCGCTGGATCGCAGCGCCGGGCTCGAGTTCGACGATCTTCAGGACGTTGACCAGCTTGTTGAGCTGCTTCGTCACCTGCTCCAGCGGCAGGTCTTCGACACTCACCACAATGGTGATGCGGGAGATGTCGGGGTGTTCGGTGACGCCCACGGCGAGCGAGTCGATATTGAAGCCGCGGCGGGAGAACAGGGCGGCGATCCGGGCGAGGATGCCCGGCGTGTTCTCGACCAGGACGGAGAGCGTGTGCTTGGTGGACATGTCGTCGGTCTCTCTCTGTCTCAGTTCTCTTCGCTGTCGCCGAAGTCGGGGCGGACGCCGCGAGCGGCCATGACCTCGTCGTTGGAGGTACCGGCGGCCACCATCGGCCAGACCATCGCGTCCTCGTGGACGATGAAGTCGACCACGACCGGGCGGTCGTTGATCGCGTTCGCCTCGGCGATGACCTTGTCCAGGTCCTCCGGGCGCTCGCAGCGCAGCGCGACACAGCCCATGGCCTCGGACAGCTTCACGAAGTCCGGGATCCGGGTACCGCCGCTGGCCTTGCCGTCCGCCGCGATGCCGTCGGCCCCGGGGCCCGAGTGCAGCACCGTGTTGGAGTAGCGCTGGTTGTAGAAGAGGGTCTGCCACTGGCGGACCATCCCGAGCGCACCGTTGTTGATGATCGCGACCTTGATCGGGATGTTGTTGAGCGCGCAGGTGGTCAGTTCCTGATTGGTCATCTGGAAGCAGCCGTCACCGTCGATCGCCCAGACCATCCGGTCGGGCATGCCGGCCTTGGCGCCCATCGCGGCCGGAACCGCGTAGCCCATCGTGCCGGCGCCGCCCGAGTTCAGCCAGGTCGCCGGGTGCTCGTAGTTGATGAAGTGCGAGGCCCACATCTGGTGCTGGCCCACGCCCGCCGCGAAGATCGCGTCCCCTTCGGCGGCCCGGCCGATGCGCTCGATGACCTGCTGCGGCGAGAGGCTGCCGTCCGCCGGCAGGTCGTAGCCCAGCGGGTAGGTGTCGCGCCAGCGGTTCAGGTCCGTCCACCAGTCCGCGTACCGCTTCTGGGCGGCGGGGCCCATGGTGCCCTCGGTGTGCTCGGCCTGGACGGCCTGGACCAGATCGGCGATGACCTCGCGGGCGTCCCCCACGATCGGCACGTCCACCAGGCGGTTCTTGCCGATCTCCGCGGGGTCGACGTCCGCGTGGATGACCTTGGCGTCCGGGGCGAAGCTGTCCAGCTTGCCGGTGACCCGGTCGTCGAAGCGGGTGCCGAGCGCGATCAGCAGGTCGGACTTCTGCAGTGCGGTCACCGCGGTCACCGCACCGTGCATCCCGGGCATGCCCACGTGCTGCGGGTGGCTGTCGGGGAACGCGCCGAGCGCCATCAGCGTGGTGGTGACCGGCGCACCGGTCAGCTCGGCGAGCACCTTGAGCTCCGCGGTGGCGTGTGCCTTGATGACACCGCCGCCGACGTACAGCACCGGGCGCTTGGCCTGGGCGATCAGCCGGGCGGCCTCCCGGATCTGCTTGGCGTGCGGCTTGGTGACCGGCCGGTAGCCGGGCAGCTCCTGCTGCGGCGGCCAGGAGAACGTGGTCTGCGCCTGCAGCGCGTCCTTGGCGATGTCCACCAGCACCGGGCCGGGGCGCCCGGTCGAGGCCACGTGGAACGCCTCGGCGATCACCCGCGGGATGTCGGCCGCGTCGGTGACCAGCCAGTTGTGCTTGGTGATCGGCATCGTGATGCCGCAGATGTCCGCCTCCTGGAAGGCGTCCGTACCGATGGAGGCCGCAGCCACCTGGCCGGTGATCGCGACCAGCGGCACGGAGTCCATGTGCGCGTCGGCGATCGGCGTGACCAGGTTGGTGGCACCCGGCCCGGACGTCGCCATGCACACCCCGACCTTCCCGGTCGCCTGTGCGTAACCGGTGGCCGCGTGACCCGCGCCCTGCTCGTGCCGGACCAGAATGTGACGCACCCGGGTCGAGTCCATCATCGGGTCGTACGCCGGGAGGATGGCACCGCCAGGAATGCCGAATACCGTATCGGCCCCGACTTCCTCAAGAGAACGGATGAGGGACTGCGCGCCCGTGACGTGCTCGACGGTGGTGGACGACGGTCCGCCGTTACGGGCCCGCGGCTGCGGGTGGTGGGCCCCGGTGGCCTGCTCGGTCATCGGCATTCTCTTCTCGAAGCTGAGGGTTTTTGCGGGGATTTTCGCGGTTTTCGGGTGGTGCTGGTGCAACAAAAAACCCCCCGTGCCGTGAGGCAAGCGAGGGGAGCGCGTCGGGGCGTTGAGCGGAGCTGGTGAGGAGCTCTGCTTCAGCCGACGCGCTTTCCAAGTACGAGAATTCGGGTGGTCATGGCACTGACCTTCCTCCCGGCCCCCGGTGACTGTCAAGTGGGTGGGACTGACGTCTCATTATTTGAACCGGCGAAGGAGCGCGTACCGAGCAGTACGGGCCTGGCCGCACTCCCCGGCAGCGGGAAGCGGGAACGGCTCAGCGAGCGGCGCAGCCGGTATTCGTCCAGCGGCCCGGAGAACGCCATGCCCTGTCCGTGCGTACACCCCATCGCGCGCAGCGCGCTCACCTGTTCGGGTAAGTCGACCCCGTCCGCGACCGACTGCATACCCAGATCGCAGGCGATACGCAGCAGCCCGCTGGTGATTTTATGCAGCCGCGCCGATTCCACGACGCCCTCGACGAGTCCGCGGTCCAGTTTGAGTACGTCGACGGGCAGCCGCCGCAGGGCGTTTATCGCCGCATACCCCCGGCCGAACCCGTCCAGGGCGATCCGCACACCGTGCCGGCGCAGGACCATCAGCCGGCGCTCCAGCTCCTCGAAGGCGATCCGTGGGTCACTGTCGGCGATCTCGATGACCAGGGCGCCCGAGGGCAGCCCGTGCCGGCTGAGGAGCGCCTCGATGGAGCCGAGCGGCATGGACCTGTCCAGCAGCCTGCGGGCGGAGAGGCGCACGGCCACCGGCACCTGGTGTCCGGCGCCTCCACGGTCGGCGGCCTGCTCGACGGCCTCTTCGAGCAGCCAGCGGCCGAGCTCGCCGGTCCGGGCGCCCTCGGCCATGTCGCCGCTCTCCTGGACCTGGAGGAACTCGGCCGGGGTGAAGAGGATGCCCTGCGTGGAGCGCCAGCGGGCCTGCGCGGCGACCGCGGCGATCCGGCCGGTCGTGAGGTTCACCACCGGCTGGTGCAGCAGGGCGAACTCCCCGTCGTGCAGCGCGGTACGGAGCCGGGCGGTCAGCTCGGACCGGCGGACCACCTCGGCCTGCATCTGAGGCGCGTACAGCTCGACGCGGTTCTTGCCGCCGGCCTTGGCCCGGTACATGGCGAGGTCGGCGTTGCGCATCAGGTCGGTCGGGGTGATGGCCGACTCGGCGAAGGCGACCCCGATGGAGGCCGCGACCCGCACCTCGCTGCCCTCGATCCGGTACGGCTCGGAGAGCCGCAGCCGCAGCCGGTCGGCGATCTCGTGGACCTGGCACTCACGGGCGGGCTGGTCCTGGCCGCCGTTCCCGATGATCAGGGCCGCGAACTCGTCGCCACCGAGCCGGGCCGCCGTGTCCGCGGCCCGGACCGACTCCTGGAGGCGGCGGGCCGCCTGGACCAGCAGCTCGTCCCCGGCCTGGTGGCCGATGGTGTCGTTCACCGCCTTGAAGCCGTCCAGGTCGATGAAGAGCACCGCGGTGCCGTGGTCCGTCGCCCTGCGCCCGACCAGGGCCTTGCGGACCCGGTCGGTGAAGAGAGCGCGGTTGGGCAGGTCGGTGAGCGGGTCGTGCTCGGCGTTGTGCTGCAACTGGGCCTGGAGCCTGACCCGTTCGGTCACGTCCCTGCTGTTGAAGATCAGGCCGCCCTGGTGGCGGTTGACCGTGGACTCGACATTGAGCCAGTCACCCGTGCCGGATCTGAAGCGGCACTCGATCCGGGTGGTGGGTTCGGTGGCGGGTGAGGCGGCCAGGAACCGGCGTACCTCGTGGACGACGCGCCCCAGGTCCTCGGAGTGGATGAGGGAGGCGAGCTCCGAACCGATGAGCTCTTCGGCGTCCCGTCCGTAGACACCGGCGGCCGCGGGGCTGACGTAGCGCAGGATGCCGGTGGGTGCGGCGATCATGATGACATCGCTCGACCCCTGCACCAGGGACCGGAAGTGGTTCTCCTTCTGGGCCAGTTCATGGGTGAGCGCGATGTTGTCGACGAGCATGATGCCCTGCCGTACGACCAGGGCGAGCACGACCGTACAGCCCGTGAAGACGACCACCCGGTCCACTCTGCGGCCGTCGATCACGTTGTCGAGGATGCCGAGGGTGCAGACGGCGGCGGCGAGATACGGCGTGAGTGCGGCGAGCGAGCCCGCGATCGGGCGGCTCGGGCGGCCGGCGTGACGGATCCCGCGCGGCACGGGCAGCGGGTCGGCGCCGGTGAATCCGGTGGCCCCCAGCCGTGCGGCCCAGGGTGCGTAGGCCAGGAGCAGCGAGCCCGCGAACCAGCCCGCGTCGAGCAGCTGGCCCGAGTGGTAGCTCGCGCGCAGCAGGGGCGAGGTGAACAGGGCGTCGGACAGGACGGTCAGGGCGAGCCCGGCGATGGCGGTGTTGATCGCCGAACGGTTGGCGTTGGACCTGCGGAAGTGCAGGGCGAGCACCATGGACACCAGCACGATGTCGAGGAGCGGATAGGCGAGCGAGAGGGCCGCGTGGGCCACGCTCTCGTGTCTGCCTTCCAGCCGTGCGGTGTGTGCGAGGGCGAGGCTCCAGGAGAGCGTCAGCAGTGAGCCGCCGATGAGCCAGGCGTCCAGCGCCAGGCAGACCCAGCCGGCCCTGGTGACGGGCCGCTTGGCGAGCACCAGGAGTCCCACGATGGCGGGCGGTGCGAAGCAGAGGAAGAAGAGGTCGGCAAGGGACGGGTTGGGCACCGGGACCCGCAGCACGACCTCGTACCAGCCCCATACCGCGTTTCCGCAGGAGGCCATCGCGGAGGAGACCGAGAAGAGCAGCCAGGCGGGCCGAAACCTGATCTCCCTGGTACGCGCGTAGAAGAAGCAGGAGACGGCTGCCAGCGCCGCGGCGAAGCTGAGACCGAAGTCACCCATGACGAGTGCCAGTTGCTCCGAGCCCCAGTCGAAAGCCGAGCCGACCGCGTATCCCCCGCACACGACGGCGAGGAGGAGCTGGGAGAGCAGGCCCCCCGGTCCGCCGGAGACCGGCCGCCGGGCGAGCAGCGCTCCCGACACACTCACCGCTCCTCCCCCGGGGCCTCCGGCCGCGGCATCGCCCCGCGGGCACCGGATCTGCACACAGCGGGCCGCCGGAAACGCCGTCGATGGCCCCGCTGCGTCAGCTGGTTCGTCCATTGGCCGTGCATCGCCCGTCGCCCCCTCGGTTTCTGTACGCTCCCCCGCACCGTGACCTTGCACGGCGGAGCCCCCAACCGGACGATACACCAGTACCGTCACTCAGGGACATAGTATCTCTACGCTCCGTTACGAGCAGGAGAGTTGTGGACACACAGCGCATTCAAATGCGTACAGAACGTGCCTATTCGGTCGTCAGAACGACATTGTCGAGTGGCTCATCCGCGGCGAACCGGGTCAGCTGCGAGGCCAGCAGCCGCTTGGCGCGCGGCATGAACGCCGAGGTGGGGCCGCCTGCGTGGGGGCTGATGAGACAGCCGGGCGCATGCCACAGCGGGTGCCCGGTGGGCAGCGGTTCGGGGTCGGTGACGTCGAGGGCCGCGTGCAGCCGCTCCGACTCCAGCTCGGCGAGGAGCGCCTTGGTGTCGACGACAGGGCCCCGCGCCACGTTCACCAGCAGCGCACCGTCCTTCATCGACGCCAGGAACTCCGCGCCGGCCAGTCCCCTGGTCTGCTCGGTGAGCGGGGTGGAGAGGACGACGACGTCCGCTTCGGGGAGCAGTTCGGGCAGATCGGTGAATGCGTGCACTCGACCGCGCTCCGTAGTGCGAGAGGAGCGCGCGACGCGCGCCACCCGCGCACACTCGAAGGGAACGAGCCGGTCCTCGATGGCGGCGCCGATCGACCCGTAGCCGACGATCAGGACGGTCTTGTCGGCGAGCGCCGGGCGGAAACCGGACTGCCATTCCTCACGCTGCTGACCGCGCACGAACTCGGGTATGCCGCGCAGCGATGCCAGGATCAGGGTGAGGGTGAGTTCGGCGGTCGACGCCTCGTGCACACCGCGTGCGTTGCAGAGCCGGACGCCCGCGTGGAGTCCGTCAAGTCCCGGACGTACGTGGTCCACACCTGCCGAGAGGGTCTGCACGACGCGCAGATTCGTCATCGCGCCGAGGGGGCGCAGGGCGACGTCCATGCCCTGCATGTAGGGGACCACGTAGTAGGCGCAGTCCGCGGGGTCGGCGGGGTAGTCGGGGCCGCCGTTCCAGAAGCGGTAGCGGAGGCCGCCGGGCAGCCCGTCGATCTTGTCGGGCGGGAAGGGGAGCCACACATCAGCAGTCATGACCTGGAGGTTAGTTTGAGGGACGGAAGAGGGAGGACGCGGCCAAGTGGAGCGCAGGACAATCGGGGCGGCAGCGCTCGAAGTGGGCGCCATCGGGCTCGGCTGCATGCCGATGAGCTGGGCTTACACCGGATCTCAGCAGCGCGGGGACCGTTCGTTGCGTACCGTGCACGCCGCACTCGACGCCGGCTCGACCCTGCTCGACACGGCGGATATGTACGGTCCCTTCACCAATGAACTGCTGCTCGGGCGGATCCTGAAGGAGCGCAGGGCCGATGCCTTTCTCTCCACCAAGTGTGGCCTCCTGGCGGGCGAACAGCACATCGTGGCCAACGGCAGGCCGGGGTACATACGCCGGGCGTGCGACGCGTCACTGCGGCGGCTGCAGACCGATGTGATCGACCTCTACCAGCTGCACAGGGCCGACCCCGAGGTGCCGGTCGAGGAGACCTGGGGGGCGATGGCCGAGCTGGTCGCGGCGGGGAAGGTGCGGGCGCTCGGGTTCTGCGCGGTGGGCGCGCGCGCCTCCAGGCGCTCCGGCGCGCGCCTGCATGACGCGACGGTCGGGCAACTGGAGCGGGTGCAGCAGGTCTTCCCGGTGAGCGCGGTACAGGCCGAGCTCTCGGTCTGGTCCCGGGACGCCCTCGATTCGCTGCTGCCGTGGTGCGAGTCCCGCGGGGTCGGCTTTCTGGCCGCGATGCCGCTGGGGAACGGTTTCCTCACGGGCACGCTCACCCCGGGGCAGGGCTTCGAGCCCGACGATGTGCGGGCCAGGCATCCGCGGTTCACGGCCGAGATGATGGCGGCGAACCAGCCGGTGGTGGCGGGGCTGCGACGGGTCGCGGAACGGCACGGGGCGACGCCGGCCCAGGTGGCGCTGGCGTGGGTGCTGCGGCAGGGACCCCACGTGGTGCCGGTGCCGGGCACCAAACAGGAGCGGTGGGCGGTGGAGAACGCCCGCGCTGCGGAAGTGGTGCCGACGGCGGAGGACCTCGGGGAGATCGCGGGGCTGCCGCCCGCACGGGGTTCCTGGGACTGAGCCGTCCTGGATCGTGTACTGCCGGGCGTGAACGGGAACCGGCGGCGGACCTGCGGTGTATGAACAGTAGCTGTGCCGTCGTCGAAGGGATCGGAACCGTGCAACGTCCAACTGCGCAACGTCCTGCTGTGACAGCCGTGTTGGCCTCGGCGCTGTTGCTGTCGGCCGTGGGGTGCTCGTCCGGGGACGGCGGCAGCCCCCTCGGCACGGCTCGCGCCCCCGGGCCGCACACGGCCGCCGCGGCCTCGCCCTCTCCCTCCCGGTCCGTGCCACCGGCCAAGGGGGCGATGAAGGTCGTCTCGACGCTCACCACGGGCCTCGATTCGCCGTGGGGGGTGGCGGCGCTCCCGGAGGGAGACCTGCTGGTCTCCTCACGCGACCGGGGGACGATCACCAAGGTCGACGCTGATACCGGCCGGAAGACCGTGCTCGGGAAGGTCGCGGGGGTCGCGCCGGCCGGTGAGGGCGGGCTGCTGGGGATAGCCGTCTCCCCCACGTACGCCTCCGACCACCTGGTCTACGCGTACTTCAGCACCACGTCGGACAACCGCATCGCCCGCATGTTCTACGACGAGAAGCAGCCGTCCGGGCAGCAGCTGGGGGCGCCGGACACCGTGTTCAAGGGCATCCCGAAGGGGACCCTGCACAATGGCGGCCGGATCGCGTTCGGGCCGGACAAGATGCTCTACGCGGGCACGGGGGAAACGGGCGACCGGGGCCTGGCCCAGGACAAGAAGTCACTGGGCGGCAAGATCCTCCGGATGACACCGGACGGTCAGCCGGTGCACGGGGACCCCTGGGCGGACTCCGTCGTCTACTCCTACGGCCACCGCAATGTGCAGGGGCTGGCCTGGGACAAGGACGGGCGGCTGTGGGCCGGCGAATTCGGCCAGGACACCTGGGACGAGCTGAATCTGATCGGCCCCGGCAAGAACTACGGCTGGCCCGAGGTGGAGGGCAAGGCGAAGAAAGCGGGCTTCACCGACCCCGTGGAGCAGTGGAAGCCGGCGGATTCCTCACCCAGCGGGATCGCCTTTGCCGAGGGATCCCTATGGATGGCTTCCCTGCGGGGTGAGCGGCTGTGGCGGATTCCGCTCGACGGGGACAAGCCGTTCGCCCAGCCGCAAGCCTTCCTGCAGGGCAAGTACGGGCGGCTGCGCACAGTGGTCTCCGCGGGCGGGGACAGGCTGTGGCTGGTCACCAGCAACACGGATTCCCGGGGCAAGCCCAAGCCCGGGGACGACCGGATCCTTCAGCTGGAGGTGAAGTAGCGAGGGTTACGCTGGGGTGGGCTCACCGCACGGGAGCCGAGCCGGGGCTCGTCACAGGGGGTCTGATGTTCAACCTGATAGAGCAGCTCTTCGCACCCGGGCGCAAACACACCGAGGACGAGAACAAGCGGCTGGAACTGTCCCGGGTCGATCTCAACGACGGCGATCCGGGCCGCGGCCCGATAGATCTGGACTCGGGCACAGTCATCATCCGGTCCCAGGACCAGAGCCCGCACCAGAACCAGAAGGACCAAGGCCGGATGGACCAAGGCCGGATGGATCAAGGCCAAGAGGACCGGGACCAGGGCCAAGGCCGGGACCGGGGCCAGGGCCGGGACCAGAGCCAGGACCAGGGTCGGGCTCAGACAGCCTCCTGAACGGCGGCTTCGCGAGTCTCCGTGGCTCCGGAGACATACCCAGCCGCGTCCGTGAAGAGATGCAGCCGATGGGCCAGCGCGGCCGCCTCGCCCCGGCCGGTGACACCGAGCTTGGCCAGGATGTTGGAGACATGCACGCTCGCCGTCTTGGGGGCGATGAACAGCGTCTCGGCTATCTGGCGGTTGGTACGGCCCGCGGCGACCAGGCGCAGGACATCCTGCTCACGGCTGGTAAGGCCGAAGTCGTCGACCGGGCTGCGTACGTCTTCCGGTGCGACGGCGCGGCGGGGCCCCGTGGTTTCCGCGAGCGGGAGCCGGGCGCGCTGTGCGAGCAGCCGGATCTCCTCGGCGAGCGGCCGGGCGCCCAGCCGGTCGGCCGTGGCGAGAGCGGCGCGGAGCAGTTCGGCCGCGTGTTCCCGGTCCGCGCCGTGTGTGAGCAGGGCGGCCGCCCAGTGCCGGTGTATCTGCGCCAGCTCGTAGGGGCGTTCCAGCGGCGCCAGCGCGTCGGCGGCAGCGCTCCAGTGCTCGGGCAGATCGAGGCCGTCGGCTCGGGCCAGCTCGGCGCTGACGTGCAGGGCATAGGCATGCCAGAGCGGTACGGGGGTGGCCAGCCGCTTGGCCACCGAGCGGATGAGGGTCAGGGCCTGTGCGCGGCCCGGTTCGGCGGCCGGCAGGCCGCGCGTATCGGCCTCGCCTGTGGCGGCCGCCAGTATCAGGGGCCAGGCATAGCGCTGGGTACCGGGAGGGAACCCGGCTTCCACGGCGCCGGCGAGGACCTCACGGGCCTCGTCCAGTCTGCCCCGGGCGGCCAGGGTCGCCAGGCTGAGCCTGGCCAGGGGGATGGAGTGCTGGGGCATGGGGTCGTGGGTGCCGAAGTGGGCATGGGCGGAGGCGAGGTGTCCGGCCGCCTCGTCCTGTTCCCCGCGGAGCAGCGCCATATCGACCAGCCGCAGGCAGACGTTCCCCAGGGGCTTGGCGCTCTGCCCGCACCGGAGCACCCACTGGGCGCAGGCCGACGCCTCGTCCCAGCGGCCCAGGGCGAAGAGCGAGTCGGCCATATTGCCGCGGACCCACGCCTCGTGGTCCCGCAGGGCGTACTTGCCCGCGAGGGCGGTCCCGGCGGCCCCCACGTCGACCGCCTCGGCGGAGCGGCCGATGGCCTCCAGGTTCGACATCAGATTGGTGTACGCGCGGCAGGCGTCGGCGACCAGGCCGAGTTCGGCCGTGCGCTCAAGGGCTGCCCGCATGGTGGTCAGCCCGGTATCGATGTCGCCGGAGTCGATCAGGAGGCCGCCGAGGGTGAGGCGGGCGCTCAGCTCGATCTCCTCCGCGCCCACCAGCCGGGCGTAGTCCACGGCGCATTCGGCCGCCAGCAGGCTGTCGGGCCCCGGTTCATGGAGCATCGCCCAGCCCGCAGCGGTGGCGAGCACCTGGGCGTGGACGGCCGACGGCGGCAGCCCGCGTACCAGCTCCTGGGCGGTGGCGATCTCCCGCCAGCCGTTGCCCCGGGCCAGGCTCTGCTCCAGCTTGGCCCGCTCGGTCCAGAACCACGCGGCGCGCAGGGCGTCGTCGGCGCCACCGTCGATGAGGCGCAGGGCCTTCTTGGCGATCTTCAGCGACCGTTCGCGCTCCCCACAGCAGCGCGCCGCCACCACCGCTTCGGCGAGCAGGTCGAGATAGCACAGCGCCGGAGGCTCGGCCTGCCCTGTTTCACATCCGCAGGCCGGGTAGGCATAGGCGGAATCCGTTGGCCGCAGCACGTCACGCACCTCGGCCGGGGCGCTGTCCCAGACCTCCATCGCCCGCTCCAGGAGCCGCAGTTGCTCGGAGTAGGCGTGGCGCCGGCGTGCCTCGGCCGATGCCAGCAGCACGGCGGGCAGGGTCTTCGCCGCGTCATGCGCGTAGTACCAGTAGCCGGCGAGCCGCGTGGTGCGCGCGTCGGCCCGTACGAGCGAGGGGTCGGCCTCCAGGGCTTCCGCGCAGCGGCGGTTGATCCGGGAGCGCTCGCCCGGCAGCAGATCGTCGCTGACGGCTTCGCGCACCAGCGAGTGGCGGAAGCGGTAGCCGGCACCGTCCGGCGCCGCGATCAGGATGTTGGCCCCGACCGCGGTCCGCAGCGCCTCGATCAGGTCGTCCTCGGAGAGCCGGGTCACGGCGGCGAGAAGGGGGTACTCGACGGTCGATCCCCCCTCGGCCGCGAACCGGACGACGCGCTGGGCGTGGTCGGACAGTGCCTCGACCCTGACCAGCAGGAGATCGCGCAGTGAGTCGCTGATCCCCGAGACCGAACAGGTGCCGCTGCAGACGGCCAGCTCCTCGACGAAGAAGGCGTTGCCGTCGGAGCGCGCGAAGATCTCGTCGGCCAGGGCGGCCTCCGGCTCGGCGGCGAGGATACCGGCCAGCTGGAGGCGCACCTCGGACCGGGTGAAGCGGGCCAGCTCGATCCGGCGGACGGTGCGCAGCCGGTCCAGTTCGGCCAGGAGGGGCCGCAGCGGGTGGCGCCGGTGGATGTCGTCGGCGCGGTAGGTGGCGACGACCACGAGGCGGCCCCTGCTCAGAGTCCGGAAGAGATACGCGAGCAGATGGCGCGTCGACGCGTCGGCCCAGTGCAGATCCTCCAGGACCAGCACCACCGTACGGTCGGCGGCTATCCGCTCGAGGAGCCGGGACGTCAGCTCGAAGAGCCGTGCCGTGCCGTCCTCGTGGTGCGCCTGCCGGCTGGTGTCGCCCAGTTCGGGCAGCAGCCTGGCCAGTTCGCCCTCCTGGCCCTCGACCGCCGCGTCGATCTCGTCGGGAAGCTGACGGCGCAGTGCGCGCAGCGCGGTCGAGAACGGGGCGTACGGCAGGCCGTCGGCGCCGATCTCGACACAGCCGCCGACGGTGACGACGGCCCCCGCGCGGCCGGCCGTCTCGATGAACTCCTCCACGAGCCGGGTCTTGCCGACGCCGGCCTCCCCGCCGATGAGCAGCGCCTGCGGCTCCCCTCCGGTCGCACGGGAGAGGGCTTCTCCGAGGGCGGCCAGCTCATCGGCTCGGCCGACGAACACGGGGCTGACTGAGGTGGACTCCACAGCGCCGAGCATCGCACAGGGGTCCGACAGCACGGCACCCGATTTACGGGCGCCGTCTGCCTCTGCCGCTTCCCGCACCCCGCCGCCTGTCCCTGCCCGTCCCCCGCCGCCTGCCGCTCTCCCTGCCCCGTTGCCTGTGCGCGACTGTGCGCCGGTCATCAGGCAGCGCGGACGAACCGGTCGCGGAGCGATCTCACCGCCCCCCGCGTATCGTGCCGCCCGGAACGGCGGGCGGCCCTGCGGACCCTGCGGGCCTGGCCGACGAGCCGCCCGGCCTCGGCTCTGCGGGCGAGTTCGGCCGCGTGGGCCTTCTGGAGATCGAGCTGGATCATCGTGTTCTCCCCTGTGACGGAAGCCGGTCGCGGCCTCCTGCGATCCCTTCACCTTGGTCTCCCAGGGGGGTCCGCCACATGGGGCGAGTGCCATATCCTCATGGCTGAGAGGGACTTAGCCCACGGCCAAGACGCCTTATCCGGAGCCGGCGGACAGTTGGTCACGTCGATTCCGTACTCACTTCACTGCCGCGCTACTTCACTGCCGCGCCCGCTTCGCTGCTGCCGCGCGCGCTTCGGTTCCCCTCACAGCAGACCGACGGCGGTGTCCACCGCGCCGGCCACGTCGTCGCCGGGCGGATACAGCAGGGCCCGGCCCGCCACCAGCCCCCGTACCGTGGGCAGTCGCAGTGCCTCCTGCCAGGCGGCGTAGGTCTCCTGCGGGGTTCCGGCCGGATCGCCGCCCAGCAGCAGCGCGGGAAGAGTGGACGCCTCCATGACCCGCTGCATGTCGGGCACGACCGGTACCTTCAGCCAGGAGTAGGCGGAGGTGCGGCCGAGGCCCTGCGCGACCGCCATCGCCCGGATCATCGCCTCCGGCCGCAGATCGTTGACGGTTCTGCCGTCGGAGAGGCGGCGCACCCAGAACGGCTCGATCATCGCCATCAGCCGGCGGGACGCCAGTTCCGACACGGCTTCGGCGCAGCCGCTCAGCGTGCTGACCGAGGCGGGGTCGGTGGGGTCGATGCGCAGGAGCATCTTGCCGGCGTTGAAGCCCATCGTGTCGATTGCCTGGGCGTCGTAGGCGGTGAACCGGTCGTCGATCTCGAACGCGGTGCCCGGAATGCCACCGCGGTTCATCGAACCGATGACGACCTTCTTTTCCAGGGCGCCGAGCAGCAGCAGGTCCTCCAGTACATCCGGGGTTCCGAGCACACCGTCCACGCCGGGCCGGTCCAGGGCCGTCATCAGCCGGTCCAGCAGATCCGCCCGGTTGGCCATGGCGTCCGCCCGGCCGCCGACGCTCAGCCCACCGCGCGCGGGGTGGTCCGCGGCGACCAGCATCAGCCGGCCGCGGTCGCCGAGGAGCGAGCGGCGCTGCCTGCCTCGTGCGGCGTCGAGCACCGCCTCGGGGTGGCGCGCCCTGGTCTCCACGAGGGATCGCAGGGCCGCGTCACGCATGCTGGACCGCCCCGGCCGGGTGGTGCTCGCCCACGCCGGTCATCGGGCGACCCGGGACAGATAGTCCAGACTGGTCCGCACATCGGTCAACGGACCCTGGCCCGCGGGTGGTTCCCCGTCCAGTACGGTGTCCTGCTCCAGCACGTACCAGCCCGCGTAGCCGGACGTGCTCAGGGCGTCCACGATGCCTTCGATGTCCACGTCGCCCGCCCCGAGAGGGCGGTACATCCCCTCGCGCACCGCGTCGGTGTAGGCCGTCCGCCCGGACCGTACCCGCCGGGCCAGACCGGCGTCCACGTCCTTGAGGTGTACGTGCGCGACCCGCTCAGGCGCCCGGCGGGCGATCCCGGCGGGATCTGCGCCGCCGACGAGCATGTGTCCGGTGTCCAGACAGAGCGGGACCTCGCACCCGTCCAGCACCCGGTCGATCTCGTCGGGGCCCTCCACCATGGTGCCGACGTGCGAGTGCAGCACCGTTTCCACCCCGGCCCGCGCGGCACGGGCGACGATCCGGTCGAGATTGGTCAGCAGGGTGTGCCAGCCGTCGCCGTCCAGGTGCGGCTTCGAGTCGTATCCGTCCGCGCCGGTGGCCGCGGCGATGACCAGGGTGCGGGCGTCCCCGAATCCGTTCAGCGCCCGCTCCACCCCGGGCAGCGGGTCGTGGCCGCTCTCGTGCAGTACGGCGGGTACGAAGCCGCCGACCGCGGAGAGCTGATGCCCCGCCAGCAGTGCGGCACGCTCCACGGGGTCGGCCGGGAGGAAGCCTTCCGGCCCGAACTCCGTTGCTGTCAGGCCCGCTTCCCGCATCTCGTCCAGCACCCGGGAGGCGGACATCTGGTGTCCCCAGCCCGGCACTTCGCACACACCCCACGAGATGGGCGCGCCGGCCACCCGCATCGTGCGGCCACCTCGTCTCATGCGGCCACCTCATCGGTACGCACGACGGCACTGGTCAGGGTGGGAAGACCGGCGAGCGGACCGGCGCGAAACGCGCCGGTCCGGCCGGTACCGATAACTGCGATTCGCATGTGCGGCACACCTTCCGTGCTGGAGTCAGGGTGGCCCGTGAGTTCACTCCTGCTTCTGTGGCCCGGTCAAGAGTCTGTGCTGACACAGAGTCTGTGCTGACATCACGGGGTAGGCCCGCTGCCATCACGGGGTACGCCCGCTGCGTGGCACGTCATGTGGTGCGTCATATTACGAGGAAGTACTGCCCCAGGGTGCTCTCCGCCACCTGCCGCAGCGGCCGGGCCGAACCTGCGGGGAACCGGCCGAGCCCCCACAACGACCAGATGCCCGACGGGCGGCGGCCTGCACACCGGCAGGTCCACCGTCCATCGGGCACCAGGTCGTTCAGTCCTACTGGGTCGGGGCGGGCGCGGTGGCCGGAGCGGTCGGCAGCGCGGCGAACAGGTCGAAGTACATACCGACGGCGACGATCAGGCCGATGACGGCGACACCGACGGCGCCCCAGGCCACGGCACGGACCCAGACCGCCTGCGGGCGGACGGGCGAGCTGAAGAAGGGGCGGGCCAGTACGAGGGCGCCGACGACCAGCGCCAGCAGCGCGAATACGCCGTTGACCAGGGCGGTGGTGTGCCAGGAGTCGGCGTAGACCTCGTGGATCTGCTGGGAGGCGCTGGCGCTCTGGGAGAGCTTCAGCTGGCCGGTCAGGGTCTCGCGCTCGGAGAGCACCTTGCCCATCCAGGTGCCGGAGAGCCCGACGAAGCCCAGCGCGGCGGCGACGACGGCCGCCGCGCCCGCGCCGATCCCGGAGCGGGCTGCAGCGGGGCTGCCGCCGGCCAGTTCGGCCTCCTCGGCTTCTTCCTCGGCTGCGGCTTCCGCCGTGGCGTCGTCCGCGTCGATGTCGGTGTCCTCAGCGGTCGCCTCCGCCGCGGCCTCATCGGCCTCGGCGTCCTGCACCTTGGCGGCGGAGTCGTCGGTCGTGTCGGTCTTGGTGGTGGCGTTCATACGGCGCACGCTAGGGGGGCTTTCTGAGAGTCGGCTTAATGCTCTCTGTGCGCCTTCCACTCGTCGGCCAGGACCGACCAGACCTCGGTGTCGTGCCGGGTCCCGCGATGGGGGTGGTTCTGCCGCAGGACGCCTTCGCGCACCATTCCCAGCCGCTTCGCGACGTTGATGCTGCCGGTGTTCTCCGGGTCGACATGCCACTCGACGCGGTGCATGCCGCGCTCGTCCACGGCCCAGTCGATCAGCAGCCCTGCGGCGCGTGTGACCAGCCCACGGCCCGCCGCTGCGGGCTCCAGCCAGCAGCCGACCTCGCAGCAGCCGGTCGCGGCGTTGAAGTGCGGGAACAGCACCCCGCCGACCAGCGTGCCGTCCAGCCGGATGCCGAAGATCCGGCCGCTGTCCGCCGCCTGCTTGTCCGCGTACGACTGGAGGAACGCACGCGCCTCAGCGAGATCCTCGGCTGCGTCGGCGAGCCCGATGTACTGGCCGATGAACTCGCGCCCCCGGTCGATGTGGGCCAGATAGTCCCCGGCCTGCCAAGGCTCCAGCGGTCCCAGCTCCGCTCCGTCACCGAGCGATATCGCGAACATGCTCCTCCTCAAGATGCTTCATCTGCTCAAACTGCTTCATCTGCTTCATCTGCTTCATCACGGGTGTGCGCCCCGGCTCCACCACGGATGTGCGCTCCGGAGGGATTTTCGCACGGGCTCCCGGGGCGGGCGCCTCGATGCTGATGCGGGGCAGCCGCCGGTCCAGCCAGCCGGGCAGCCACCAGTTCGCCCGGCCCAGCAGGTGCATCAGTGCGGGGACCAGGAGCGTGCGGAGCACGAAGGCGTCGAGCGCGACAGCCGCGGCGAGCGCGATCCCGAACATCGCGATGACCCGGTCGCCGCTGAGGACGAAGGCGAGGAAGACCGAGATCATGATGACGGCGGCGGAGTTGATCACACGGCTGGTCTCGGCGAGGCCCACCCGGACGGCACGCCGGTTGTCGCCGGTCTCGCGCCACTCCTCGTACATCCGGCTGACCAGGAAGACCTGGTAGTCCATGGAGAGGCCGAAGAGCACCGAGACCATGATCACCGGCAGGAAGGGCTCGATCGGCCCCGCGCTGCCGAGCCCGAGCAGCTCGCTCCCCCAGCCCCACTGGAAGACCGCGACGACGACGCCGAAGGCGGACGCCACCGCGGCCACGTTCATCACCGCGGCCTTCAGCGGAATGCCGATCGAGCGGAACGCCAGCAGCAGGAGCAGACAGCCCAGTGCGATGACCACGCCGACGAACAGGGGGAGTTTGCCGATGATCACCTCCGCGAAGTCGTCGTAGCTCGCGGTGACACCGCCGACCTCGACGGCGAGCGAGGTCCGGCTCTCGGCCCGGGGCAGGACGTCCGTACGCAGCCGGTCGACGAGGTCGCTGGTCTTCTGCGACTGCGGGGCCGAGTCGGGGACGACCGTCACGAAGGCCGTGTCGCCGCTGCCGTTGTAGCTGACCGGACTCACGGACGCGACACCCGCGGTCGTACGCAGCCGGGCCGGCAGTTCGTCCAGCGCCACCCGGTCTCCCGCCCCGTCCAGCTTCGCGACCAGGGTGAGCGGGCCGTTGGCGCCCGGCCCGAACCCCTCGCCGATCAGGTCGTACGCCTTGCGGGTGGTCGAGCCCGCCGGGCTGTTGCCCTGGTCGGATGTGCCCAGGTGGAGGCCGAGGGTCGGCAGCGCGAGGACCAGCATCACCGCGGCGGCGAGTGAGCCGAGCGCTCTGGGGTGCCGCTCCACGAAGGCCGACCAGCGGGCGGCGAAGCCGGTGGGCGGGTCGGGCTGCGGCCCGCGCTCGGCGAGCCGTCGCCGTTCCCGGCCGCTCAGCGCCCGCATGCCGATGTACGAGAGGAGCGCCGGCAGCAGCGTCACCGAGGCGACCACGGTCAGGACGACCGTGAGGGAGGCCGCGATGGCGACGCCGTTGAGGAAGTCCAGCCGCAGGATGAGCATGCCGAGCAGGGCGATACAGACCGTCGCCCCGGCGAAGACGACCGCGCGGCCTGTCGTGCTCACCGCGTGGGTCACCGCGTCCGCGACGGGCAGGCCGCGGCGCAACGCCTTGCGGTGTCTGGTCACGATGAACAGCGCGTAGTCGATACCGACGCCGAGCCCTATCAGCATCCCGAGCATCGGCGCGAAGTCGGCGACGGTCATCACATGGCCGAGCAGTTCGATGCCCGCGTACGCGGTGCCGACGCTGACGAGGGCGGTGGCGATGGGCAGCAGGCTCGCGGCGAAGGCGCCGAAGGCGAGGAAGAGCACCAGCGCGGCGACGGCGACCCCGATGGCCTCGCTGAGATGCACGCCGGTGGTCTGCGTGAGCGCGATGGCGCTGCCGCCCAGCTCCACCTGGAGCCCGTCGGCCTCGGCCGCCTTCGCGGTGTCGACCACGGTCCTGACCTGCGGCTCGGGGATCTCGTCGGACTGCGCGGCGAAGGTGAACTCGGCGTAGGCGGTGTGTCCGTCGGCGCTGGTGCGCGGCGCCCCGACGGAGGAGATCCCGGGGAGGTCGTCGATCTTGTTGAGGGTCTGCGACATCCGCTGCTCGACGCCCGACGCGCGGACGCTGCCGTGCCCGGTGTGCCAGACGATGGTGTCGCTGTCGCCGCCCTGGCCGTGGAACCCCTGGTCGAGCAGGGCGGTGGCCCGCCCGGACTCCGTACCCGGCACTTCGTAGTCGTTGGAGTACGCGGACCCGGCGAAGCCCGCGGCCGCTGCGGTCCCGCCGAGGGCCAGGAGCCAGAGCAGAACAGTCGGAAGGCGGTGCCTGATGCACCATCGCGCGATGGCTGCCAACGGACTGCTCCCTCGGGGTCGACCTGCGTGGTTCATCAGTCTTTATCCGGAATAGACCGTAAAGAGCGCAGCCCTTTGGCGCATCACTCTGGCATCGAAACGTGATCTTTTGACTGTTTCGTGGGGTTAGTCACAGGGGTGCGCGCCGCCGTAAAGTCGGGGTATGGCTGCTGAACAGGGGACCGTACGGCTCGACACCTGGATCTGGTCGGTTCGGCTCACCAAGACACGTGCGCAGGCGGCCGCCGCCTGCCGCGCCGGTCATGCCCGCCTCAACGGCGAGCGCGTCAAGCCGGCCCACGCCGTGCAGGCGGGCGACGAGGTGCGGCTGTTCCACGCGGGACGCGAGCGGATCGTCGAGGTGTCACGGCTGGTGCGCAAGCGGGTGGGGCCGCCGGTCGCGGCCGAGTGCTATGTGGACAACAGCCCGCCGCCCCCGCCCCGGGAGGCCGTGCTCGACATCCCGGTCCGCGACCGCGGCACGGGGCGGCCGACGAAGCGGGACCGGCGGGAACTGGAGCAGCTGCGCGGCGACATCGGGCTGCGCTGACCGGCGCCGGCCCGTCTGTCCGGAGGCGGCACCTCCGCACCAGGCGGGCGGCGCCGACTCACGCTCCGACGACCCGCAGGGCCCCCCACAGCGCGACGGTCGACACGGCCAGCGTCGCCGGTACGGTCAGCAGGCCGAGCCGGGAGAAGGTGCCGAGCCTGGGGTCCTGCCCGTAGTCGTTCATGATGCGGCGCCACAGCAGGGTCGCCAGCGAGCCGACGTATGTCAGGTTCGGGCCGAGGTTCACACCGATCAGTGCGGCGAGTACCGGCCCGGGTCCCGCGGGGCCGACGACCGGCAGCAGCGCCAGGATCGCCGGCAGGTTGTTGATGGCGTTGGACAGGACCGCGGCGACCCCGGCCACCGCCAGGAGCGCGGGCAGTCCGGCGCCGCCGGGCAGCAACTGCCCGATCCCGTCGCCGAGTCCGTTGTCGACGACCGCCCGCACGACGACCCCGAGGGCGAGCACGAACAGGCAGAAGAACGGGTTGGCGTCACGCACCAGACCCATGGCGGTGGTCCGCCTGCGGCGCAGCGCGCGTACGCCGAGCACCAGGACACCGGCGAGCGCGGCCCAGACCGGTTCGGCGCCCGCGAAGGACGTGACCACGAAGCCGACAAGTGTCAGAGCGACCACCACCACCGTGAACAGCGGCATCTCGGCCTGCTCCGCCTCGTCGGGCATGTGCGCGGGCGCGGCCAGGTCGGCGGCGAAGAACCTGCGGAAGACGGCGTATTCGACCGCGACGGCCGCCAGCCACGGCACGGCCATCAGGCCGGCGAACCGGGTGAAGGTCAGACCGCTCGCGGAGAACGCCAGCAGATTGGTCAGATTGGAGACAGGCAGCAGCAGGGACCCCGAGTTGGCGAGGTGCGCGCAGGCGTAGAGGTGCGGCCGGGGCCTGGCGCCGACCCGGGCGGCCGTCGCGAAGACCACCGGGGTGAGCAGGACGACGGTGGCGTCCAGGCTGAGCACGGCGGTCACCACGGCGGCGACCACGAAGACCCCGCCGAGCAGCCGCACCGGCCGTCCGCCGCAGACCCGCGCCACCCAGTCGCCCGCGGCGTCGAACAGTCCGTCGTCGGCGCAGAGCTGGGAGAGGACGAGCACGGCGGCGAGGAAGGCCACCACGGGCAGCAGGGTGCGCGTCTGGTCCCATGCCTCGGACGGCGAGACCGCGCCAAGCAGCACCACAAGTGCCGCCGCGGGCACGGCGGCTGCCGCTTCCGGCCGGCCCTGCGGACGGGTGACGGCGAAGGCGAGTACGCCGAGGAGCAGCGCTACGGAGAGGATCTCGGCGGGGACGGTGTTCAGGGCGTGCTCCGTGGGGGAAGCGGGCCGGGGCCGCGCCCCGGAACACCGTGTCCTGCGGCGCCGGGGAGAAGTGAGCGCAGGCCGGGCCCGCGGTCACTTTTCTCCCCGGCGCCCGTGGAACCGGTTCCGGTGCGCGGCCCCGTGCGGCCGTGCGTGGGCGCGTCAGCCTTCGACGCCGAGCTTCTCCAGGATCAGCTCGCGGACGCGCGCCGCGTCCGCCTGGCCCCGGGTGGCCTTCATGACCGCGCCGACGAGCGCACCGGCGGCCGCGACCTTGCCGCTGCGGATCTTGTCCGCGATGGCGGCGTTCCCCGCGATCGCCTCGTCAACGGCGGCGCCGAGCGCGCCGTCGTCGGAGACGACCTTCAGACCGCGCTTCTCGACGACCTCGTCGGGGCCGCCCTCACCGGCGAGTACCCCGTCGATGACCTGGCGGGCCAGCTTGTCGTTGAGGTCACCGGCCGCGACGAGCTCCGCGACCCGGGCGACCTGCCCGGGCGTGATGGGCAGCGCGGCGAGATCGCGGCCGGTCTCGTTGGCGTTACGGGCCAGCTCGCCCATCCACCACTTGCGGGCCTGGTCGGACGGGGCACCCGCGTCGATGGTGGCCAGGATCGGGCCGAGCGCACCGGCGTTGAGGATCGACTGCATGTCGAACTCGGTGACGCCCCACTCCTCGCGCAGCCGGTTGCGGCGCACGCGCGGCAGCTCGGGCAGTGCGGAGCGCAGCTCCTCGACCCAGTCGCGCGCGGGCGCGACCGGGACCAGGTCGGGCTCCGGGAAGTACCGGTAGTCCTCGGCGTTGTCCTTGATGCGGCCGGCCGTGGTGGAGCCGTCCTCCTCGTGGAAGTGCCGGGTCTCCTGCACGATCGACCCGCCGGAGGTGAGCACCGCGGCGTGCCGCTGGATCTCGTAACGCGCGGCGCGTTCGACCGAGCGCAGCGAGTTGACGTTCTTGGTCTCGGAGCGCGTCCCGAGCTTCTCGACGCCGTGCAGCCGCAGCGACAGGTTGACGTCGCAGCGCATCTGGCCCATCTCCATCCGGGCCTCGGAGACGCCCAGCGCCTTGATCAGCTCGCGCAGCTCGGCGACGTACGCCTTGGCGACCTCGGGGGCACGCTCGCCCGCTCCCTCGATCGGCTTGGTGACGATCTCGATGAGCGGGATGCCCGCGCGGTTGTAGTCGAGCAGCGAGTGCGACGCGCCGTGGATCCGGCCGGTGGCACCGCCGACGTGCAGCGACTTGCCGGTGTCCTCCTCCATGTGGGCGCGCTCGATCTGCACCCGGAAGGTCTCGCCGTCCTCCAGCTGGACGTCCAGATAGCCGTCGAAGGCGATCGGCTCGTCGTACTGCGAGGTCTGGAAGTTCTTCGGCATGTCCGGATAGAAGTAGTTCTTCCGGGCGAAACGGCACCACTCGGCGATCTCGCAGTTCAGCGCGAGACCGATCTTGATGGCCGACTCGACACCGATCGCGTTGACGACCGGGAGCGAGCCGGGCAGGCCCAGGCAGGTGGGGCAGGTCTGCGAGTTGGGCTCGGCCCCCAGCTCGGTGGAGCAGCCGCAGAACATCTTGGTCCTGGTGCCGAGCTCGACATGGACCTCCAGGCCCATGACGGGGTCGTACGTCGCGAGGGCTTCCTCGTACGACGCAAGTTCAGTGACGGTCACGATGAGACTTTCCCTCTCAGCCCAGCAGTACGTCGTCGTCGCCGAGGCGCTTCAGTTCGCGGTAGAGGATCGCCAGTCCGGTGACGATCGCCGCAGCCGAGATGGCGGCGTCCACGAGCCTGAGCGTGTCGTTCTCCTGGCGGGCCAGCTTGGCCTGCTTGGCGACGCTGAGCGCACCGAACGCGGTGGAACCCAGGGACACGTAGACGCCGGTCTTGGACTTCTTGAAGTTCTTGGCCTTCTTGGTCATGGCACTCACAACGACGGAGCCTCCTCAAGCAGCGGGTGTCCCCACCTTTCCACGAAGGCGGCCTCGACGGCAGCTCCGACCTTGTACAGCCGGTCGTCCTTCATGGCGGGGGCGATGATCTGCAGGCCGACCGGCAGACCGTCCTCGGGCGCCAGGCCGCAGGGCAGCGACATGGCGGAGTTGCCGGCCAGGTTGGTCGGAATGGTGCACAGGTCCGCCAGGTACATCGCCATCGGGTCGTCGGCGCGCTCGCCGATCGGGAAGGCGGTGGTGGGCGTGGTCGGCGAGACGATGACGTCCACCTGCTCGAACGCCTTCTCGAAGTCCCGCGTGATCAGTGTGCGGACCTTCTGGGCACTGCCGTAGTACGCGTCGTAGTAGCCGGAGCTGAGCGCGTACGTACCGAGGATGATGCGGCGCTTGACCTCGTCGCCGAATCCGGCCTCGCGGGAGAGCGCGGTGACGTCCTCGGCGGACTTCGTACCGTCGTCGCCGACCCGCAGGCCGTACCGCATGGCGTCGAAGCGGGCCAGGTTGGAGCTGCACTCCGAGGGGGCGATCAGGTAGTACGCGGAGAGCGCCAGGTCGAAGGAGGGGCAGTCCAGCTCCACGATGTCGGCGCCGAGGCCCTTGAGGAGCTCGACCGACTCGTCGAAACGCTGGATGACCCCGGCCTGGTAGCCCTCGCCGCGGAACTGCTTGACGACGCCGACGCGCAGCCCGGCGACCGAGCCGTTGCGGGCGGCCTCGACGACCGGCGGGACCGGGGCGTCGATGGAGGTCGAGTCGAGGGGGTCGTGCCCGGCGATGGCCTCGTGCAGCAGGGCCGTGTCCAGGACCGTACGGGCGCAGGGGCCGCCCTGGTCGAGGGAGGACGAGAACGCCACCATGCCGTAGCGGGACACCCCGCCGTAGGTCGGCTTGACGCCGACGGTGCCGGTGACGGCCGCGGGCTGACGGATGGAGCCGCCGGTGTCCGTACCGATGGCCAGCGGAGCCTCGTAGGCCGCCAGCGCCGCGGACGAACCGCCGCCGGAACCGCCGGGGATCCGGGAGAGGTCCCAGGGGTTGCCGGTGGGGCCGTAGGCGCTGTTCTCGGTCGATGACCCCATGGCGAACTCGTCCATGTTGGTCTTGCCGAGAATGACGACGTCAGCGGCCTTGAGGCGCTTGGTGACGGTCGCGTCGTACGGCGGGAGCCAGCCTTCGAGGATCTTGGAGCCCACGGTGGTCGGGACGCCCTCGGTGGTGAAGATGTCCTTCAGCGCCAGGGGCACACCCGCCAGCGGTCCGAGCTTCTCGCCGTTGGCCCGCTTGGCGTCGACGGCGCGGGCCTGGGCGAGCGCGCCCTCACGGTCGACGTGCAGGAAGGCGTTGACCTTCTCGTCGACGGCCGCGATCCGGGCCAGATGCGCCTCGGTGACCTCGACGGCCGTGAGCTCGCCGGAAGCGATCTTCCCGGCGATCTCGGCCGCGGTGAGCTTGATGATGTTGATGTCCGTCATGGCTTAGTCCTCCCCCAGGATCTGCGGCACCTTGAAACGCCGCTGCTCCTGGGCCGGTGCACCGGAGAGGGCCTGCTCCGGGGTGAGCGACGGACGGACCTCGTCCGCGCGCATGACATTCGTCAGCGGCAGCGGGTGGGAGGTCGGCGGTACGTCTTGGTCGGCGACCTCGGAGACGCGGGCGACCGCGCCGAGAATGTCGTCGAGCTGTCCGGCGAAGTGCTCGAGCTCTTCGTCCTTCAGCTCCAGACGTGCCAGCCGTGCGAGGTGGGCGACCTCCTCGCGCGTGATGCCAGGCATGCAGCGATCCTCAGGGGTGAGTGTGTGGATTTTGGCCCAATCCTATGGGGCGGGGGGCCGTGGCCACTAAACGGTTTCACCGGGGAGGGCAGCGGAGGGGTTTCAGCCCCCGTTTTCCGCCGTCGCGGAAGCCGCTCAGCGGGGTGGCCAAGACCCGGCTTCACCCGCCGCGGGCCCGCCGCTGACCGCCCGCTGACCGCCGCTGATCCACATCGGCGGGCGGGGATCGGGAGGCGGGCGGGATCGGGAGGTACGAGGATCGGGAGGTACGGGGATCCGGGGGCTCGGTGTGACGCCGTCACGCCGTCACGCCGTGCTCATGGGCGAACCCCGCGGGCGGACCCCCTGGGTTACGCGCGCGGTTCCTGCCGCGGCCCCGGCCGGCTGTGCAGCACCACCTGGCCGGACGGCAGCTTCTCCTTCTCCGCGGCTGCCGCGGCGGCGGCCAGCTCCGCGGGCCGTTGCCAGCCGCGGGACCCCCGGGCCAGCAGCCATGCCGTCGCCTCGTGCGGCGGCATCGCGGCCGCCACCAGCCAGCCCTGGACGGCGTCGCAGCCCAGATCGCGGAGCCGCTCCCAGGTCTCGTCGTCCTCGACGCCCTCGGCCACGACGATCAGGCCGAGCGAGTGGGCCAGGTCGACCGTGCAGCGGACGATCTCCGCGTCCTCGTTGTCCACCGCGAGCCGGGCCACGAACGACCGGTCGATCTTCAGCTCGCTCACCGGGAGCCGCCGCAGATGGACCAGCGAGGAGTACCCGGTGCCGAAGTCGTCCAAGGACATCTTCACACCGTGCGCGGTCAGCCCGGCGAGGGTGTCGGCGGCCCGCTGCGGGTCCTCCAGCAGGACGTGCTCGGTTATCTCCAGTTGGAGGGCGCCCGGCGGCACCCCGTGCCTGGCCAGCCGCGCCGCCACCGCGCCGGCGAAGCCGGGGGTGTGCACGTCGCGCGGTGAGACGTTGACCGCCACCGGGACCTTCAGCCCCTGGAGGCGCCACTTGGCGACCTGGGCCAGGGCCGTTTCCAGGACGTACTCGGTGAGGTGCGGCATCAGCCCCGACGACTCGGCGATGGCGATGAACTCGTCCGGAGGGACCCTGCCGCGCTCCGGGTGCACCCAGCGGACCAGCGCCTCGAGACCGGCCACCTGTCCGTCGAAGCGGACCTTCGGCTGGTAGTGCAGCTCCACATCGCCCGCGTCCAGCGCGCGCCGCAGATCGCCGAGCAGACCGAGCCGGTCGGGGGTGTTGGAGTCCCGTTTGGACTCGTACACCTCCACACCCGTGCGGTCCCGCTTGGCCTGGTACATCGCCACGTCGGCGCGCTGGAGCAGCCCCTCGGCGTCCAGCGCGTGGTCGGGAAAGACCGAGACGCCGGCGCTCGCCTCGAGTACCAGCGTCAGTCCGTCGAGATCGAGCGGAGAGCTCAGCTCGGCCACCAGGAACCGGGCGATGCGCATCACGCTCGTCGCCGAGTCGGCAGCGGGGAGCAGCACGGCGAACTCGTCGCCGCCGAGGCGGGCGACCTCCGCGCCGCGCGGCAGCGCGAACCGCAGCCGTTCCGCTATCTGCAACAGCAGCCGGTCGCCCGCCAGATGCCCGAGCGTGTCATTGACCGAACGGAACCGGTCGAGGTCGATCAGCACCAGCGAGGACCTGAATCCGCCGTTCTCCGCCTCCGCCAGTGCGGCCCAGGTCCGCTCCAGCAGCCACTGGCGGTTGGGCAGCCCGGTCAGCGGGTCGCGCAGCTGCTCCTCCGCACGGGCCCTGGCGATCCACAGCGTGGAGTCCAGGGCGACCAGCGGCACCGCGAAGAGCGGCAGCAGCAGCGGCAGGGACATCGCGACCACGCAGATCAGCGGGGCGATGCCGAGCAGCGCGACGCCCACGAGCCCTTGCCTGACCAGTGCTGTACGGGCGACGGTCGGCAGCCCGCGACTGGGCGGCCCCGCCGCGGACCAGAGCAGCACCCGCGCCACGACCAGATAGGCGACGGCCGCCAGTACGATCTCCGCCGCGGAGCCGATCCCCCAGTCGGGTGGCTGCCAGGGGTGTTCGACGGACGGGGTCTCGCCGAACGCGGCGAGGACGAGGGCGGCGGCGCCGATACCCAGGATGTCGGACGCGCCGTGCAGCAGCCCCTGCCGCCAGCGGTGGCTGCGGGCAGCCCCCACGAGGACGACGACGGCCAGGCTGACGAGTGCCGCGGGCAGCCAGCCGTACAGCAGCAGCACGGCGAGCGTGAGGGCGGCGCCGGAACCGGTGCCGCCCCACCATCGGTCGCGGCCGAGCGCGACCAGATGCCCCACGATGATGCCGGTGAGAACGGCGAGCGCCCAGCCCGCCGTACCGTCGGGAAACAGCGCGCGGCCGTCTCCGACCGCCTCTAACAATCCGGTCACCAGGACGACTGCGGCCAGTCCCACGACGAACGGGAAAGCGGGCAGCCGCGCCACGGAGTGAGCGAGCTGCGCGAAACCGCGCACCCGCGACCCCGGATCGGCGCTCTCGGTCGGTTTCATGCCCGTCCCTCTCACAGCCGGCAGTGCCCATGCACGTGATGGCCCGCTGTCATGCCGTCACGGCTCATATCTTGTCCCGGACTCGGGAAGAAACTCCAGAGGAAGGATCTCCAGAAGAGCAGGGCAGGCCCATTGCAGCCGTGCGGGACGGGCGCACTCTTCAACAGTAGGCCGCAGAAGGGTCCGACGGGCAGCGCTCTGCAGGTCTTGCCCGAATGCGACCCGACCGTCCCGAACCATCTGCTATGGGCCGAACGGGTGAGCTTGGCCCCACCGGCCGCCCCCGCTCCTCCGCTACTCCTCCACCGGTACCGCTGCCTCCCTGGCCGCGTCAGGACCCTGTTCGAGCAGTACAGCGAAGCCCTGCTCGTCCAGAACCGGAACCTTCAGCTGCATCGCTTTGTCGTACTTCGAGCCCGGGCTGTCCCCGACCACGACGAACGCCGTCTTCTTGGAAACGGAACCGGTCACCTTCGCCCCGAGGTTCTGGAGGGCCTCTTTCGCGCCATCCCGAGTGTGGTGTTCCAGCGTTCCCGTGACCACCACCGTCAGCCCGTCCAGCGGTCGCGGGCCCTGGTCCTCACCGGCCTCGTCCTCCATCCGGACCCCGGCCGCCCGCCACTTGCGGAGGATCTCGCGGTGCCAGTCCTCTTCGAACCACTGCTTGAGCGACGCGGCGATGGTCGGGCCGACGCCCTCCACGGCGGCCAGCTCCTCCTCCGTGGCCTGCTCGATCCGCTCCACCGAACGGAACTCACGCGCCAGGGCCTCAGCGGCCACCGGGCCCACATGGCGGATCGAGAGGCCGGTGATCACCCGCGCGAGCGGGCGCTCCTTCGCCGCCGCGATGTTCTCCAGCATGGCAAGGGCGTTCTTCCTGGGCTCGCCCTGCTGGTTGGCGAAGACCGTGGCGATCTTCTCCTCGCCCGTCTTCGGGTCCCTCTTGGGAAGTCCGCTGTCCTGATCGAGGACATACGCCTTGATCGGCAGCAGTTGCTCGATCGTGAGGTCGAAGAGGTCGCTCTCGTCCTTCAGGGGTGGCTCGGCCGGCTCCAGCGGCTGGGTGAGCGCAGCCGCGGCGACATAGCCGAAGTTCTCGATGTCCAGGGACTTGCGGCCCGCGAGGTAGAAGAGCCGTTCGCGCAACTGGGCAGGGCAGGAGCGGGCGTTGGGGCAGCGGAGATCGATGTCCGCTTCTTTCATGGCCCGCAGGGCCGTCCCGCACTCGGGGCATTCGGCCGGCATCACGAACTCCCGCTCGCTGCCGTCCCGCAGATCCACCACGGGGCCCAGGATCTCGGGGATGACATCGCCGGCCTTGCGCAGCACGACAGTGTCCCCGATGAGCACGCCCTTGGCCTTCACCACGTCCTGGTTGTGGAGCGTCGCGAACTCGACCTCGGAGCCGGCCACCGTGACCGGCTCGACCTGTGCGTACGGCGTGACTCTGCCCGTACGACCCACGCCGACCCGGATGTTGACGAGCTTGGTGTTGACTTCCTCCGGCGCGTACTTCCAGGCGATGGCCCAGCGCGGCGCCCGTGAGGTGGAGCCGAGCCGGCCCTGGAGCGGGATCTCGTCCAGCTTGATGACGACCCCGTCGATCTCGTGCTCCACGGAGTGCCGGTTCTCGCCGAAGTGGGCGATGAAGTCGCGGGCGCCCGCCAGGTCGTCCACCACCTTGTTGTGCTTGGCGGTCGGCAGTCCCCACTCGTGCAGCAGCTCATAGGCGTGCGACAGGCAGTCGATGTCGAAGCCCTCGCGGGCACCGATGCCGTGGACGACCATGTGCAGCGGGCGGGTCGCGGTGATCTTCGGGTCCTTCTGGCGCAGCGAACCGGCCGCGGCGTTGCGCGGGTTGGCGAAGGGTTTGTCCCCGGCCTCCACCAAGCGGGCGTTGAGCCCTTCGAAGGCTTCCATCGGGAAGTACACCTCGCCGCGGATCTCCACGAGTTCGGGAATGCGCTCCCCGTGCAGCCGGTGCGGGATGTCGGCGATGGTCAGGACGTTGGGGGTGATGTCCTCGCCGGTGCGGCCGTCGCCGCGGGTGGCGGCGCGGACCAGCCTGCCGTGCTCGTACGTGAGGTTGACCGCGAGGCCGTCGACCTTGAGCTCGCACAGGAAGTGATAGCCCGGAGAGCCGACCTCGCGCGCCACCCGCTCGGCCCAGGCGGCCAGCTCCTCGTCGTCGAAGGCGTTGTCCAGCGACTGCATGCGGTCGCGGTGCTGTACGGAGGTGAACTCCGTCTCATACGCCCCGGCGACCTTCTGGGTCGGTGAGTCCGGGGTGCGCAGCTCCGGGTACTGCTCCTCCAGGGCCTCCAGCGCACGCAGCTGCGTGTCGAACTCGGCGTCGCTGACGACGGGCTGGTCCCTCACGTAGTACCGGAAGCGGTGCTCCTCGATCTGCTCGGCCAGCTGGGCGTGGCTCTCCCGTGCCTCCGCAGGCACCGCACCTTGCTGTTCGACAGCCACCGTCTCGTCCTCCCGTTGATGAAACCGATCCCGCTACTCAGGGTTGTCGGCGAGTGACCTCGCCGCGCGGGCGCAGTGGGCAAGTGCCGTACGGGCGTACTCGGGTGAAGCGCCCGCGAGCCCGCACGCCGGGGTGAGCACCAGCGACTCGGCGAGAGTCCCCGGATTCAGCCCCAGCCTGCGCCACAGCGTCCTGACACCCATGACGCTACCGGCAGGGTCCGACAATGCGGTGTCAGTGCCGGGCACCACACCGGCGAAGAGCTGGATACCGTCCTCCACAGCCTCCCCCACCGCCTCCTCATCACGCTCGGTGAGGAGGCTGAAATCGAACGAGATACCGGAAGCGCCGGCCCGCCGCAGCAGGGCGACCGGCACGTCGGGTGCGCAGGTGTGCACGATCGCCGGTCCGTCACCGACGGCCATCACGTCCCGCAGCGCGCCTTCCACCACCTGCCGGTCCACGGCCCGGTGCGTCCGGTATCCGCTGGCGGTCCTGACCCCGCCGCGCAGTACGGAGACGAGCGACGGTTCGTCGAGCTGGAGCACCACCTGGGCGCCGGGCACCCGCCGCCGCACCTCCGCGAGGTGGGCACGCAGTCCCTCGGCCAACGAAGCGGCGAGGTCCCGGCAGGCTCCGGGGTCCCCGAGCACGGCCTCGCCGCCCCGCAGTTCGAGTCCGGCGGCCAGCGTCCAGGGGCCGACCGCCTGGACCTTGAGCGGTCCCTGGTACCCCTGGGTGAACTCCTCCAGCGCGTCGAGGTCCTCACCGAGCCAGGAGCGCGCCCGCCTGGTGTCGCGTCCGGGCCGGTCGCTCACCCGCCAGCCGCTCGGCTCGACGTGCGCGTACATCTCGACGAGCATCCCGATGCTGCGCCCCAGCATGTCGGCGCCGGGGCCCCGCGCGGGCAGCTCCGGCAGACAGGGGAAGCTCTCGAAGGACCCGATGACGGTTTTCGCGCTCTCCCGTGCGTCGATGCCCGGCATGGACCCGATCCCGGTGGCAGGACCCCAACTGAACTTGCTCTTCTCGCTCACCCCCGAAGGGTACGAGAGTGCCCGGGTGGAACCGGGACGGGCCGGGCGGTGTATGTATCGATGAGCACCATCGCGGACGGAGTTCGAGGGGGAGACCGATGAAGGACCAGTTGGACGGCTGGACATGGAAATCCGGCGACAGCGACACGGAGGCGGAGCCGGAGCCCGCGGGCAGGGGCCGGTATGCCGTTCCGCGGATACGGCGGACGCCCGCCCAGTCGGCGCGGGCCGCTGCTGCCTGGATCCGCGCCCGCTGGATCAGGCTGACGGTCTCCGTGACGGTGCTGGTCCTGGCGGTGGGCGGCTGGCAGACGTACGACTACGTCACCCGCTTCCACGAGCAGATGAGCGGACCGCACGGCGCCTTTCCCGCAGCCCTCGGCACCACCGCGCCGAAGCGGCCCAGCCGGGTGCTGACCAGTGGGGACAGCACTCCTGCGGGGATAGTCGGCGGGCTGGTGCTGAACGAGCAGTCCGACGGCACCGTGGCCACGAATGTCCGCACCGGCAGGAGCTACTGGCATTACGGGCGGGAGAAGGCCGCTCTGCTGGCTGAGTCGCTGGTCAGCGACGCTGTCGTCCTCTGGTACGACGACGGGCTCGTGGTCTCGGTGGACCTGCGGAGCGGGAAGCCCCGCTGGCACACGAAGGTGGCCCGAACGGGCCGTGCGGATTCCGGCGGCCGGGTCTGGCACGCCGGGGACACCGTGATCATCAGCCGGGAGGAAAGGCTGACCGGCCTGTCGGCGCGCAGCGGGAAGCAGCTCTGGTCCATCGCTCCGCCCGCGGGGTGCAAGGGGTGGGACAACCGGGCGCCGGTCGACCTGTCGGGAAGCGAGGCGTTCGACGCCACGGGGTGCTCAAGAACGGAGGCGTACGCCAAGGAGCTGTACGGAGTCGATCCGGCGAGCGGCAGGACCCGCTGGCACCTGAAGGACGAGTCCATCGGCTACGGCCGTCTCGGGGACCACACCTTGGTCTCCCTGACACTGTCCGGCTCGCTGGTCACGGCGGATGTGTCGGGCACCCGGCCCCGGATACACACGACGGCCCTGTCGCACGATGCCCATCTGCGCGGCATCAGTGACGGCAAGGTCCTCATCGGCTCCAAGGACGACACATCGCTCACCGCACGGCAGGTGAGTAACGACAGCAGCAAGGTCCTCTGGACCGTGCAGGCGGGCAAGGGGTTCGAGCTGGGCCTTCCGCGGACTGCCGACGGCCGGGTGTACATACCTCGCTACGAGAGGCTGACGGCGCCGCCGACGCACAAGGACCCCGGGACGGCCCAACTGCTCGTGCTGGACGCCCGGACCGGTCACGAACTGCACCGGACCGTGCTGCCCGCTTCCCTCTACGAGGACACGGACGACGTCGGTACGGGCACGATGGCGGTGCTCGGCGCGGGCTATGGCGTGGTCAGGGTCGGCTGGACCGGTTTCGTGGCCTCCGCGGCGCAGGTCAGCCTGGCCGACTAGCGTCCGGCCGGGCAGGGCAGGGCCACCCGCCCGGCCCGAGCTGTCAGCGCCCTGCCCGCACGGTCACATCGTTGATCTCCGCGTCGCGCGGGAGGTCCAGGGCCGCCAGGATGGTCGTGGCGACCGACTCGGGGTCGATCAGACCCTCCGGGACGTACTCCTTGCCCTCCTGCGAGTGGATCTTGGCCTGCATGGGGCTCGCGGTGCGGCCCGGGTAAACGGACGTGACCCGGACGCCGTTGGCGTGCTCCTCCTGGCGCAGGGCGTCGGCCAGGGCCTTCAGACCGTGCTTGGCGGCGGCGTAAGCGGCCCACTCGGCATGGGCGTTGAGGCCGGCGCCCGAGTTGACGAAGACGACCTGGCCACGGACGGTCCGCAGCTGCGGCAGCATCAGCCGGGTCAGCTCGGCCGGAGCGATGAGGTTGGTGTTGAGCTGCTGGTGCCAGGTCGGGGGACGCAGTTCCGCGACGGGAGAGAGGTCGACGATGCCCGCGATGTGCAGCAGCGAGTCGACCTGCTCCGGCATCGTCTGCTTGTCGAGCGCCCAGGAGATGCGGTCAGGGTTCGCCAGGTCGGCGACGAGCGTCTCGGCGCCGGGGAAGCGTTCCACGAGTTCCTTGGCGCGCCCCGCGTCGCGCGCCACGATGACGAGGTGGTCGCCGCGCTCATGAAGGCGGCGCGCGACAGCCGCGCCGATGCCGGAACCAGCACCAGTGATCACATGTGTAGCCATGGGCCCCATCGTCGCACTACTGGACGCCCTGCGACTCCTCGAGGTACGCCAGCGCGGCCACCCCGTCCTCGGCGAAGAAGACCAGGTCAGTGAGGGGAATGGGAAGGAACCCCTCGTCCTCCATCCGCTGGAACTGCTGCTTGAGGCCGTCGTAGAAGCCGTCCGCGTTGAGCAGGACCACTGGCTTGGTGGTCTTCCCGTGCTTCTTCAGCTCCAGGATCTCGGTGGCCTCGTCGAGGGTGCCGGTACCGCCCACCATGATCACCACCGCGTCGGCCTTGGCGAGCAGCAGCGCCTTGCGCTCCGCCAGATCGGAGGCAATCACCATTTCGTCCGCGTTGGTACGGGCCTTGGCCGCGAGGAAGTCCACCGATACCCCGACGAGCCGTCCGCCGGTCTCCTGGACGCCGTCGGCAACCACCTTCATCAGACCGCTCTCCGAGCCGCCCCAGACCAGGGTGTGGCCGCCCCGGCCGAGCAGTTCGGCGAATTCACGGGCGGGGCGGGTGTAGCGCTCGTCGAGATCGGCGGCAGAGAGGAAGACACAGATGTTCATGCGTCCACGGTAGAGGCAGCCTGCGGGGAAGAAGTTCCGGGCCTGATGCGCTGAATCCGGTATGACGACTGGACATCGCATCACCATCGAGCAAGGTACCGAGCACGTACGGGTGGTCCGCGACGGGCGCATTCTGGCTGAGAGCCGCCGCCCCCTGCTGCTGCACGAGACAGGGCTCCCGGTGCGCTACTACCTCCCGCCGGAGGACGTGCACACCGAGTTGCTGACCCCTTCGGACACGCACACCCACTGTCCGTTCAAGGGCGACGCGTCCTACTGGTCACTGCCCGGGGCCGCCGACCTCGTCTGGGCGTACCCGGAGCCACTGGCCCAAGTCGCGCAGATCAAGGACCACTTCTGCTTCTACGACACCGAAGTGGTCTGAGCCTCGACGATCTGAGGATCGGCCGTCTGCGGCGCGACGGCCTGAGACGCGACGGCCTGAGACGCGACGGCCTGAGACGCGACGGGCCTGAGACGCGGACCGTCTAAGACGCGGCCGTCTGCGCCACTTCCGCCCGGGGCGTGCCGGCCCGGTCGGTCGTGGCGATCGTCGCCGAGCCGACGACGCGGGTGCCGTCGTAGAGCACGATCGCCTGGCCGGGCGCCACGCCCCGTACCGGCTCGTCGAACGTGACGTGGAGGGCGCCGTCCACCAGCTCCGCGGTCACCGGTGTCTCGCCGCCGTGCGCGCGCAGCTGGGCGGTGTACGTGCCGGCTCCGGCCGGGGCGTCGCCGCACCAGCGGGGCTTGATCGCGGTGAGCGCGGTGACGTCCAGGGCCTCGGCGGGTCCCACCGTGACGGTGTTGTCCACCGGGGAGATGTCGAGGACGTACCGCGGCTTGCCGTCGGGGGCGGGGTGACCGATGCGCAGGCCCTTGCGCTGCCCGATGGTGAAGCCGAAAGCGCCCTCGTGGCTGCCGATCTTCGTCCCCGCCTCGTCGACGATGTCGCCGTCCGCGGTGCCGAGCCGGGACGCGAGGAAGCCCTGGGTGTCACCGTCAGCGATGAAGCAGATGTCGTGGCTGTCGGGCTTCTTGGCGACGGCCAGACCCCGTCGCTCGGCCTCGGCCCTGATCTCGTCCTTGGTGGTGAGGGTGTCACCGAGCGGGAACATGGCGTGCGCGAGCTGGCGCTCGTCCAGTACCCCGAGGACGTACGACTGGTCCTTGGCCATGTCCGAGGCCCGGTGCATCTCGCGTGAGCCGTCCTCGGTGGTCACGACCGTGGCGTAGTGGCCGGTGCAGACCGCGTCGAAGCCGAGCGCGAGGGCCTTGTCGAGCAGCGCCGCGAACTTGATCTTCTCGTTGCAGCGCAGACACGGGTTGGGGGTGCGGCCGGCCTCGTACTCGGCGACGAAGTCGTCGACGACATCCTCGCGGAACCGCTCGGCCAGATCCCAGATGTAGAAGGGGATGCCGATGACGTCCGCCGCGCGACGGGCGTCGCGGGAGTCCTCGATGGTGCAGCAGCCCCGCGCACCGGTGCGGAACGACTGGGGATTGGCGGAGAGGGCCAGGTGCACACCGGTCACGTCGTGTCCGGCCTCGGCGGCGCGGGCGGCGGCCACGGCGGAGTCCACACCGCCGGACATCGCGGCCAGTACCCGGAGGGGTCGGGGGCGGGGGCTCTGGGGTGTCTGAGTCATAGCCGTACCAGGGTACGGCTACGGGGGAATCCCGCGCTCGCACGGATGCGTTGAGGCACATATGGAAGGTATGGGCGGCGACAGGGACCGGCACCTGGGGCGGCGGGGCCTGCTGATCGGCGGGCTCGGCGCCGCCGCGGGTGCAGCGGCGCTGGGCAGGGGCATCTGGGACCACCTGTCCGGCGGCGGGACGCCGCACGAGAAAGGCGCGGTGGACGGGGCGGTGGATTTCGCCGGAGCCCAGTGGGCTGCGGCCTCCCCGGCCAATTACCGGCCGGCCGACCGGCCCCATGACTATGCGATCGACCGGGTCGTCATCCATACCGTCCAGGGCAGTTACGCGATGGCGCTCAGGGTCTTCGCCGATCCGGCCCACGCGGCCGCCGCGCACTATGTCGTACGCCGGGACGGAAAGGTGGCGCAGACGGTACGGGAGCTGGACGTGGCGTTCCACGCCGGCAACCGCGTCTACAACGAACACAGCATCGGGATAGAGCACGAAGGGTTCGTGGACCGGGCGTCGTCGTTCACGGACGCCATGTACCGGTCGTCGGCCCGGCTGACCGCGGACATCTGCGCGCGGTACGAGATCCCCGTCGACCGTCAGCACATCATCGGGCATGTGGAGGTCCCGGGGGCCGACCACACGGACCCGGGTCCCTACTGGGACTGGGCCTGGTACGTACGGCTGGTGCGCAAGGCCCGGGAGGGGTCAGGGCCCTCCACACCGGCCCCGTGACACCGGCCCCGTGATGCCGGGCCCGTGACGCCAGCCCCTGACGACGGGCCCGTGACGGCCCGGAGTGGACCGCACCCGGCCCGGATCAGGCACCGCACGGCCCGCACCGCACGGCCCCCGCCGCTCACCCGGCACAGCCTGGACCGCTCAGCCCCCGCCGAGCAGCCTCAGCTCAGCCCGCCCCGCCGAGCAGCCTCGGCTCAGTCCGCCCCGCCGTGTCCGCCTGAGCCCGCCCCCGCGCCCCGCCCCGGCCCGCCCCACCGAACCGTCTCAGCTCAGCCCCGCTGACCTGGCTCGTTCCACCGCCGGGCCGATCGCGGCCGCCACCGCCGCCACGTCCGCCTCGGTCGAGGTGTGTCCGAGGGAGAAGCGGAGGGTGCCGCGGGCCAGGTCCGGGTCGGTGCCCGTGGCCAGGAGCACATGGCTGGGCTGTGCCACCCCCGCCGTGCAGGCGGAGCCGGTGGAGCAGGCGATGCCCTGGGCGTCCAGGAGGAGCAGCAGGGAGTCGCCCTCGCAGCCGGGGAAGGTGAAGTGCGCGTTGGCGGGGAGGCGGTCGGCCGGGTCGCCGCCCAGGATGGCCGTGGGGACCGCGGACCGTACCGCCGCGATCAGCCCGTCGCGCAGTGCGCCGATCTCCCGGGCGAAGACCTCGCGCCGCTCGGCGGCCAGCGTTCCCGCCACGGCGAAGGAGGCTATGGCGGGGGCGTCCAGCGTCCCGGAGCGTACGTGGCGCTCCTGGCCACCCCCGTGCAGGACGGGGACCGGGGTGTGCTCACGGCCGAGCAGCAGCGCGCCGATGCCGTAGGGGCCGCCGATCTTGTGGCCCGACACCGTCATCGCGGCCAGCCCCGAAGCGGCGAAGTCCAGGGGAAGCTGGCCGTACGCCTGGACCGCGTCGGCGTGCAGCGGGATCCCGAACCCGGCCGCGACATCAGCCAGTTCACGGACCGGCATGACCGTGCCGATCTCGTTGTTGGCCCACATCACGGTGGCCAGCGCGACATCGGACGGGTCCCGTTCGATCGCCTCGCGGAGGGATTCCGGGTGCACCCGGCCGTAACTGTCGACCGGCAGGTACTCGACGGTCGCGCCCTCGTGCTCGCCCAGCCAGTCGACGGCGTCCAGGACGGCGTGGTGCTCGACCGGGCTGACCAGCACCCGGTTCCGGCGCGGGTCGGCGTCACGGCGGGCCCAGAAGAGGCCCTTGACCGCGAGGTTGTCGGCCTCGGTGCCGCCCGCGGTGAAGACCACCTCGCTGGGGCGTGCGCCGAGTGAATCCGCGAGAGCCTCCCGGGCTTCCTCGACGGTACGCCGGGCCCGTCGCCCGGCGGCGTGCAGCGATGAGGCGTTGCCGGTGACGGTGAGCTGGGCGGTCATCGCCTCGACCGCCTCCGGAAGCATGGGAGTGGTCGCAGCGTGGTCGAGGTATGCCATGGTGCCGACGATTCTACGAGTCCTGGGGCGGGCTCCCCGCCGCGCGTCCCCGGTCGGCGGCCGTGGGCCGGTCAGCCGCCGAAGTTCCAGATCACGCCGCCGCTCGACGTGAAGACGGTGGCCAGGACCACGAGGTCGGCCACACCGAGGGCGAGGCCGAGCAGGGCGCGGCCACGGCGGGCGGTGCCGCGCCAGAGGGCGAGAGCGGCCAACACGATGGCCGTGGGGCCGAGAACGATGTTCAGTACGAGCAGACCCAGCAGGCCGAGCACGAACGCGGCGACAGCCATGCCGTCGGCGTCGCGGGTGCCGGTCCTGGTGCGGGCGGATGCGGTGAGTTCCATGATGCAGCTCCCTTGACGTGGTGAGGCGCTCGGTTACTTGTTCAGGCGCTCGGCGACGCGCCCGCGGCCGAGGCGCTCGCGCACGGCGAACACGGCGAGCCAGCAGCCGATGACCGCTGCGGCGATCAGGGAGACGGAGAGCGGGAAGTGGGCCACGGCACCCAGCACGACTCCGAAGACGAGGAGAAGCGCGACGAGGGCAATCATCACTGTCCTTTCGGTGCGCCCGGTGCGGCGCACGACGGATCGGGTTGAGTGAACAATTGTGAGTACGACTGTTCACTGACCACTGAGTCTACTCTTCCCTTCGGCGGAGAACGGTTGTTTACTGAATGGCATGAGTCACACCGTGGGCATCCGTCAGGCCCAGAAGCAGAAGACCCGCCAGGCCCTCCTGGACGCGGCGCTCGGCCTGCTGGAGGAGCAGAGCCTGTCCAGCCTCGGCCTGCGCGAGGTGACCCGCGCCGTGGGCGTCGCACCGACCGCCTTCTACCGGCACTTCCGGGACACCGCCGACCTGGGCGTGGCACTCGTCGAGGAGACCCTGGGCTCGCTGCACGGGCTGATCGCCGCCACTCTCGCGGAGACCGGCGACAGCGAGGTGCGGATCGGTACCACTGTCGACCTGATCGCCGCCCTGGTCCGCACCCACCCCGCGCACGTCCGGTTCATCGCCCGCGAACGGCATGGCGGCGTCCAGCCGGTGCGCGCGGCGATAGCGGCGCAACTACGGCTGTTCACCACGGAGGTGGCGGCGGCGTTCGCAGCCGAACCAGGGGCCGGCCGGTGGAGCGAGGACGACCTGCTGATGCTGGCGGGCCTCTATGTGGACCACATGGTGATGACCGCGTCAGTCCTGCTGGAGGCGGCGGAGGAGGGTCCCGAGGCTTCGGAGCGGGCACAGGGGACGGCCCGGCGGCAGATGCGGCTGGTCAGCCTGGGGCGGCGCCACTGGCTCGACTGAGCCAGTGGCGCGACAGGACTCCCGAGGGCCGCGCGGCTGGCACCCCTGTGCCGCACCCCGCCCGCGCCCTCTATCCCCGCGGGGCCAGGGCCAGTTGCCGGGACTGGGCCACCAGGCGGTCGGCGCTGTCCCACACCTCCGCGTCCTCCTCGAGGAAGCCGCCGGCGAGGTTGCGCGTGACGATCGACACGCGCAGCGGGCCGGGCGCGGGGCGGCACCGGATGTGCGTGGTCAGTTCGACTGTGGGCACCCAGCCCTTGAGCCCCAGTTCGAAAGCGGTCGGCGGCAGCGCGTCCACCGTCAGCAGCAGCGAGAGCGGATCCGCGTCGCGGCCGTCGGAGAGACCGAACCACGCCCGCATCTCACCCTTGCCGGACGGTGCGCCCACCGCCCAGCCACAGGTGGCCGGGTCCAGCTTCAGCATCAGGCGGTCCGTGATCGCGGACGAGCCGGGGATGGGCGCCGGGCCGTCGTCCGAGCCCAGGCAGTGCTCGATGGGCGGTATCGACGGCGGCTCGGCCGTGGTGCGCACATCGTCGGAGAGCGCGTCCAGATCACCGTACGAGGCGAGCACCCGGATCCGCTCCACCTCGGTGCCGTCCTCCGCGTACTGGAAGAGCGACGCCTGGCCGGTGGAGAGTGTGCGGCCGCTGCGGACGGTCTGCGTGCGGATCACGGCGGGCCCCGGGCGGGAGGCGGTCACATAGTGCGCGGAGACCGAGAACGGGTCGGAGTGCGGGAGGGCGTCACCGAGCGCGCGGCCGATCAGAGCCAGCAGATAGCCGCCGTTGACCGCCTGGATGATGGTCCAGCCCGCGGAGAGCTCCGCGTCGTAGACGCCTTCTTCACGTCGGGTGACTGCGGTGTCGCGGTCGAACTCGCTGTCCCCGATGGATACCTGTGCCATAACCTGCACCGTACACCGCAAGGTTACTCGTCGGTAGACACAGCGGACGAGCGCCTGTTCCAGGCCCGCGAGGCCCGCCAGTGGAAGCGCAGCGCGAGCAGCCGCAGCACGAAACAGGTGAGCGCGGCGACGCAGCCCGTGGTGGTGCTCAGCAGGTCGAACCGGATGAAGAGGGCCACCATCGTCGCCCCCACCACGGCCGGCACCGCGTACAGATCGCGGTCCCAGCGCACCAGCGAGGGCGTCTCGTTGGCCAGGACGTCACGGAGCACACCGCCGCCGACCGCGGTGGCGAGTCCCATGACGGCGGATGCGGTGAGGCCGAGCCCGTAGTCGTACGCCTTGGTGGTGCCGGTCACACAGAAGAGCCCGAGTCCGGCCGCGTCGAAGACGTTCACGCCGGCCTGGATGCGTTCGACCTCCGGGTGGAGGAAGAAGACCAGCGCGGCCGCGATGAGCGGGGTGATGAAGTACCCGAGGTCGGTGAAGGCGGCGGGCGGCACCGCGCCGATCACGATGTCGCGGAACAGCCCGCCGCCCAGCGCCGTGACCTCGGCGAACACCGCGATCCCGAAGACGTCGAAGTTCTTCCGGACGGCGAGGAGCGCGCCGGAGATCGCGAACACGAAGATCCCGACGAGATCGAGCGCGTGCTGGACGGAGGTGTTGAACAGATCATGGAGCACTCGACAGTTCTACCCCCGCCGCACGTACACCAGCGGCACTGCGCCCCTACAGCGCCGGTTTGTCCGAGGTGCGCAGCCACGCGTCGAAGAAGGCGCCGAGCCGCTGCCCGGAGATCTTCTCGGCGAGCGCGGTGAACTGTCCGGTGTCGGCGTTGCCGTAGCGGTGCGCCTTCGTCCAGGCCGGGAGCAGCCGGAAGAACGCCTTGTCCCCGATCCGCTCGCGCAGCGCCTGCAGCGTCATCGCGCCCCGGTCGTAGACCGCTGATGCGAACATCGTGTCGCGCTGCGGGTCGGCGACCTTCGTCCGCCAGAAATCGGAGCTCGCGGGCGTGGCGTTGTACTCGGCGATGAAGGTGTCGTGGGCCGAGCGCTTGCCCTGGTGTTCGTCCCAGAGCCACTGGGCGTAGGTCGCGAAGCCCTCGTTCAGCCAGATGTCCTTCCACTGCTTCACCGAGACCGAGTCGCCGAACCACTGGTGGGCCAGCTCGTGCACGATCGTCGACTCGTTGCGTACGGCGGAGTAGCTCGGCTTGGACTGCGTCTCCAGCGAGAAGCCTGCCTGCGGCATGTCGTCGACCACCGCGCCCGTCTCCTCGAACGGATAGGGGCCGAAGAGCTTCGACCAGTAGTCGGTGGCCTCGGCCGTCACGGCGTACACATCAACGGCGTTGCTGTGGGCGAGCACCGGGTCGATGGCCACATAGATCGGCGTTCCGGCGGGCGTACGGCCGGTCCTGACGTCGAACTTGCCGATGGAGGCGGTGGCCAGATAGGTGGCCATCTGCCGGGACTCGCGCCAGTGCGAGACGGTGGACGCGCCCTGCGTACGGGTGGAGAGCAGCCGCCCGTTGGAGACCCCGGTCAGCCCCTTGGGCGCCTTGATGGTGATGTCGAAGGCCGCCTTGTCCGAGGGGTGGTCGCTCGAAGGGAACCAGGTGGAGGCGGCGTTGGGCTCGCAGGCGACGAAGACCCCGTCCTTGGTCTTCATCCAGCCGTAGTCGGACCCGAAGACGATCGGGCCGCTGAGCGCCTGTGGCACCCCGCCGTAGACGACCCGCACGGTGAAGGTACGGCCCTTGCGCAGCGGGCCTGCCGGGGTGATGCGTATCTCGTCGCCGGAGCGGGTGAAGCGCGCGTGTCCGCCGTTCACCTCGACCGATGCGACCGTCAGTTTCTGGAGGTCCAGATCGAAGGAGGAGAGGTTCTGGGTGGCTCGCGCCGTGACCGTCGTACGGCCGTCGAGCCGGCCGGTGTCCGGGTTGTACGCGACGTCCAGGCCGTAGTGCAGGGCGTCGAAGCCGCCGTTGCCCAGCTGCGGGAAGTAGGGATCGCCGATTCCGGCCGAACCTGGTGAGGGTGCCGGAGCGGCAGCGATGACACAGAGGGCGGCCGTCGCGGTGGCGAGGGCGGCCAGACGTGCCGAACGGGAGAGCGCCAAGAGTCTGCCCTTCGTGCGTGCGCCGTTGTTACGGACACGCTGACTCTGCACTCTCCCGTTTAGGCATGTACATGACTTTGCCAACTCGTCATGACCGACCTGTACTACTTCTTGTCCTTGCCCGACTGCTTCTTGGCCGACTGCTTCTCGGCCGACTGCTGCTTCTCGGGCTGCTTCTTTCCGGGCTGCTCGGGCTCAGCCTGCTCGGGCTTAGCATCCGCCTCGGGCTCCACCGCCGCCTCAGGCTCCACGGCCGGCTCGGGCTCCACCGCCGCCTCGGGCTCCGCGACCGCATCGGGCTTCGCGACCGAGACCAGTTCGGCCGCCTCGCGCGCCTGCGGCAGCCGTTCCTCACCGGGCGCCTGGTCGGGCGCGTTCTCCGGGTGGTGGCAGGCCACCTGGTGTCCGGTCCGCAGCTGCAGCAGCGGCGGCTCCTGCACCCCGCAGATCTCCGTCGCCTTCCAGCACCGGGTGTGGAACCGGCAGCCGGCCGGCGGCGAGATCGGCGACGGGACGTCGCCCTCCAGCCTGATCCGGTCGCTCCTGACCCCCTTGCGCCGGGGGTCGGGCACCGGCACCGCCGAGAGCAGCGCCTTGGTGTACGGGTGCATCGGCGACTCGTACAGCGACTTGCGGTCCGCCAGCTCGACGATCTTCCCGAGGTACATCACCGCGATCCGGTCCGAGACATGGCGGATGACCGAGAGGTCGTGCGCGATGATCACGTAGGTCAGGCCGAGTTCGCTCTGGAGGTCGTCCAGCAGGTTGACCACCTGCGCCTGGATCGATACGTCCAGCGCCGAGACCGGCTCGTCCGCGACGACGAGCTTGGGCCGCAGCGCGAGCGCGCGGGCGATACCGATGCGCTGGCGCTGGCCGCCAGAGAACTCGTGCGGGTACCGGTTGTAGTGCTCGGGGCTGAGGCCCACCAGCTCCAGCAGGCCCTGGACCTCCTTCTTCACGCCGCCGTCGGGCTCGACGCCCTGGAGCCTGAAGGGGGTGCCGACGATCCCGCCGATGGTGTGCCGGGGGTTCAGCGAGCCGTACGGGTCCTGGAAGATCATCTGGACGTCGCGGCGCATCGGCCGCATCTGCCCGGCGGACAGATGCGTGATGTCCCTGCCCTCGAACTCGACCTTGCCGCCGGTCGGTTCGAGCAGCCGTGTGATCAGCCGGCCCATGGTCGACTTGCCGCAGCCCGACTCACCGACGACGCCCAGGGTCTCCCCCGGGTACACGTCGAACGACAGACCGTCCACGGCCTGGACCGCGCCCACCTTGCGCTTGAGCACGCCCTTGGTGATCGGGAAGTGCTTGACCAGGTCGGTGACCTTGAGCAGCGGCTCAGCCCCGGCGTCCTTGGCGGGGGCCGCGGCGACCTCCTCGGACTTGGACGTCTGCTGCGGGACCTTCGGAGCCTCGGGAGCCTGCGGAGCCTTCTTGTTCTGATCAGTCACAGCTTCGGCGCAATCTCTTCGGTCCAGATCTTTTCCCGCTGGGCCTTCGTCATGTGGCACGCGGAGAAGTGCCCCTCCGTGCTCTCCCGCAGCTCCGGACGCTCGGTGCGGGTGAGGTCGTCCTTGGGCACGTCGGCGTACGGGCAGCGCGGGTGGAAGGCGCAGCCGGACGGCACGTTGATCAGGCTGGGCGGGGAGCCCTTGACGGGCACCAGGCGCTCGGTCTGCTCACGGTCGATGCGCGGCATGGAGCCCAGCAGCCCCCAGGTGTAAGGGTGCTGGGGCTCGTAGAAGACCTTCTCGGCCGTGCCGCGCTCGATGCAGCGGCCCGCGTACATCACCAGGAGCTCGTCCGCGATCTCGGCGACGACGCCGAGGTCGTGGGTGATGATGACGACCGCCGAGCCGAACTCCTTCTGCAGATCGCGGATGAGGTCGAGGATCTGCGCCTGGACGGTCACGTCAAGGGCGGTCGTCGGCTCGTCGGCGATGAGCAGTTCGGGGTTGTTGACCAGGGACATCGCGATCATCGCGCGCTGGCGCATACCGCCGGAGAACTGGTGCGGATAGTCCTCGAAGCGCCGGTGCGGCTCAGGGATGCCGACCCGGTCCAGCATCTCGACCGCACGCGAGCGCGCGGTCTTCTTGTCGACCTTGTTGTGGACGCGGTACGCCTCCACGATCTGCGCGCCGATGCTGTAGTACGGGTGCAGCGCCGACAGCGGGTCCTGGAAGATCATGGCCATCTTCTGGCCGCGGAGGTTACGGACCCGCTCGGGCCCTGCTCCGATCAGCTCCTCGCCGTCGAGCCAGATCTCACCGGAGATCCGCGCGCGGTCCGAGTTGTGCAGGCCCATGATCCCCAGTGAGGTCACGGACTTGCCCGAGCCGGACTCGCCGACGATGCCGAGCGTCTGACCGGCCTTCAGGTCGAAGCTGACGCCGTCGACGGACTTGACCAGGCCGTCGTCGGTGTCGAAGTGGATCCGCAGGTCACGGACCGACAGGAAGCTCGTGCCGTCCGCGGACGGCGCTCCCGCCGGGGCGCTCTTCGCGGGCTCGCCCTTCGCGGGCTCGTCGGAACCCTTCTTGCGCACGTCGCTCATGAGAGCCTCACCCGGGGGTCGATCGCGGCGTACACAAGGTCCACCAGCAGGTTGCAGATAACGATGAAGAAGGCGGCCACCAGCGTCACGCCCATGACGATCGGAAGGTCGCTGCGGGTCACGCCCTGGATGGCGTAGGCCCCCATCCCCTGGAAGGAGAAGACGGTCTCCGTGATGACCGCGCCGCCGATGAGCAGCGCGAAGTCCATGCCGAAGATGGTGACGAGCGGGGTGAGCGCGGCGCGCAGGCCGTGCTTGACGACCACGTTCCGCTCCCGCAGCCCCTTGGCCCGCGCGGTTCTGATGTAGTCCTCGCCCATGGTCTCCAGCATTCCGGCCCGGGTGAGCCGGGCATAGAGCGCCGAGTACAGGAAGGCGAGAGTGCACCAGGGGAGGATCAGGTTCCAGGCCCACTCGGCCGGATTGTCCGAGAGCGGGACGAACCGCAGATCCCCCCAGATCGTCCAGTGGAAGCTGAACAGGGCGAGCGAGGCCAGACCGGTGAAGAACATCGGCAGCGAGACGCCGGCCAGGGCCACGCCCATCGCCAGCCGGTCGATGATGGTGCCCCGCTTGAGCGCGGAGACCACACCGGTCGCGACACCGGTGACGACCCAGATGACCGCCGCACCGACCGCGAGTGACAGCGTCACCGGGACACGCTGCTCGATCTCGGGCCAGACAGCGGAGTGGGTCTTGAAGGAGTAGCCGAAGCACGGCGCGTGGCACACCGCGGGGTCGGGCCCGAAGTGGTAGTTCGCGCCGACGACGATGCCCTTGATGAAGTGCCAGTACTGCTCGTAGAGGGGCAGATCGAGCCCCAGGTTCTTCTTGACCGCTTCGAGCGTCGCGGGGTCGGGGCTCTTGCCCACGAACTGGGCGGCCATGGAGTCGGTCGTCTGCCCGCCGAGACGGGGGACGAGGAAGAAAATCGCGAAGGTGACTGCGCTGACCACCAGCAGCAGCAACACCGCGGCGAATACGCGTCGGATGATGTACGCAGCCACAGCCGTGCGGCGCCGGGTCGGACGGACGGGGTAGGCCCGTCCGTCCCGGCGCCTTCACCTGCCTTTCAGGGGGTGCTGTCGATGAACAGGTGTTGTTACTTGGTCGAGGACATCAGCGCGTAGTCGTACATGCCGAGGTACGCCTGACTGACCGTTACGTTCGCCGCCGAGTCCGGGCGGTAGAGCAGGTTCTTGCGGTAGAACAGCGGCACGAGCGACGCGTTCTCCATCACCATCTGGTCGACCTTGCTCCAGGTGGCGAGGCGCTTCGCGTTGTCCAGCGTCCCGATGCCCTTGACGATCTCCGCGTTGATCTTCGGGTCGTCGAGCTCCATCAGGTTGGTGCCGCCGGACGCCTTGATGGCCTTGCCGTCGACGATCTGGTCGATGTAGCCGAAGCCGGCCGGCCAGTCGGCGCCCCACGCCATCATCATCATTCCGGCGTTGTTCTTGTGGACCCAGTCCGGGACGCCCGCGAAGTCGGTGAAGTACTTGTCCGCCGGGAACGTCTTGATGTCGGCGACGATGCCGATCTTCTTCAGGCTCTGCTGCAGCTGGGTGGCGCTGGTGACCTCGTCGGGACGGTCGGAGCGCGCGGTCAGCGTCGTCTTGAAGCCGTTGGGCTTACCGCACTTGGCCAGGTACTGCTTGGCCTTGGCAACGTTTCCCTTGTTGCCGGCGGTCGGGTACAGGTCGAACTTCTTGTAGCCCGAGATCCCCGGCGGAATGACGGTCGTCGCAGGGTCGCCACGTACCTCACCGCCGATGGCGTCGACCATGTCGGCCTTGTCCGTGACGTACTGCACGGCCTTGCGGCAGTCGGCGTTGTCGAACGGCTTCACATGCACGTTCAGCGCGAGGTACTGCAGCGCGCCGGCGTACGGGTCGTCCGTCTTCGCCTTCTCGGAGGCCTTGGTGATGACCTTCGGCTGGGTCTTGGACTGCAGACCCGTACCGGCGATGTCCGCGGTGCTGGTGTCGTTGAGCAGGTGCTCGTCGACGGTCGTCGGCTGGACGTTGAAGTTCAGCTTGATCTTGTCCGGCAGCGCCTTGCGGATCGGGTCCGTCTTCGGGTCCCACTGCGGGTTGCGGACCAGCGTCGCGCCACGGCTCTCGCTGTACGAGGAGATCTCGTACGGGCCGGATGACACGATGTGCTGGACGTACGAGGCGCCCTTGTCCGCCTTCTGCGGCACCGGAGCCGACTGCGGGAGAGACGCCAGGTAGTCCATGTCCGCGAACGGCTTGCTCAGGTGGAAGACGATCGTGGAGTCGTCCGGCGTCTCGATGGACTTGAGACCGTCGGCCGACTTGTCCTTGTAGGGACCCTTGTACTTGTCGCCGCCCTTGAGGTACGTGCTGAAGTACGTCGGACCGTTGGACAGCGCCTCACGGGCGAAGGTCCGCTCGACGGCGTACTTGACGTCCTTCGAGGTGATCACGGAGCCGTCCTGGAACTTCACGCCCTTGCGGATGTGGTACGTCCAGGTCTTGGCGTCCGGCGTGGCCTTGCCGAGGCTCGTCGCCAGGTCGGGCACGATCTTGAGCCCTTCCTTGCCGGGAGCCGGCTTGAAGGTCACCAGCGCACGCGCGTAGAGCCGGGAGAAGTTCTGCACCCAGCCGTAGTACGTGTTGCCGGGGTCCAGGGAGTCCGGGCCACTGGCGTGCTCGTAAGTGACCGTTCCTCCCTTCTTGTCGGTCTTGTTGACGATGCTGGTCAGAGCTGCGTCTGCCTTGCCGTGGCTGCCCCCGCTGCCACTGTCACTGCTCCCGCAAGCGGTGGCAGCGAGCCCCAGCGCTACCGTCGCGGCTATTGCCGCTGCCGTCTTTCTGCTCTTCATGCTGAGGAAAGCCCCCTCGGTTGTCCGGTGTGCGGCACGGCCGCGATTACTTGCCACGGGGGTCGAGTGCGTCGCGCAGCCCGTCCCCCAGCAGATTGAAGGCCAGCACGGTGATGAAGATCGCCACGCCGGGGATGACCATGAACATCGGGTCGACCTGGTAGAGGTCGACCGCGGTGGACAACATGCCGCCCCAGGAGGCCTGCGGCGGCTGGATGCCCACGCCGAGGAAGCTCAGGGACGCCTCGAAGAGGATGTTGGTGGGGATCAGGAGCGTCGCGTAGACGAGGATCGGCGCGATCAGGTTGGGGAGCAGTTCGCGGAAGACGATGAAGGGGCCGCGTGCGCCCAGTGAGCGGGCGGCCTCGACGAACTCGCGTTCACGCAGGCTGAGCGTCTGCGCGCGAACAATACGGCCCATGTAGGGCCAGTTGAAGAAGCCGATCACGAAGATCAGGACGCAGATACGGAGTGTCAGACCGTTCAGGCCGAACGCGTTGCCCTGCAGCGAGGCCGAGATGGAGATCGCGAACAGCAGCAGCGGGAACGCCAGGAAGGTGTCCATCAGGCGGCTGATGCCGCTGTCCACCCAGCCGCCGTAGAAGCCGGCCACGACGCCCATCACCACGCCGATGACGACCGAGAGGAGCGTCGACCCCGCGGCTACCACCAGAGAGACCCAGGAGCCCTCGATGATGCGCGCGAGGATGTCCCGGCCGGTCTGCGGTTCCACACCCAGCGGGTGACTCCAACTCATCCCGCCGAAGCTGCCCTTGGGCGCCAGCAGAGCCGGGTCGACCAGGTTCTGGTGGAAGTCGTTGGGGTCCAGCCCGAACATCGCCTGGATCGGCTTGGACAGGATGGCGACCAGCACCAGCAGGATCACGACGATCCCGCCGGCCATGGCGACCTTGTCCCGCTTGAAACGCGTCCAGGCGATCCGGCCGAGCGAACGGCCCTCGATCTGGCTCTGCGTGGCCCCCGTGAGTACTGCCTCCGGCTGCGCTTCGGCAGTCGATCCGGTGGTCTCGATCGGTGCGGTCACAGTGCCTTTGACCCCTCCCGGCCGGCGGTGGCCGGCCCGTACCTGCCGCGGTGGCGGCTGCTGTGCATCAAGCGCATCGGGTGATGCCACTGTGCTGAAGTGACGGAATGTACTCATCGCACGTCGCACAAGGACACGACGATGCTCGTAGCGGGGAGTCTTCATTGCGGTTGCGATCACCCGCCAGACCTGAAGGTGAATGTTTGCGCAACCGTGATGCGGTTAATGAGCTTCCGTTATCCGGACGCCGGGACCGGCTGAGCGGAAAACTTCCTCACTAATGCGCTAGTTCGGACATCACGCCCAACAGCCGCTATTGACGGCTTAATTGGTGCACTCAGCCTACCGGCGGGTAGCCGTATCCCGCCGCGGGATGGGGGGCCGCGTGGGCCTCACGGTCGTAGAAGGGCCGGGAGTTGGCCCGCAGCCACATGCCGACCGGGTCGTACGCGTCCGACAGCGCCACCGTCGAGACGGGCAGCCCCTCGGGCACCGCTGCGATCGACTGCTGCATCATCGCCCGCACCGAATCCACGGACTGCTGGCTCGTGTCGTACAGATCGAGCCCGATGGCCAGGTACGGGGTGCCGAGCGCGGGCTGCACCCAGGCCCGGCTCAACGACCGGACGGCCGGGGTGTGGTGGGCGCTCTGCGTGAGCAGCGCGTAGAACTGCGGGATCTCGATGGCCGGCTCGGACAGCCGCAGCGGTCCGGCCGGCATCCGGTCGAGGCCGGTGGCGATACGCCGCAGATCGGTCCAGGGGATGCCGACGCCACCGCCGGGGGCATGCGGATTGAGCCAGATTCCCCAGTGGTCGGGGTAGAGGGAGCGGGCGATGTCACGGCCTGTGACCACTTCGTGCGAACGGTTCCAGCCGGAGACGGCCAGTTCCTGTGCGGACGTCACACACGGGGCGTAACCGAGACCCTCGATCTCCATGTTCCCGTACTGGGCGTCAGGTGACCCGGCCTGGCCGTGCCAGAGCAGCATCCAGACCTGGCTGTCGCCGAGTGCCTGCAGCAGTGCCTCGTAGGCGTCGTACCGCCCGGGGGTCACCTGGAGCAGCATCTGCTCGACCTGCCCGGCCGCCGTGCCCGACGCGCTCACCCTGGTTTCCGCCCCTCTTCGATCCACCCGTTTTGACGTTCCACGCACCGGCACCCGGCTCGCGGTGTCCGGTCCGCCCGGTCAGTCCGGTCCGCTCCGTGCGATTTTGGCCAATCCGCTTACTGGCCCCCGTGCATCAGACCAGCTTAGGGCGCCGCTGGTTCCCGGCGCCCGAACGGCACCGGGCTCCGGTTCCCCGCGCGGGCGGCGTCCTACAGCACCGGTCCCGCGGCTTCGGTCCTGACGTAGAACGGCCTGACCTTGTCCAGCATCCAGTCCGCGACCGGGTCCTGGGCCACGTCCAGCAGGACGAGATTGACCGGCCAGGGCACCTCGACCCGGTGCAGGGCGCGCCCGAGCGCGTCCATCGGGGCGTTGCGGCCCGCGCCGTCCCACGTCGCGAACTCGACCCCGACGAAGAGGACCGGGTCGCCGCCCTCGATGGAGGCGAGGGCCCGGCGGGCCGAGCGGACCACACCCGACTCCTCGAACTCGCCCGCGGCAGCGGCGAGGAAGTCCACCGGCTCCTCCTGCCAGTCCGGCTCGAAGAGCCGCACCCGGCCGCCGGTCGCGGGCCCGTCGAGCGACGTACGGCCACTGCGGCAGAGTTCCGCCACGGCGGGCGGCGGCAGCGGCATACCGACCGCACCGCCCGGGTTCACCGCGACGCCGAGCTGCGGCGGCAGCCCCCGGGCGAACTCCACCGCCGGGGCCACCGCGAAGGAGTAGTGCGAGCCGACGCACTGGAGGAACTGCGCCTCGGAGCTGAAGACGGGGACATAGGCACCGCCGTCGATGTCCACGGTGGGCAGATCGAGCGAACCGCTGTCCTGCCCACCGCCGTTGGGCAGCGGGACCCAGAGGTTGCTGCGCCCCAGCACCTCGATCAGCCGGCCGCCCGCGGCGGGGTTCCCGACCGACGCGGCCAGTACCTCTTCGAGCTCATTTCCCGGCCATGCCATGTCCACCGAGGTATCCCCTTCTCACCGTTCACCTGCTGAGTTCACTTGCTGAGTTCACCTGCCGCCCGACCCTAACGGCCACCCCCACGATAAGGACCGCGGCCGTCACACCGCCGCCGCCCCGAACCCGATCCGGCGCAGCACGGCCGCCGCATCGCGGTCGAGCAGGACGGCCGAGCCGCACCCCGCGGGCAGCCGCGCCCGCTCCGCACCCCCGACCAGTCCGGCGACCGCCCTGCGGTGCCGGGCGAACGCGTACGCGGAGACCTTCCTGCCGCGCTCCGCCTGGCCGGCCAGTGCCACCCCGGGCGCCACGTCGAGCAGCAGCAGATGCAGGGTGCTCCGGCGCCGGCGTACCGCCCGGGCCAGCAGGGCACGCACCCAGGAGTGCGTACCGCAGTCGTGCACGACGATCCCGTCACCCGAGCGCAGGACGCGCCACAGCCTGCCGTAGTGGGCGGCCCGCACCAGCGGGCGGTAGCTCCAGTACGGCAGCCCGCGTGGCAACCGCCGCTCCCAGCGGTCCCGGGTGTCCTGCGAGTCCACCCCGTACGCCCCGGCGGCCCTGCGCAGCAGTGTGGACTTCCCGCTGCCCGGCAGGCCGGACAGGACCACCACGTCACCGGCGGCGAACACCAGGCGGTGCGGGCTGCGGCCGGCCAGTCTGCGCAGGTCCCGCACCAAGGGCGGCGTGCACCCGGCTGTCGCCGCGCCCGGTCCTGACCGCCGCCCCGGCCCGGAAGGCCCCGGGACCAGTAAGTCCCCCGGAACCGCTGGAGCCCCCGAAGCACCCGCGCGCCCCGGGGGCCGTAAGTCCTGGACGGGCACCGCCTCGGGCCCCCCTGCCCCCACACCCGCCGCCGTGTCCGCCGCCGTGTCCGCTTCCGTATCCGCACGCCACTTCTGCCCCACCATGGCCACTCCCCCTGTCGGGCCACCCCGCATACCTGCGTATCCCTGCATACCCCCGCCGCCGAAGCGTAAAGAGAGAGTAATGCGACACCCGTGGGATGCCGGTCGCCCGGCATGCGATGATGTGCGCGCCAACTCCATACAGGCCGTTCGAATCCGCGCGGGAGAGTTCCCGGCCACCGGCCGGGGCGCCGAAGGAGCAAGTCCCTCCCTTGTAATCTCTCAGGCCCCGTACCGCGCGGACGAGGCAGATCTGAAAAGCGGGCCGCTGTGCGGTCCCACCCAAGGTGCAAGCCGCGCCCTCTCGACAGGCGCCGGCGAACCTCTCAGGTTCCGATGACAGATGGGGAGGATTGTCCTCGTCTGTCATGCCCCGGGAGTACCGCATATGAGCCCCACGCCCCGTCTCACAGCACTCGACGCCCTGCACCGGTCGCTGGGCGCGACCATGACCGACTTCGCGGGCTGGGACATGCCGCTGCGCTACGGCAGTGAGCGCGACGAGCACAACGCCGTACGGACGCACGCCGGCCTCTTCGACCTCTCCCACATGGGCGAGATCACCGTGAGCGGCCCGGAGGCCGTGCGGCTGCTCGACTACGCGCTGGTCGGCAACATCAGCACCGTCGGCAACGGCCGCGCCCGCTACACCATGATCTGCCAGGAGGACGGCGGGATCCTGGACGACCTGATCGTGTACCGGCTCGGCGAGCAGGAGTACATGGTCGTCGCCAACGCGGGCAACGCCCAGACGGTCCTGGACGCACTGACCGCCCGCGCGGGCGGCTTCGACGCCGTCGTACGGGACGACCGCGACGCGTACGCCCTGCTGGCCGTACAGGGCCCGGAATCCTCCGGCATCCTGAAGCAGCTCACGGACGCCGACCTGGACGGCCTCAAGTACTACGCGGGCCTGCCCGGCACCGTCGCCGGCGTCCCGGCGCTCATCGCCAGGACCGGCTACACGGGCGAGGACGGCTTCGAGCTGTTCGTCGCCCCCGCCGACGCGGAGAAGCTCTGGCAGGCACTCACCGATGCGGGCGCGCCGGCCGGTCTGGTGCCGTGCGGGCTCTCCTGCCGCGACACACTGCGCCTGGAGGCCGGCATGCCGCTGTACGGGCATGAGCTGACCACCGCGCTGACGCCCTTCGACGCCGGTCTCGGCCGGGTCGTCAAGTTCGAGAAGGAGGGCGACTTCGTCGGGCGCGCGCCCCTGGAGGCCGCCGCCGAGCGCGCCGCAGCCGCCCCGCCGCGCAAGCTGGTCGGCCTCGTCGCCGAAGGCCGCCGCGTCCCCCGCGCGGGCTACCAGGTCGTCGCGGACGGCAAGGTCATCGGCGAGGTCACATCGGGCGCCCCCTCGCCGACCCTGGGCAAGCCGATCGCCATCGCGTACGTCGACGCGGCCCACGCGGAGCCCGGTACGGCCGGTGTGGGTGTGGACATCCGCGGTAACCATGAGCCGTACGAGGTCGTGGCGCTCCCCTTCTACAAGCGGCAGAAGTGACCCACACCATCTCAGCCCGTAAGACCACCGTTCACCAGCACTCCCCCGCATCCAGGAGAATCAGGTCATGAGCAACCCCCAGCAGCTGCGTTACAGCAAGGAGCACGAGTGGCTGTCGGTCGCCGACGAAGGCGTCTCGACGGTCGGCATCACGGATTTCGCGGCCAACGCGCTCGGTGATGTCGTCTTCGCCCAGCTCCCTGAGGTCGGTGACACGGTCACCGCGGGCGAGACCTGCGGTGAGCTGGAGTCGACCAAGTCGGTCAGCGATCTCTACGCCCCGGTCTCCGGTGAGATCACCGGGATCAACCAGGACGTCATCGATGACCCGTCGCTGGTGAACACCGCCCCGTACGAGGGTGGTTGGCTGTTCAAGGTGCGCGTCACCGGCGAGCCGGACGACCTGCTCTCCGCCGACGAGTACGCCGCTTTCTCCGCCGGCAACTAGGGACCTAGGGACTATTGATGTCGATTCTTGATTCCTCCCTCCACGAGCTCGACCCGGACGTCGCCGCCGCTGTCGACGCCGAGCTGGTCCGCCAGCAGTCCACCCTCGAGATGATCGCCTCGGAGAACTTCGCTCCGGTCGCGGTCATGGAGGCCCAGGGCTCCGTCCTCACCAACAAGTACGCCGAGGGGTACCCGGGCCGCCGCTACTACGGCGGCTGTGAGCACGTCGACGTGGTCGAGACGATCGCGATCGACCGCGTCAAGGCGCTCTTCGGCGCCGAGCACGCGAACGTCCAGCCGCACTCGGGCGCCCAGGCGAACGCGGCCGCGATGTTCGCGCTGCTCAAGCCCGGTGACACGATCATGGGCCTGAACCTCGCCCACGGCGGTCACCTGACCCACGGCATGAAGATCAACTTCTCCGGCAAGCTCTACAACGTGGTGGCCTACCACGTGGACGAGCAGACCGGCGAGGTCGACATGGCCGAGGTCGCCCGGCTGGCCAAGGAGTCCCAGCCGAAGCTGATCGTGGCCGGCTGGTCCGCCTACCCCCGTCAGCTGGACTTCGCCGCGTTCCGCAAGATCGCGGACGAGGTCGGCGCGTACCTGATGGTCGACATGGCGCACTTCGCGGGCCTGGTGGCCGCCGGTCTGCACCCGTCGCCGGTTCCGCACGCGCATGTCGTGACCACGACCACGCACAAGACGCTGGGCGGCCCGCGCGGTGGTGTGATCCTCTCCACCGCCGAGCTCGCCAAGAAGATCAACTCCGCGGTCTTCCCCGGTCAGCAGGGTGGTCCGCTGGAGCACGTGATCGCCGCCAAGGCGGTCTCCTTCAAGGTCGCGGCGACGGACGAGTTCAAGGAGCGCCAGCAGCGCACCCTGGACGGTTCGCGGATCCTGGCCGAGCGTCTGGTGCAGGCCGATGTCACCGAGCACGGTGTCTCGGTCCTCTCCGGCGGCACCGATGTGCACCTGGTCCTGGTGGACCTGCGCAACTCGGAGCTGGACGGCCAGCAGGCCGAGGACCGCCTCCACGAGATCGGCATCACGGTCAACCGCAACGCGGTCCCGAACGACCCGCGCCCGCCGATGGTCACCTCGGGGCTGCGGATCGGTACGCCGGCCCTGGCCACCCGTGGTTTCCAGGCCGAGGACTTCTCCGAGGTGGCGGACATCATCGCGTCCGCGCTGAAGCCCGCCTACGACCGGGAGGCACTGGCCGCCCGGGTCTCGGCGCTGGCCGAGAAGTTCCCGCTCTACCCCGGGCTCAAGTAGGACCCGGTCGGTCCGGTTCAGTCCGGTTTTGTACGAACCACGGGGCACCCCGCACACTGGACGGTGAGCGGGGTGCCCCGCACCACGTACGCACCTCGCTCACCGCTGTACCGCGCTTTCTCTGCACCACCCCGGCAGACAACGGCGTCTACCAACACCAAGGAGTTCCCCTGTGGCCATATCGGTCTTCGACCTCTTCTCGGTCGGCATCGGCCCGTCCAGCTCCCACACGGTGGGTCCCATGCGGGCCGCCCGGATGTTCGCCGCGCGCCTGAAGAACGAGGGCCTGCTGGCCCACACCGGCTCGGTCCGCGCCGAGCTCTTCGGCTCACTGGGCGCCACGGGGCACGGACACGGCACCCCGAAGGCGGTGCTCCTCGGCCTGGAGGGCGAGTCCCCCCGTACGGTCGACGTCGAGCACGCCGACGCACGCATCGAGCAGATCCGCACCGGCGGCCGCATCAGCCTCCTCGGTGCGCACGAGATCCCCTTCGACTACGACGCGGACCTGATCCTGCACCGGCGCAAGGCGCTGCCGTACCACGCGAACGGGATGACGGTCTTCGCGTACGACACCGAGGGCGCGCCGCTCCTGGAGAAGACGTACTACTCGGTGGGCGGCGGCTTCGTGGTGGACGAGGACGCCGTCGGTGAGGACCGCATAGTCCTCGACGACACCGTGCTCAAGCATCCCTTCCGCACGGGCGACGAGCTGCTGCGGCTGACCCGGGAGACGGGTCTGTCCATCTCCGCGCTGATGCTGGAGAACGAGAAGGCGTGGCGCACCGAGGCCGAGATCCGCGCCGGGCTCCTGGACATCTGGGGCGTCATGCAGTCCTGCGTCGCCCGCGGTATGTCCCGTGAGGGCATCCTGCCCGGTGGCCTCAAGGTCCGCCGCCGCGCGGCCAACTCGGCCCGCCAGCTGCGCGCCGAGGGCGACCCGCTGGCCCGCGCCATGGAGTGGATCACGCTCTACGCGATGGCCGTGAACGAGGAGAACGCGGCGGGCGGCCGAGTCGTCACCGCCCCGACGAACGGCGCGGCCGGCATCATCCCCGCCGTTCTGCACTACTACATCAACTTCATCCCGGGCGCCGACGAGGAGGGCATCGTCCGCTTCCTGCTCTCCGCGGGCGCCATCGGCATGCTCTTCAAGGAGAACGCCTCGATCTCCGGCGCCGAGGTCGGCTGCCAGGGCGAGGTCGGCTCGGCCTGCTCGATGGCGGCGGGCGCCCTGGCCGAGGTCCTGGGCGGCTCCCCCGAGCAGGTGGAGAACGCGGCGGAGATCGGCATGGAACACAACCTCGGCCTGACCTGCGACCCGGTCGGCGGCCTCGTCCAGATCCCGTGCATCGAGCGGAACGGCATGGCGGCGGTCAAGGCGGTCACTGCGGCCAAGATGGCGATGCGCGGGGACGGCAGCCACAAGGTGTCCCTGGACAAGGTCATCAAGACGATGAAGGAGACCGGCGCGGACATGTCGGTCAAGTACAAGGAGACGGCGCGGGGCGGGCTCGCGGTGAACATCATCGAGTGCTGAGAAGCAGCCACTGAATCAGAGGTCTCTCTTTCAGCGGTCTCTGTTTCAGCTCGGCCATGGACTGCCCGGCTCGCACGCCGGACAGTCCTCGCTGGGCCGTCGGCCGACCCGGCCGGGACGGTATCCACGACGCCGCGATGGGTACGCCGGTCCCTGCACGGCAGGACCGGCCGAGCAGAGCGCTCAGTCTCCCGGTACGTCCCGGCCGGGCGTCAGCCCATGGTGATCGTCAGGTACTTCTCCCCGGGGGCGGGCGGGCGCGTCCAGGACACCGACTCGAAGGAGTGCAGTCGGCCCTCGGTGAGGGCGAGGCGCGGCAGACCGACGCCGTAGCCATCGGCTATGGCGTCCAGCGCACGGGCCGCCGCAGTCTCGTGGGCCGTCATGTCCGGGGTGTCGAAACCGAGTGCGGCCGGGGTGAGTTCGGCCGGGACGGTGCCTGAGACGTCCTCGACCGCCCCGTCCCGCACCGTGAACGCGTACAGCGGTGTTCCGCCCCGGGCGGCCGACACATGGAAGAGCGGGGCGGGCCGGCTCCACTCGGTCCACACCACGACCGCCCGGCCGCCGCCCGCGGAGGCCGCTTGGGCAGGAGAGACGAACCGGTCGGCCGAGAAGGATGACGGGGACTCCTCCAGTCCGAAGCTCCAGTCCGCTCCCGCCCGTCCGACGCTGAGCAGCGCCTTGTCGTCGTAGCTGGAGAAGGTCCGCCGGCCGGGCCGGTGGTGGCCGCTGATGTCCCAGCGTCGCAGTGGCGGGGCGAGCGCGGTGTCCGGCGACGAGCCGAGGAGGACGGGCAGTTCGTCCGGGGTGGCCCCTTCGACCAGGACCATGCGGAAGCCGCTCGGCGATGAATGGCCCGGCCGCAGTCCTCCGTCCCGTACGAGCCAGGACAGGCCGCCGGGATCCTGGTCGCCGACGTGGGCGGGAGCGGGACCCTGCTCGCCGCCGCGTGGGGTTGCCAGCAGTTCCAGGCGGCGTTCGGCGGTGAGTACGGGAGCGAGTACGGGGTCGGCGAGCAGTCCCACCGGGGCGATGTGGTCGGGGCCGAGCGGCTCCCACACCGGGACCGCGGCCCGCAGGATCCGCCAGGCGGCGTCGGTGTCGCCCCAACGCGCCGCCTCACGGGCCTCGTCCACCGCTTCGCCGAACGCGCCGCCCGGCCGGTAGCGGAAGGTCCCCGCGCTCATCTCGCGCAGGATGTCCACCGCCGCCCGTGCGGTTTCGGGGAAGCTGTCGGCGTCGGCGAAGCGCAGGCCGTCCACGGGGCGACGACTGCCGAGGAGATCGGCAGCGTGCAGCGGGAGCAGCTCGGTGAGGAAGCAGGGGTCGCTGGGGTGCGGCGGCCGTCCGCCCACCCGGTACGGCCCGTCCAGCCGGCCGAGCTGCTGCAGCAGTTCGCTCGCGCGCGGCCGGCCGTACCGCTCGGCCTCTCTCAGCAGTCCGGCCGCCTCTTCGTGACGCCCGCCCAGCGCCGCGACCCGCGCCCGGGCCACGGCGGCGTCCTGGGCGCGCGTCGTCCCGTTCGCGAAGGTGGCGGCGTCCTGCTCTCCGTCCCGGCCGGCCTCCAGCTGGTGGAACTCCTGGTGCATGGCGACCATGAAATCCGCGAACGACGGATACCGCTCGGGGTCCGAGGCACGCCAGGACGCCCACACCCGTACCGCCCACTCACCGTCCGGCCCCACATCCTCCGGGTCGAGCAGCACATAGGTGGCATCCGACTGGACGTCCAACTGCAGCGCGCGGGACCACAGGCCGACCTGCGCGCGTATCTCCTCCGGACTGTCCTCCTCGCCCCAGAACTCGTCGAAGGTCTCACCGAGACCGCTCGCGTCCTCGTGCCAGTCCGCCTCGCGGGTGCCGGCCAGCATCCAGACGAAACCGCCCGCGTGCCGCCAGCCGTCACTGACCCGTAAGAACTCCCGGTAGGACGGCGGCATTTCGCACCCGAGCCGCGCCTCCATACGGCCGATGTCCGCATCGGTTGCAGGCGCGGCTCCGAGCCATCTGCGCTGTCGGTCCTCCAGGTCGTCCTCGGTCAAATCCACCGAGCGGGCCCGGGCGTCGGCCCACTCCTCGCTCCACCGGGTGAGGAACTGCTGCCAGTCAAACGTCTTCTCGTCCATGCCGGTGATCCTGGCACCGGGCACTGACAATCGGCCTGACCAGCGCTTACGCTCCCCGCCGTCCGGTGCGGACGGAGGCGTGCGTCAGTGCCAGTTCCAGTCGATGAGGGTGCTCAGCGTGTCCGAGTGGAAGTCCGGGAAGTCCATGGGGACGACGCCGAGGTGCGTGGTGTCGGACAGCCGGCCGTTCAGATAGCTCTGCACGCCGGGCATGATCGCGTCCGCGTTGGTCTTGGGCCAGCCGCCGCCCGCGTAGCTGGTGAAGTTGATGTACATCAGCGCCGAATTCTGGTCCGCGGCAACGTTGTCGAACTGCTGGGTGACCTTCGCGGTCTTCGACGACGGCAGGGTCAGTCCCTCGTAGATGTCCTGGAGCGAGAACCACTCGTTGGACAGGAAATCGTTGTCACCGCCCGGCCATTGCAGGATCGGCAGGTCGTTGTCGAACTGGGCGATCAGGACGATGCGCCCGCGTGCCTCGCCGAGCGACGGCGCCCGGTCGGTGAGGAGGAACCAGGGGCGCCAGCCCTTGGTGTCCAGGTAGCCGTTCAGGACGTCCTTGAAGCCCGCGCCGACGTCGTTGTTGGTCCCGTCCTCCTTCTTCAGCCGCATCACGATCGTCTCACCGGGATGTTGCTGCAGGAAGTCGCGGCACTGGGTGAGCACCCCGTCGAAGGTGATGCCCTGGTAGAACCCGGAGTGGTAGATCCCGAACGTGTCGTCCATGTGGTCCTGGAGGCCGTTGGCCCGGATGTCCAGGAACCGGATGCCGCGCTGGAGTTGTTCGGCGATCCCCCAGTTCTGGGTGTGCGACCACTCGGTGCCGTTGGCCGGATCGGTGCAGCAGGAGTCGTGGGTGCCGGGGATCGTCATCCGCAGCAGGGACAGCGCGTCCGGCAGCGCGGCCATCCAGTCGGTGGGAACCGCACTGCCGGTGGTCGCGGCCGCGCGCCGGGCGGTCGCGGCGTGCGCGGTGCCGCCGCCGGTCACGAGGGCGGCGGTGGTGACTGCGGCGGCGGAACGTATGAGGGAGCGACGGCTCAGTGTCATGAGGCGGTTCCTGCCCCGCGGGAAGGCGTTCGCAACCTCGGGGCGTGCTGTGTCGCGTACGCGCCGACGATCCGGCCCGCCCGAGGCCGACCGTGGGCCGGCTGTGGACCGTTACCGCCGACGCGCCTCCGGCACGCGACGGCCGCCGTCGGATGGCGCGGGAGCGGACGGGGATCCGGGTGCTGAAGGGGGCGCGGGTGCGGGTGCGGGCAGCGCACGGAACACCCAGGTGCGGTAGGACCAGAATCTGAAGAGTGTGGCGACACCGATGCCGAGGAATTTGAATACGTTGCTCTGCAGCGGGCTGTCCCAGCCGAATCCATAGGTCGCCAGATAGAGAACACCGTTCTCGATCACCAGGCCGATGGCGCTGAACAGCAGGAAGAGCCCCATCTCACGGGTGCAGCCGCTCTTGTCCCGGTCCCGGTAGGCGAAGTACCGGAACCCCACGTAATTGAAGACGATCGAGACGAAGGTGGCGATCACACTCGCGCTCACCACCGGAATCGAGGTGGTGTGGCGCAGGAGGTTGAACACCAGAAGATTGACGGCCACCCCGGACACACCGACGGCTGCGAATTTCACGACTTCCCGCGCCTTCGGAGGCGGCGATGTCACTGGTACCGCTTGCTCGCCTCGTACAGCCATGGGCACAGTTCCTTAGGAGGGTGGGGAGGCTGCAAGGGCCGCGCGGGCGGGAAGAGCCGCGTGCGGCGGCCGGCAGCGGCTGCGCTGCTGGTGGCGGCCCCTGGGGTGCCACGCGCTGCCGTCTTCTCCAGGCTCCCACCGGGAGCCGGAGTGTCAAGGCGATCAAGAAACGGCCGGATCGGTACAGGGGCCGGCCGCATGGCTCCCGGTGGACCGGTGGACCGGTCGGGTGGTGGGGGTGTCCCCCGTGCTGATTCACCTGCCCGCCGGATGTTCGGCGGGCGGACAGGTCGGCGATCGTCATTTCCTGACGCAGGGCGCGCCCAGGGGAAGGAAGACCGTGCGACACACGAGTTCCAGGACGGCAAAGGCGACGACGGCAGCGACGGCGGCCGTGGCACTGACCCTCGCGGGCGGGGCGGTGGCGCCCGCATCGGCGGTGGAACGACCGGCTGTCGACGGCGTATGGCGCGTGGAAGGCTATGGCACCGTCCTGTCGATCGCGGACGGACGGCTGCGGGAGTACCAGACGACGGCCGTCAGCTGTCTGAAGGGCGATTCAGCGAACCGGACGGCGCCCGGCGTGTACCGCACCGCTGACGGGACGGAGCTCACCGTCCGGCCCGCGCGATCACCGCGGGAGACGGGGCCGGCAGACGAGCGGGGGTCGCTGCGGGAGGCCGGTTCGCCGGGGCACAAGGAGCTGCGGCGGATCGCGGCGCTCCCCGCGGGGTGTGAGCACCCCACGCCCGATGACCCGGTGACGACGTTCGACGTCTTCTGGCAGTCCTTCGAGGAGAACTACCCCTTCTTCGCCGCCAAGGGCATCGACTGGCATGCCGTACGGGACACCTACCGCCCCCAGGTGCACGCCGACACGACCAGGGACGAACTCTTCGCCCTCTTCAGCGAGATGGTGAGGCCGCTGTACGACGCGCATGTCGCCGTGCTCGACGGCGACCGCCACTTCGCGCAGGTCCGCCCGGGAACGACCATGCTCAGCCAGGAACTGGACACCCGGGTCAAGAAATACATCGTGCGACGCGACCTCAAGGGCGAGAAGCCGCAGGAATTCGGGAGCGGCCGGATCAGCTATGCGGATCTGCCCGGCGGGCAGGGCTATCTGCGCATCTCCGGCTTCGCCGCGTACGACAAGCAGGACCCGTCGTACGCGGCGCAGCTCGCCGAGCTCGACCGAGCGCTGGACACCGTCCTGACCGCCGGGCGCACGGCGTCCCTCAAGGGACTGATCATCGATCTGCGGCTCAACGGCGGCGGCTCCGACTCCCTGGGCCTGCACATCGCCGGACGTCTGACGGACACCCCGTACGTCGCGTACCGCAAACACACCCAGTACACCCGCCCGCAGCCCATTCCCGTAGAACCTGCTCGGGGCACGCCCCGCTACACCGGCCCGGTCGCGGTGCTGACCGCCGGTACGACGGTCAGCGCGGGCGAGACGTTCACCCAGGCGCTCATCGACCGGCCCGGCAGGACCGTCCGTATCGGCGAGTCCACACAGGGGGTCTTCTCCGACGTCCTGGAACGCGCGCTGCCCAACGGTATGGAGGTCTGGCTCCCGAACGAGGAGTTCCTGACCGGCTCGGGACGGACCTTCGACGGCAGCGGCATCCCCCCGCACATCCACACCCCGGTCTTCACCGATGAGGAGTTCGCCATGGACCGCGACTCGGCCTTCGACACGGCGGTCACGGCGCTCCGCGGCCAGTGACCGTCCGCAACCGCTGACCGTCCGGCCGGAATGCCGGTCGGTCAGCCGTGCGCCCTCATCCCTCGTCGGCTCCCTCGTCGGCTCCCTCCTCGTCGAGGAGGAAGGATCCGTACTCGGGCTTCCCCGCCCGCTCGTAGACGCAGTACTGCACGCCCGCACCGGTGACCCGGGATTCCGTGATCTTCCAGGCGACCGGGGCGGCGCCTTCGGCGAAGAGCCGCTTGCCGGTGCCGATGATCACGGGGTTGACGAGCAGCCGGTACTCGTCGACGAGGTCGTGCCGTTGCAGGGTGCGGATGAGGTCGCTGCTGCCCTGCGTCATGATCACGCCGTCGAGCCGTTCCTTGAGCTCGGCGACGGACTCAGCGGCATCACCTTTCAGGAGACGGGAGTTGTGCCACTCCAGACCGCTGAGGGTGCGCGAGGCGACGTACTTGGGCATGCCATTGAGCTTCACTGCGATCGAATTGTTCTCGTCGGTCACGCGAGGCCAGTAGGCGGCGAAGATGTCATAGGTCTTCCGGCCGAGCAGGAGGTGGTCGGCGGACTGCTCGAAGGCGGTCTGCATGATGCCCATGAAGTCCTGGTCGGTGTAGGGGACCTGCCAGCCCCCGTACTCGAAGCCCCCGTCGACGTCCTCGCCCGGTCCGCCCGGGGCCTGCATGACGCCGTCCAGAGTGACGAACGCGGTGACGATCAGCTTGCTCATGGTGCTGCTGCCTTCCGGGGGGGAATCTGCCTGTACGAGGGTTGACTCCCGGGCCGGCGAGAACTCATCGCCGGCCGCACGGTCCCCGGCGGCCCCGGCCCTGCGGCCCTCACGCCCCCCGCGTGTACAGCCGGTCCGCCACCTCTGCCAGGGCGCGGGGCAAGTGGGGCGGGAGGCCGTGGTGGAGCTGGGCCAGCAGGCTGTGGCGGGCTTCCTCCGGGAGCAGGTCCGGGCGGGGGGATGCCGTCTCCGGTGGTTCCGGGGCGGGGGACGTGCGGGGGTTCGTCAGTTTGGCCGACTGGGTGCGCCAGTACTTGGCGTCCCGGTATTCGCCGCGTCGGCGGTGGTCCAGGAAGAGTGTGTACGCGGCGGTCCTGTTGCCCGCGCCCGCGGCGAACCGCCACCAGGAGCAGGCCGCGTCGTATCTGCCGGCGATGTGCAGCAGCGCGGCCAGGACCAGGGCGCCCTCGGGGTCGGGGTGCTCCTCGTCGACCAGCCGGGCCAGGGCGGCCGCCGCCCGCGGGGCGTTCAGGACCAGGGCGCAGGCCAGGCCCAGTTCGTGGGCGGCCTGTTCGTACGCCGTCGGGTAGGGGGCCGGGGCCGGCGCGGCGGGACGTGGCACGGTAGGGGGGCCGTCGAGGGCGTGGACCGTATCCGGCCGGGGTCCGTTCCGCGGGGCGTACGGGTACGGGGTGCTGGGCGCGGGCGGCGGGCCTGCGGCTGCGCGGCCGGGGGCTTTCCCGTGCTGTGGATCCATGCGCTACTCCCCCGGGCCGGGCGCCCCGTCGAGGCCGAGGTCCACGGCCAGTCTCCGCTTCGCGTGCCGGACCTGCGAGCGGACCGTCTCCTGGGGGACGCCCATGAGGAACGCGGTGCGCGCCTCGTCGTATTCCAGTACGTACCGGAGCAGCAGCACATCGTACTGGCGCTCCGGGAGACCGGCGATGGCCGCGTAGAGCCCGCATCGCGGCTCCCGCGTCTCTCCCGGCTCCCGTGCCTCCTCCATTCCCGTCTCCCGCATCTCCCGCACCGGTTCCGGGCCGGGCGCCGACGGGTCGCAGGTGCCCAGGATGTTCTCGTACACCCCTGTGGGCGCGGCGATCCGGCTCAATGCCGGTTCCAGGCCGCGCTCGTCCAGCCACTCGAAGATGATCTCCTTGAAGATCTTCCAGGCGTGTCCCTCGACCGACTCCTGGCGCAGCGCGTGTTCCCAGTGGAGCGTGAGCCGGGCCCTCAGTTCACGGACCAGGGCGTGCGCCGTCGCGCTCTCGCCCACCTGGAGGGAGGCGTACGACTGCCACTCCTCGTGGTGCTCGGCGCAGAACGCCTCGCAGACCATGTGCAGCCGGCGCGCCGACAGACCGGCCGTCAACGCCCGTAAGACGGTGGTGTCCACCGCGGTTGTCCGACGCATACACGTACCTGCTCCGCTGTGCCCCGCACCGGCCCCCCTGCTGGAACCGGCCTCCGGTGAAAGGGATACGCCCCCGCGCGCCGGCACACACCATGGTCCGCACATCCGCGCCGGGACGCATACAGAAGCTGCCATCGGTGTTCGTCTCGTTACGTTGGGCTCGTATGTGTGTACCCGAAAATACAGTCGGCCGCTTCCGGTTCCCGGACACGACCGTCCTGGACCGGAGTTGACCGCTGTCGGCCGGCGTTTCCGTGTGACGTGACGGGCATGGTGGTCAGGAGTGGCGCGGCGACAATGACCGACGGGGACCGACAAGGACCGACAAGGGGAGGCAGTCATGGCGGACCGCGGTGAACAGGCGCGCGGCACGGGTGCGGTCGATCTGGAGCTGGACCGGGCGCACTCGGCCCGGATGTACGACTACTACCTGGGGGGCACCACCAACTTCACGGCGGACCGGGAGGCGGTCGGCAAGGTGCTCGCCGCGTTCCCCGGTGTGCGCATCGCGGCGCGGACGAACCGGGAGTTCATGCACCGCGCCACCCGGTGGGCGGCGGAACACGGGCTGCGCCAGTTCCTCGACATAGGCACGGGTATCCCCACCTCCCCCAACCTCCACGAAGTCGTCCAGCTCTCCGTGCCGGCGGCGCGTGTGGTGTACGCGGACAACGACCCCATCGTGCTCGCCCACGCCCAGGCTCTGCTGCGCAGCACCCCGCAGGGACGGACCGCTTACGTGGAGGCCGACGCCACGGATCCGGACACCCTGCTGAAGGCGACCGCCCTGCGCGACACCCTCGATCTCAGCCGGCCCGTCGCACTCAGCCTCAACGCGCTGCTGCACTTCGTCACCGATGCCGACGGCGCCCACTCGATCATCGAGCGGTACAAGGAAGCGCTCGCGCCGGGCAGCACGCTCGCTCTGTCGCACGCCACCCCCGACTTCGACGCGGAGACCATGAACCGCATGATCGACATCTACACGGCGGCCGGGACGCCACTGCAGTTCCGCACCCGGGCGGAGTTCAGCCGCTTCTTCGACGGCTGGGAACTCGTCGACCCGGGCGTCACGGTGTCCTACCGGTGGCGGCCCGACGACCCCCGGGAGTCGGGCCAGGTCAGCGACGCCGATGCCGCCTGCTATGTGGCGGTGGCCCGGAAGCCCTGACGCACCCAGGCGCACCCCGGCGCACCCGGCGCACCCCGACGCACCCGGCTCACTCCGGGGAGCCGGAACCGGGCGGAGCCAGCGCGCGGGCCGTCTCCACGACATGGGCGCGCAGCGCGTCGGCGTCCCGCGGTCCCTGCCCCTGCCCCTGCCCCTGCCCGACGCCCAGGACCAGCCTGCTCATCTGCGGGAACGCCAGCGGCCAGACCGCGATACCGATGAGGGCGTGGAACAGGGCGGCGGCGTCCCCGGCGAGCCGCCCGCCGGTGGACTCCGCCAGCGCGGCCGCCTTCTGCGCGTAGTGCGCGGTGCGTACGGCGTCGTCGGGCAGCGCCCCCTCGCCGTAGTGCAGGGCCTCCCACATCATCAGCCGGGTCAGCTCGGGGTTGCTCCGGTGGAAGTCGTACAGCCGTCCCGCGTACTCGCCCAGGTCGCCGTCCGGCAGCCCGACCCGCACCGCGTGATCGTCCAGCGAATCCGCGACGACCGCGGCGAACAGCTTCTCCTTGCTGCCGAAGTACCCGTAGATCCGCTCCTTGTTGGCCCCCGCCCGCACCGCGATGCGGTCGACGCGGGCGCCGCTCATCCCGTGTTCGGCGAACTCCGTGCGCGCGGCCGCCAGCAGGCGGGCGCGGGTCCCTTCGGCGCGGGCGCTTCTCGTCATGGGGTGATCATAGGCGAGTTGCCAACCAACTGGATGGTTGGTTACGGTCCCCGGCATGGCGACAAGAACGGAAGTCTGGGTCACCGGGCTGGGTGCCACCACGCCTCTCGGCGGCGATGTGCCGAGCACCTGGGCGGCGATGACCGCCGGCGAGAACGGAATCGGCCGCCTGGACGGTGCGGGCTGGGCCCGGGAGTTGCCGGTGCGGATCGCGGCCCCGATGCGCCGGGACCCGGCGGAGTCACTGAAGCGCACCGAGGCCCGCCGGCTCGACCGGTGCGAACAGGCCGCACTCGTCAGCGCCCGTGAGGCATGGGCGGACGCCGGAGCGCCCGGCGTCGATCCGGAGCGGCTCGCTGTCGTGATCGGTACGGGTGTCGGCGGCGTGCTCTCGCTGCTCGGGCAGAACCGCGTACTGGAGGAGTCCGGCCCCAGGAAGGTCTCCCCGCACACCGTCCCCATGCTCATGGCCAACGGCCCCGCCGCCTGGGTCTCCATCGACCTCGGGGCCAAGGGCGGGGCCCACACCCCGGTGAGCGCCTGCGCCTCGGGGGCGGAGGCCATCGCGCACGGCCTCGACCTCATCCGGGCGGGGCGGGCCGACATCGTGGTGGCGGGCGGCTCGGAGGCGAGCCTGCATCCGCTGCCGCTGACCGCCTTCGCGCAGATGATGGCGCTGTCGCCGTCCAACGACGATCCGGACGGCGCCTCACGCCCCTTCGACGCGGACCGCAACGGCTTCGTGCTCGGCGAAGGAGCCGCCGTACTGGTCCTGGAGAGCGCCGCGCACGCCCGCGCACGCGGCGCGCGTGCGCACGGCTCGGTGGCCGGCGCGGGGACCACGTCCAGCGCCGGCCACATCACCGCCTCCGACCCGGACGGCCAGACCAGGGCGATCCGTAAGGCGCTGCGGGACGCCGAGCTCGCCCCCGGGGACATCGGGCACGTCCACGCGCACGCCACGTCCACCCCGCAGGGTGATCTCGCCGAGGCGGACGCGGTGGCCGCCGCCGTCGGCACCCACCCGGTGGTCACGGCCACCAAGTCCATGACCGGTCATCTGCTGGGCGCCTCCGGCGCGTTGGGTGCGATGGCGGCGCTCCTGGCGCTGCGCGACGGGACCGTACCGCCGACCCGGAACCTGACCAGGATCGACGACCGGATCCCGCTGGATGTCGTCACCGGCGGTGCCCGCAGCGGGCGTTGGGACGCGGCGCTGGCGAACTCGTTCGGCTTCGGCGGCCACAACGTGTCCCTGGTTCTGACATCGCCCAGGTGAGCGAATGCGGTCGAGCCCGCCGGAGTGGGTAAGTGGAATGTGGGATACCTGAGTCCCAACGACCCACCGGAAGGCGGTGCACATGCTGCACGGCATCGATGTCAGTACGTACCAGTCGTCGTTCGACACCGACGGGCTGGCCTTTGTGTTCATCAAGGCGTCGGAGGGCCACACCTACGTCAACCCACGGCTGACCGCACAGACCAAGCTGGCGCGGGACGGCGGTTGCGTCGTCGGCTTCTATCACTTCCTGTGGCCCGGGAACATCCAGACGCAGGCCGAGTACTTCGTCAGCAAGGCCCCCGAGAAGGGGGGCGATCTGCTCGCGGTGGACTGGGAGACCACCGGCGATCAGACCCGGGCGAGCAACGCCGAGAAGGACAGCTTCATCCGCGCGGTGAAGAAACTGCGGCCGCACAACCGGGTGTTGCTGTACACGAACCGCGACTACTGGCTGAACCACGACACCACCTCGTACGCCGGGGACGGGCTGTGGATCGCGGACTACACGACCGCGGGCAAGCCCAGGATCAAGGCGGCCTGGACCTTCCACCAGTACACCGACAACCCGCTCGACAAGAACGTGGCCAACTCACGCTTCGCGAGCAAGAGCGCCCTGAAGGAGTGGGCCACGCCGTAGGAATCGATGCGGATCGAGACCCGGAAGGCAGCGGGGCGCTCGCGCGGGGCAGCGGCGAGCGCCTTGGCGATACCCGCCCGCACCGGCCGCCCGTGCCGACCGTCCGTCCACGCCGGCCGCCCGTGCTGATGACGCCGCTGACGCCGGAGCCGAGCCGATCGCGCCGGAGCCGAGCCGGTCGCGTCGGCATTCCGGGCTCCGATGCCGTGCCCGCTTCCCGCCCGGATGCCTGCCTTCTCCGCCTTCAAGTGGTGAAGGCAGAGAAGAATATGAGAGCGCTCTCAGCCATAGGTCTTGACCAACTCCCCGAGCATCGCAACAGTATGGGCCTACGGGAGGCCACCCCCCACAGCTCCACCGCCTCCCGTGCTCCGCCCCCCACAGACCACAGGAGACATGCGTGATATCCCGCAGAATGTTCCTGACCGGCGCCGCGGCGACCGCCACCGCCCTCACCTACCCCGCCTGGGGAAGCGCGCTGAGTCCCCGCGCCTCGGCCTCCGCCGCCACATGTGAACTGGCCCTGGAGAACAAGTCGTTGCCCGGCAACGTCAACGCGTATGTCACCGGCCACGAACAAGGCACCGACCAGTGGGTCCTGCTGCGCGCCGACGGCAGCGTCTACCACCCGGAGTCGCCGTCGGCCCCGCAGACCCCGCTGCCCGTCGACTGCGCCATCCCGCTGAAAGCCGCGGGCGCGGGAGCGGTCACCCTGACGCTTCCTCAGATGTACGGCGCCCGGGTCTACTTCGTACGGGACGACAAGCTCGACTTCTTCCTGAACCCGGGCCCCGCCCTGGTCGAACCGGCCTTCGCTACCGAAGCGGACCCGAACTACGGCCGCACCTGGTCGTTCTGCGAGTTCACCTTCAACCCGGACCAGCTGTACGCCAACATCTCCTACGTCGACCTGGTGACCTCGGTGCCCATCGGGCTCTCCCTCACCGGCGACGCCGATCACACCGTCGCGCCGCTCCCCGACGGCGCGGTCGACAAGATCGCCGCGGATCTCACGGACCAGGCGGCCAAGGACGGCCAGCCCTGGGACAAGCTGGTCATCCGCGGCTCGGACGGCAAGGTGCTGCGGGTCATCTCACCGCAGAACCTGATGGCGTCCGCCTCCCCCGACGCGATGCCGTTCGGCGACCTGTGGACCGGATACGTGGACCAGGTCTGGGAGAAGTACAGCTCCACCGACCTCACCATCGACCTGCAGGGCGGCAAGGGCAGCCTGAAGGGCCGGGTGAGCGGCGACACCCTCACCTTCGACGGCGGCCACACCTTCGGCAAGCCCGACTCGAAGGCCATCTTCACCTGCAACGACGGCCCCTTCGCCAACAACCCGGGCGACCCGGACGACAAGAAGGCGCTGCTCGCCAGGATCGCCGCCGGGTTCAACCGGTCGATCATGCTCACCCACCCCAGCCAGCCGAACGGCACGACGGCTGCCGACTACTACCAGGGCGACGTCACCAACCACTGGGCGCGGGTGCTGCACGCCAACTCGCCGATCGGGTACGCCTTCCCGTACGACGACGTGGTCCCCGACGGCCAGCCCGATGTGTCGGGTGCGGCGAACGACGGCAATCCGGTCCGGTTCACGGTGTCCGTCGGCTCCTGACCCGCCGGTACGGATGACAGGAGGAGGGCGCGGGCTCCGGCGGGGACACCCCCGGGGCCCGCGCCCTTCTCCCGTCCCATCAGCCGGTGCCGCCCCGTCAGCCGGTGCCGTCCCCTCAGCCGGTGCCGTCCCCTCAGCCGTTGTCCGACCGGTCCGGGGGCGTGCCTCCCAGGCGCAGTTCGCGGTCGACGACCGCACGGGCCACTTCGGCCACCTTCAGCCGGTGGGACCGCGCGTGGCCACGCAGTACGTCGAACGCCTCCCCGGTGCCGGTCCGCAGCTGTTCGGCGAGCATGCCCTTGGCCTGCTCGATGACGACTCTGCTGTCGAGTGCCCGGCTCAGCTGGCCTGCGGTCTCCCGCAGGCCGTGGAGTTCGTCGCTCTGCTCCCTGAGCACCATGGCCAGGTCGCCCAGTTGCTGGGCGGCCTCGGTCTCCGTTACGGACAGCTCCCGGTCACCGCTGACCAGCTGGAGCACGGCGCGTGGGCGGCCGGCGCTGTCGTGCAGCGGCAGCAGCGTGACGAGGGTGCGGCCGCCGTCCGGCGCGTGTCCGGCCGGCCCCGTTCGGCGCGGGGCCTGTTCCCGTACGTCGATGTTGGGCAGCGCGCGGTCGTCGCGCAGACAGTCGGCGGCCTGCTCGCCGGTGAGAGTCCGGCCGGCCGGGTCGGCCCCGGCCGGCAGCACTGCGGCCGCCGAGAGCTGCAGCAGCTCGGCGCAGTCACGGCTCAACTCCCGCAGGAGAGAAGGGGCCCGCGCCGCGTCGGCCGCGACGACAGCGAGTCCGTAGGCGCTGCGCATCCACTGCTGTTCCCGGTCCATGTCGGGCCAGATTACCCAGGCAGGACCGTGCCCGGGGGCGGTGCACTGAGGCGGTGCACGGAGGCGGTGCGCTGCGGCAGTGAACGGAGGCGGCGCCCCCGGCTATGCAGCGCGGCGGCCCCCGGCACCGGTGGTGCCGGGGGCCGCGTACGTACGAGCTACTTGTTCAGCGACGCCCAGAACTCGTCGAAGGAGAGCCTGCCGTCGCCGTTGGCGTCCTTGGACCTGATGATGGACTGAGCCACGGTCTCGGTCACGTGGAAGTCACCGAGCTGCGCCATGACGCTCTTGTACTCGCTCGCCGTGATCCGGCCGTCGCCGTCCACATCGAGCCGCTCGAACGCCTTGCGGGCCTCTTCTATGTCCGCCACTGGGTCCATCCCTTCCCGGTACATGTCTGACGGAAGTCAGATTAGCCCGACAGGCACTAGCGGAAGATCCCGGTGTGGCCCAGTGAGTAGCGGCCGGGCTGCGGGTAGACCGCGAGTCCGTGCGGGCCGCTGCCGACCGGGATGCGGGCGAGCTGCTTGCCGCTGGTGGTGTCGATCGCGTACACCTCCGCGTTGTAACGGCCGGTCAGCCAGAGCACCTTGCCGTCGGCCGACACCCCGCCCATGTCGGGGCTGCCGCCGCCGGGCAGGGACCACTTCTTGATGAGCTTGTTCTGCGGGAAGCCGAAGACCGAGATGGTGCCCTCGCCCCGGTTGGAGATGTACATCTCCTTGGAGTCACGGCTGATGTAGAGCCCGTGGCAGCCCTTGCCCGTGTGCATCAGCTTCGGGGTGGTGAACTTGTCCGCGGGGAGCACCCAGATCCCGTCGGCCATCATGTCCGCGATGTAGAAGGTCCGGCCGTCCGGCGAGATCTTCACGTCCTGCGGCATCGCCCCCTTGAAGGGCAGCTTCTGCTGGCCGACCACCTTCATCTTCTCGGTGTCGACCTTGAGCAGTTCGCCGGAGAACTCGCAGGAGACGATGAAGAACCGTCCGTCGGCCGAGAAGTCCGCGTGGTTGACGCCCGCGCACGTCACCGGGACGGTCTTCTTGATCTTCATGGTGTGCGGGTCCCGGAAGACGAGCTGCCGGTCGAGCGAGGCCATGACGATGGCGTACTTGCCGTTGGGCGTGAAGTAGAGGTTGTACGGGTCGTGTACGGGGAGCGTCTTCCCGACCTTGCCGTTCGCGGGATTGATCGGGGTGAGCGTGTTGCCGCGGTCGTTGTTGACCCAGAGCGTCTTCAGGTCCCAGGACGGCACGACGTGCTGCGGCTGCACACCGACCGGGATGGTGCGGATGACCTTGTACGTCTTGGGGTCGATCACGTTGACCGTGTTGGAGTTGGTGTTCGGTACGTACACCAGGGACGGGAACTTCCGTACGACGGGCGAGAGTTTGCCGGGCCGGTCCGCCGCGTACAGGTCCTTGGGGTCGAGGACCGGAGGCATGCCGGCCAGCGGCGCGGGGTGCGCCGACTGCACCGCGGTGCCGCGCGGCGCGGCGGCCGCCCTGGTGGTCGTGGTGGCGGCCGGGTGTGCGTGGCGGCCGGTCCCGCCGGACGATCCGCAGCCGGCGAGGGCGACGGTGAGGCCGGTGGCGACGGCGGCGGCGAAGAGCCCTGTGGTGCGTGTGGTGATCATGAGGTCAGCAGCTCCGTAGTGGTCACCGCGTGCAGCCCGCGGCGGTCGAAGGCGTCGAGGATGGCGGGCAGCGCGGCGACCGTGTCCGCGTAGCCGAAGTGCATCGAGACCACCGAGCCGGGCCGTGCCGCACCGGTGACGTTGCGGACGACGGCCGCGGTGCCGGGCGAGGTGTAGTCCAGGGAGTCGGTGTCGTACGAGAGCACGTGCGGATAGCCCGCACGGCCCGCGAGCCGCTGGACCAGAGGGGTCGCGTACTGGGTGCGCGAGGGGCGGAACCAGGTGCCGATGGAGCCGGTGAGCCGCCGCAGCCGGTCGGCGCAGCCGGTGATCTCGGCGTACGCCTCACGCTCGCTCATCGCCGAGATGGAGGTGTGGTGGAGCGTGTGGTTGCCGAGGTCGTGACCGCCGTCGAGGATCCGGCGGGCCATCGCCGGATACGCGTCGAGCCAGGTGCCGACGGCGAGGACGGTGACGTGTGCGCCGGCCCGTTCCGCCTCGGCGAGTACGGACGTGGCAATGGCGGGGTCCCCCTGGCCGTGAAAGGTGAGCGCGACCCGGGGGCGGCCGCGCGGGCCGTTCGCGATCTGGACCGGCTGCCCGGAGAAGGCGAGGGGGGCCGGGGCGTGCAGCGGGGCCGCGGTTTTCGCGGGCCCGGCGGGGGAACTCGACGGGCGGGCCCCGGC
>NZ_JAAGLN010000070.1 GCF_010548145.1 Streptomyces sp. SID10853
CTGCGAGAAGCAGATGACCAGCCAGACGAAGAGGGCCACCGCGCCCGACGAGTTCAGCAGGAACTGGAACACGGTGTCCTGCGCGATGTAGTTGAAGAACACCGCGACGAAACCGAACGCGACGGCCGCCCAGATCGCGGCGGCCGAGGGGCGCCCGCCCTCGCTGACCGGGGCGACGAGCGTGCCGACCGGGGTGACCCGGCCCGCAGCACGGAAGCCCCAGTCGAGCAGCGCCGATGTGTCCTTGTACACCTGGTCGTATCCGTTCACCGGATGCATGACGGTGACCAGCAGGGTGCGGCCGTCTTGGGTGGCGGCACCGGTGAAGGTGTTGCCGGCGTGCGTGGTGTAGCCGTTCTTGACGCCGATCATGCCCTTGTACTCGCCGAGCAGCCGGTCGGTGTTCTGGATCTGGAACTTCTTGCCGCCCCGGGCGGGGAACTCGGCGATCCGGGTCGCGCAGTACGCCCTGAAGTCGGTGTTCCGCAGCCCGTGCCGGGCGAACAGCGACAGGTCGTACGCCGATGACACCTGCCCGGCGTGGTCGTACCCGTCCGGGCTGACCACATGGGTGTCGAGAGCCTGCAGATCGACGGCCTTCGCCGCCATCTCGCGCACGGTGGCGGGCACACCGCCGTTCATGGCGCTCAGCACATGGACGGCGTCGTTGCCCGAGCGCAGGAAGACCCCGTGCCACAGCTGGTCGACGGTGTACGTCGTACCGGCCTCGACCCCGACCAGGCTGCTGCCTTCCGGTATTCCGGCCAGGTCGGCCGCGGTGACCCGGTGCTTGAGCGCCTTGTCGAACTTGGGGAGCACGGTGTCCGCGAAGAGCATCTTGAGCGTGGAGGCGGGCGGCAGCCTGTGGTGCGCACGGTAGGAGGCCAGCACCTCCCCGCTCTCGTAGTCCGCGACGAGCCACGACTGGGCGGCAGCCTTCGGAACGGGAGGCGCGCCGCCGAGACGCCGTACCTGTATCCCGTCGAGGCCGAGCCGCTCACCGCCCACGGCACTGGCGGCCGAGGCCGGTGCGGCCCCGGTGGCGAGAAGAGCGGCGGGCACGGCAGCGGCGGCGAGGCCGAGCACTGCGCGCCGGGAGGGCGAAGCGTCGCTGGTCACTGAGGGATCGTACGAACCGGAGCGGTACGCGGGTGCGGCGGGGGGTGCGGATCACTCGAAATGCTTGCCCTTCACGGGGCCCGTCCCCAGAGCCCGTCTCACGGGGCCCGGCTCACAGGCCCCCCGGCTCACAGAGGCCCCGCCCCTTCCCTTCCTCACCACCGGACCGCCTGCCAGCCGCGTAAGGCCGGTGAGGACTCCGTTGCCCGGCGGGCGATGGCGCGTGCGGTGGTCGTGGCGGCCGCGGCGTCGGGGGCCTGGATGAAGAACGTGAGGTGGGCGCGGGCCGCCCCGGGGTGCAGATGGAGGTGTTCCAGACCGTCGCTCGGGAGGGCCGACACCCAGAAAAGATCCACGTCGCACGCGGCGAGCTCAGGGGGCGGGGTTCCACGGGGCGTGAGTGTCACCGTGACGATGTGCATCGACCGACCTCTATCAGGAATCGGGAGGTGAAGCGGAGGGGGAAAGGGAGGACACAGACGGGAAGGGAGGGGTGAACGGGAGGGTGAATCGGCCTGCTTCGCCGATCCTGGGGGTGTGTGCGGCCGGCCGGTAGGGGTGCACGCTGGCAGGAAGTGCTCGCGGCAGGAGGTTGCCCGGCGCGGTATGGACCTGCGAAAATCGATCTGTTCCGGGGGCGGACAGGACATCCTGATGTGTGCAGTACAAGGGGGATTTGTCTTGTTGTCCGCGCTGGGCATCGACGAGCGTGCCGAGACCGTGTACCGGCTCATGCTCGATCAGTCCGACTGGGGCGTCGCCGAGATCGCCGCCCATCTGGGGTGGGCCGAGACCGAGGTCAGAACCGCTCTGGACCGGCTGGCCGAGCTGAATCTGCTGCGCACCTCGCTCCTGGCCGAGGGTTCGCTCCGCCCGATCAACCCCGCTGTCGGTCTTCCGCTGCTGCTCGCCGAGCAGGAACGTGAAGTGCTGCGCAAACAGCAGCAGTTCGCCGAGACGCAGGCGGCCGCCATGCGGCTCCTGGAGGAGTACGCCGACCGCGGGGCGTCCCGCCACGACATCGAGCAGCTGACCGGGATCGATGCCATCCAGGACCGTCTCGAACAGCTCGCCCACGCCTGCACCTCGCGGGTCATCTCCTTCATGCCCGGCGGCGCGCAGTCCGCTGCGAGCCTGAAGGCGAGCAGACCGCTGGACCTGTCCGCCCTGGGACGGGGCGTCGAACTCCTCACCGTCTACCAGGACAGCGTGCGCAACGACCCGGCGACGCTCGCGTACGCCCAGTGGCTCACCCAGCTCGGCGGGCAGGTCCGCACCGCCCCGGTACTGCCGGTGCGCATGGTGCTGTTCGACGACCGGACGGCGCTGCTGCCGGTCGACCCGGACAACACCAGACGCGGGGCGGTCCAGTTGGGCGGGCCCGGGGTGATCCTGGCGCTGGTCTCGCTGTTCGACGCGGTGTGGGAGCGTGCGGCCCCCTTCGGTACCGACCGCGACCGCGAGCTCAACGGCGAGGGGCTCACCGGGCAGGAGGCCCAGCTGCTCCGGCTGCTCGGGCAGGGGCTGACCGATGAGATCGCGGCCCGCAGACTGGGTATCGGGCTGCGGACCGTACGGCGGATGATGGCCGACCTCATGAGCCGTCTGGATGCCCGTTCCCGTTTCGAGGCGGGCGCACGGGCGGCCCAGCGGGGCTGGCTCGAAGAGGAGCGTTAGGCGGGGTCAGCCGCCCGTACAAGGCCGGCCCGGCCGGGCCCGGCCGGGGCCCGCCAGCCGTGTCGGCCGGGCGGTGGTGACCTGCGGCGATGGCGGCATGAGCGTGCCTGGTGCAGTAGCTGCCACCCGGAACCTCTACCCCCGCCGGGGCGGATCGGGAAATCTGTTCCTCACCGGGGCAGCGCGCCGGACCGGAAACGGACCGGTCGGCGCCCCCCGGAGAACTTCCCGGAACACTCACCGCTCCCGATTGGGGTACCGCCATGTCTGCTGCCGTCCGCCGCATCGCCACCGCTTCCGCCATCGCCGCCCTCGCTCTCACCGGCCTCACCGCCGGCGCGGCCGCGGGAGCCGAGCGGCCCGCGTCCGGTCGCGTCGGGGTCACCGGCACGGTGGCCGCAGGCGACAGCACGGGCATCGGCTGGGACACCGCCACGCTCCGGGCCGACAGGAGCAGCATCGGCTGGGACTGACCCACCAGCACCGTCAGCTCTACCAGCACCACCAGCACCACCAGCACCACCAGTGCCCTCAGCACCACCAGCACCACCAGTGCCGTCAGCACAACCCACGTGTACGAAAACCGACTTCAGAGAACGCGAACGCGTAACAACACGAACGCGTAACAGAGAGATGTAGTGATGCAGCAGTTGGAAACCCCCGTTGACCCGGTCAGGGCCGAGCAGGCCGTACCCCCCGATGAGCCCGCTCCGGCCGCGCCGCAGCCGCCGGCCGAGGGAGCCGGGGAGCGCTCGGCCCGCGCGGTGGTGTGGCTCGGCCCGGTCCTCGCGACCCTCGCCACGCTCATCTGGTCGGGGAACTTCGTCATCGCCCGCGCCCTGCACGAGGACGTCGCTCCCGTACAGACCGCGTTCTGGCGGTGGATCATCGCGATGCTGGCCGTACTGCCCTTCGCCGCGAAGGCGGTCTGGCAGCAACGCCACCTGATCCGCACCCACTTGAAGTATCTGAGCGCGGCGGCGCTGCTCGGTGTCACCCTGTTCAACACACTGATCTACCAGGCAGGACGCTCCACCAGCGCCACGAACCTCGCGCTGATCGCGGCCGCTTCGCCCGTACTGATCGTGCTGTTCGGCATGATCGGCCGCGGCGGCGAGAAGGTCACGGGGCGGCGCGCCATCGGCATGATGGTGGCGCTCGTCGGCGTGGTCGCGCTGGTGTCGAAGGGGTCGCTGTCCGTCCTGCTGCACCTGGACTTCGCCGTGGGCGACCTGTGGATGCTGGCCGCGACGGCCACCTTCGCCGGCTACACCGCACTGCTGCGCCGCAGGCCGGAGGGGATCTCCGGCATCTCGTTCCTGTTCACGACCTTCCTGCTGGGTACGGTCCTGCTGGCCCCCGCCTATGCCGTGAGCCTGGCCGCACAGGGCGGCTTCACCCCGTCGGGCGGCACGGTCGGCGCCCTGCTCTACATCGGTGTCGCCTCGTCGGCCATCGCGTACTTCACCTGGAACAAGGCCATCGACCTGATCGGCGCGGCGCGGGCCGGAATCATCTACTACCTCCAGCCCGTCTTCGTCGCGGTCGTCTCCTATCTCGCCCTGGGCGAGGCCACCAGCGCGATGCAGGTCGTCTGCATGGCGCTGATCATCACCGGCATCGCACTCGGTGCCGGCAAGAAGAACTGAACCACCACTTCCGACCCACGAGGACAACACGCACCATGGACACCGCACACATACCCGGCATCAACGCGCAGCGCCTGCTCACCGATCTCACCCACCTCTCCCAGATCGGTGCCGGACCCGACGGCGCCGTCCACCGCATCGCGGGGAACAAGGCCGACTGGGCGGGCCGTGACTGGATCGACAAGACCATGCGGGTCGCGGGCCTGCACTCGTACTACGACGACACCGGCAATGTCTTCGCCCGCAGGAAAGCCACCGAAGGCCCCTGGCTGCTGATCGGCTCGCACGCCGACACCGTGCCGGGCGGCGGCCATCTGGACGGGGCGTACGGGGTGATCGCGGCCATGGAGGTGCTGCGTACGCTGCACGAGAGCGGCCATCCCATGGCCGACCATGTGGAGACCGTCGCCTGGTTCGACGAGGAGGGTGTGACACCGGAGTCGAACGGCGGCCTGGTCGGTTCGACCGCGCTGACCCGGGATCCGCACGCCGACGAGCTGGTCGGCTATCTGGAACTCCATGTGGAACAGGGCCCGCGCATGGAGGCGTCCGGTCTCGAACTGTCCCCTGTCACCGGCATCGTGGGTGTACGCCGCTACACGCTGGCCGTCCGTGGCCAGGAGAATCACGCCGGGACCACACCGTTCCATCTGCGGGCCGACGCGGGGCGGGTCGCCTCCCGGATGGCTGCGGCCCTGCGGGACATCTGCACCGAGGCGGACCCGTTCTCGATCGGCAACGCGGGCGTCATCGAGTTCGGCCCCGGCGCGGCGAACGTCGTGCCCGGCACGGCGCGCACCGAGATCGAGATCCGGGCCGGGCAGGAGAGCACCCTCGACCTCATCGAGGCGGAGCTGCGGGACCGGCTGGCGCAGGTGGCCGTGGAGGAGTCCTGCACCGCCGCGCTGGACCGTACGTCCGCCAAGCCCGCCGCGCAGTTCGACAAGCGGCTGGTGGACACGGTGGACGACGTCTGCCGGAGCCGGACGGAGGCGTGTGAGCCGCTGCTGTCCTACGCGGGCCACGACGCGAGCGTCATCAGCACCCGGCTGCCGACCGCGATGCTGTTCGTCCCCTCCACGGGAGGTTTCTCCCACTCCAACCGGGAGCACACCCCCGACAAGCAGCTGGTCCTGGGCACGCAGGCGCTGCTGGACGCGGTGGTGCGGACGAGTGCGCTGCTGCTGAACACCAGGGGCGACGACGTCATCCTGGCCGCCTGATCCACCGGTTGGGCCCCTTTTTCTGATCCGCTCGCCTGATCCGTTTCTGCCTGATCCCCTCCACCGGCGGGTATGCGTACGGGCGGGGCCCGCACCGGGCCACCGCCCGCCAAACCCCCTCCCACCAGGGCGAGTTCAACGGAATGTTGAATTGGGCGCGGTCACTCCGGAGCCTTGACAGGGATCCCGTACCGGCAGCTACGCTCGTGCCGGAAATTCGATTCCGCATAGTGGAATAACACCGGAACAACACCGCTCACCACTACCCCGGGACGTCCCCATGCCCCCTGCGCCCAAGCCCCGTCCGGCGGGCCGCGCCCTGCTCCCGCTCCTCGCGACGGTCCCCTTCATCGGGATCCTCGGCGGAATCTGGTTCGCCGACCGCGTCAAGCCCTACGTCCTCGGGATGCCCTTCATCCTGTTCTGGATCGTTCTGTGGGTGGCTCTGATCTCGGTGGTCATGGCCGTGATCTACCAGCTCGACCCCCGCAACCACGAGCACCGCGACGACGACCCCCACACCCACGACTCCCGCACCCACCAGGAGGACCCGGCATGACCGCTCTCGTCGTCATCCTGGGCTTCCTCCTGGTCGCGATCTGCCTCGGCCTGCAGGCCCGCCGCGGCAAGGACATGAACCTGGAGGAGTGGTCGGTCGGCGGCCGCAGCTTCGGAACGAGCTTCGTCTTCCTGCTGCTGGCCGGCGAGATCTACACCACCTTCACCTTCCTCGGCGCCTCCGGCTGGGCGTACGGCAAGGGCGGCCCGGCCCTCTACATCCTCTGCTACGGCGCACTGGCGTACGTGATGTCGTACTGGCTGCTGCCGTCGATCTGGCGGTACGCCAAGGAGCACCGCCTGGTCTCCCAGTCCGACTTCTTCGCCAAGAAGTTCGACAGCCCCCTGCTCGGCGCGCTGGTCGCCCTGGTGGGCGTCGTGGCGATGGTGCCGTACCTGGTCCTCCAGCTGACCGGCATGGGGATCATCGTCTCCGAAGCCTCGTACGGCCATATCTCCAAGACGCTCGCGGTGATCATCGGCACGGTCGCCCTGACCGTGTACGTGACCATCTCCGGCATCCACGGCTCGGCCTGGACCGCGGTGCTCAAGGACGTCCTGATCCTCTCGGTGGTCCTGTTCCTCGGGATCTATCTGCCGCTGCACTACGCGGGCGGGGCCGGGCACATGTTCCACACCATCGACACCGCGAACCCGGGCTTCCTGACCCTCCAGCACAGCGGGCTCAGCCCGTCCTGGTTCGTCTCGACGGTCCTGCTCTCCACACTGGGCTTCTATATGTGGCCGCACTCGTTCAGCGCCTCCTACAGCGCCCAGAACGAGCGGGTGTTCCGCCGGAACGCCATCTTCATGCCGCTCTACCAACTCGTCCTGCTCTTCGTGTTCCTGGCCGGATTCGCCGCACTGATCGCGGTTCCCGGACTCAAGGGGGCGGACGCCGACCTGTCCATGCTGCGGATCACGGTCAAGTCCTTCGACCCGTGGTTCGTGGGGGTCGTCGGCGGCGCGGGGGTGCTCACCGCACTGGTCCCCGGCTCGCTGCTCCTGCTGACCTCGGCGACCTGTCTGGCGAAGAACATCTACAAGCTCGCCCGGCCGGCGACGACGGACCAGTCGGTGGGCCGGCTGGCCAAGCTGCTGGTGCCCGTACTGGCCCTGATCGCACTGTTCTTCACCTTCAACGGCGGCAGCAGCATCGTGAATCTGATGCTCATGGGGTACGCCCTGGTGACGCAGCTCTTCCCGGCGCTGCTGGTCAGCCTGGGACCGCTGGGACGGCGCAGGCTGGTCAGCAAACAGGGCGCTGCCGCGGGCATCGTCGTGGGTGTCCTGATCGTCGGCGCGGTGACCGTCAGCGGAGCCACCGTCGGCAGCCTGCTGCCGGGGCTGCCGCAGGCCGTCAAGGACCTCAACGTCGGGGTGGTCGCCCTGGTGGCCAACACACTCGTCATGTTCGCGGTCTCGGTGGTCTCCCGCAGCGCGGCGGCGAGCGGAGCCCCCGCCGAAACGGTTGCTGAGGTCAGCGTCGTCTGACGGCCCGGCCACCGCATAGCGGTTCGAAGGTGCCCCACCATGCTGCGCATGGTGGGGCTTCTCGATGCGCCGAGGGCTCCCGGCCGAGGCAGCATCACGCGGGGGGGGCGACCCGCGTACGCGCGATGCCGCGCATCCATGCCGTGTGGCTGCCGTGCCATCGAATGCTCGCTGTCCGGCACTTCCCGGACTGTGCAGCACGGCGCACATCGCTGCACAGAGTGTGTCTTTCAATGCACGGTCGCGTTGGCGCATTCTACTATTCATCGCGAATTCAGAGTTGCCGATCGACGGACAGCTACAGGCCCCCGAATACTGCGCGCCGCCACTCCGAGAAGTCCGACGGGCAGTCACCGAGTTCACCCTTCTTCACAGAGGGCGACACCCCCGCACTCGTTTCCGGTACCCGGATATCATGCCCGCCCGACCACGTTTCACTGCTGTCGACCGGTATCGGCGGGGCGACGCCCCCATGACGTGGCTCGCACGAGTGCATGACCGGCTCGTCCGAGTGCGGCTCAGAAAGGACACCATGAGCGCCGAAAGCACCGGAGTACGCTCTCGAAGCGGAATACCTGCCGAAGCCGGCGAAGTCAGCCTTTCCGTGCCATCCGACAAACCTGCCGGAAACCTGCGCGGCACCATGGGCACGCTTCAGCTCGCTCTGACCGTGCTCGCCATGTCGGCGCCCATCGGGAACGTAACCGGCGTACTACCGCTCGGAATCACCCGCGGTAACGGAATCGGCACGCCTGTGATCTATGCGTTCGTCGGCGTGATCTTTCTGCTGTTCGCCGTCGGATTCACCACGATGACTCGCAACCTGCCGAAGCCGGGCGCCTTCTACACCTACATAACCGCGGGGCTCTCCCGAACGCTCGGCCTCGGCACGGGACTACTCGCCGCCTTCACCTACCTGGTCTTCATGATCGGCAGCTATGCGTTCTTCGGGGTTTCCATCGAGAACGTACTCAGTTCCTTCGGTGCGCCGGGTACGCCCTGGTGGCTCTGGTCCGCCATCTGTTGCGTCATCATCACCACGCTCGGGCACTTCAATGTCGAGCTTTCCGGCAAGGTTCTTTCGGTCTTCATGGCCGCGGAAGTCGTCCTGGTGATGCTGTTCAACGCGCCCGTTCTCTTCACAGGCGGCCCGCAGGGATACCAGGTTGAGTCCTTCCAGCCGGCGCATGTGTTCCAGGGGGACCTGGGTGTCGCCACTCTCTTCGCGATCACGTGCTTTCTCGGGTTCGAGTCCTCCGCGATCTACCGCGACGAGGTCAAGCGGCCCGAAAGGACCATACCGCGCGCGACCTATCTCGCGATCTCCGGTCTCGCGGGCTTCTACGTCCTCACTTCCTGGGCGATTGTGACCTTCTGGGGGCCGAGTCATGTGGCCGCGGCCGGTTCGGCGAATCCTACGACTCTGTTCAGTGAGGGGTTCCGCCACTACATGGGTGACACCTTCACTCAGATCATGATCGTGATGGTCGTCACCAGTGTTTTCGCCGGTGCGCTGTCGACCCACAATTCACTGTCGCGGTATCTCTATTCGCTCGGCCGTGACCGTATCCTGCCTGCCTTCCTCGGAAAGGCCCACGGCCGGCACGGCTCCCCGTCGAACGCATCCGCTTTCGCCACCGGAGCAGCGGTGATCTGCATGCTCCCGTTCCTTCTCAGCGGGCTCGATGCCGTCGCGATGTACTCGTCCATGTTCGCGCTCGGAACGTTCGCCCTGCTCATCCTGTTCACGCTGACCACGGTCTCGGTACTGCGCTACTTCCGGATCATCGAACACGGGGAGAGGGTCTGGAACACCCTGGTCGCACCGGTCCTCGCACTCGCCGGACTCGTACTCCTCCTCACGCTGACTTCGGTCTACTACTCGATGTCGATCGGCGCGCCGCAATGGCTCGCTTACGGACAGCAGTTGCTCCTGGTCGCCGTCGTGACCGTCGGCGTCCTGATCGCCCTGCGGTGGCGCAGGACCCGCCCCGGCGTCTACGCGAGCATCGGCGGTGGCTCCGGGGAGCACCACGATGCGAGAAGGGCGGCGGAGCCGTCGCCCCTCACCACGACCGGCCCTCAGTAGCAGCACCCGGACGGTGCGGGCCCATCAGGTCGAGGGCGCGGAGCGCCAGGGAGAGACCGCCTCGTACCTCGGGATCGTCGACGGACCTGCCGAGCAGCGCGTTGAGACGCTCGATCCGGTAGTAGAGCGTGCGGCGCTGGATGAACAGGGTCTCCGCGGCCCGTGTCTTGTTGCCGTCGGCGGCGAGGTAGGCCTCCAGCGTCGGCAGTAGCGCGTTCGTCTCGGTCGCATCGTGCCGCAGGAGCGGCCCGAGCTCGACATCGACATAGCGGTGCAGCTCAGGCCCGTCGGCCAGGGCGACGAGCAGGCGCAGGACGCCCAGCCGGTCGAAGTGCAGCGTGGTGGGCTTCTCCCTGGTGACCGCAACCGACGCCGCGGTGCGGGCCTGCCGTGCCGCGTCCACCAGGTGCTCGGCGGGACCGCTGCGGCTCACCCCCGCTCTGGCGCCCTGGGTGTCGAGCTGTTCGGTGAGCTGCTGCCCGGACACCTGGTTGGTCAGTCCGACCACGGCCAGCACCTGGTCGCCCGTGTCGGCCAGGACGGCCGGCAGTTTCATGCTCTTCAACACCGGCTCCAGCACTGCCCTGGCAGAGTGGTCGTCACCGGGCTCCTTGCAGACGACCGCCACGACGAGCGGCCGGTCGCGCAGGTCACGGCCCACCTTGAGCGCCCTGTCGACGAACTGCTCGCCGGTGATGTCGCCCAGCAGCAGCCGGTTGATCAGCGAACTCTGCCGGTGGGAGGCGCGCGCGCCGCTCTCCCGGTCGCCGAGCAGGGCGATGGCGATCGTGTCAGCGGCGCGGTCGAGGGCGTAGGCCTGCGCCCCCGAGAGGGCCGCCCTTCCGTTGAAGACGTGGATCCAGCCCCACGCCTCGCCGCGCAGGACGATCATGCGGCGCGTACAGCCCGGCTCCTCGTGCGACTGGACCACCGTTGACCTGCTGTGCTCGCTGGGAGCCCCGGTCCGGTGGGCCATCCTGGCGTGCAGCCCCCAGTTCTTCATCAGCAGATCGGTGTCGGCCGTCCCCCCGGCGTACGCCACGACCTGGTGGTCGGTGTCCTCCAGCACCACGGGGGAGCCCACGTGATGGGCAAGCGTCTCGGCGAAGGACACATGACTGCGACTGGCCAGAAGCAGCTGGATGAAGTCGGCGTTGAGCCGCTCGAAGGCGAGGAGGTCGGCGTTCCTCTCGTCGGAGATCAGCTCATGCACCTGCGCGGACACCTCGACGAACGGCAGCTCGTCCACCAGTCCGATCAAGGGGAGGCCCCGCTGCCGGGCTTCGTCCACCAGAGCCGACGGCATCGTGGTGAACGCCCTCCCACCCAGTTCCACGACGAGTGCGGCGGCGTTCGCCGCGCTGACCTCCTGGACGTAACGCCGCTGCTCACCCGGCGTCCGGCCGACCCCGAGCCCGGCCGTCAGCAGCAACTCGCCACCCGTCAGGAAACGGGCGATGTCGGGGATCTCGACAGGATGGACCCAGCGGATGGTCCGGTCCAGATTCTCCTCACCCGCATACACCCGGACCTCGGTCCGGCTGAAGACCTCCAGTTGGAGTGCGGCTGCTACGGACAGAGCCATGACGGAACCTCTTCGGAGCACATAGGAACTTCACGCGGGCGTTCGGCCGGCGCGGCGGGGGTGCGCCGGGCAACTGGCCGGGGGCGTCGTACGCGGGACGCCCGGGGCCGCGGCCGGGGGGGCAGGTCCCCATGGTGCCCTGTACAGCGGGCCCTGGAATTGCACGAATGATGCAGTGTTCAGCGACATCCTTGCACAGTCCGTGTCTGCCTTGCGGGTGGCCCTCCCCTGCATGCTGGTGGACGCCACAGCATCAGTCGCGTACCGCGGGCAGCGAGCGCTAAGGAGCAGGGCCCCCGTCCGGGCGGGAGCCGCACCCGCCCCGCGAGCGCGTCGGCAGCCGGCCAGGTGCCCGCTCTCCCCCAGCGCGAGGCACCAGAACCTCGCCGGGTCGGGGCCCGCCGCGCCAGGACGTTCCATCTGCACTTGGAGGACCACTATGAGAGCCGCCGTCGTTTCGCGCCCGTCCGGACCGTTCCGCATCGCAGACCTGCGGGTGCCCAGGCCCGGGCCGGGAGAGATCCTCGTGCGCGTCGCCGCCTGCGGTGTCTGCCATACCGATCTGCACGTCCACGACGGCTCGGTGGCCTTCCCTTTCCCCGCGGTTCTGGGGCATGAGATATCCGGAAGAGTGGTCGAAACAGGTGCCGGTGTGGACCATCTCGGCCCCGGCCAGAGCATCGTCGGCGCTTTCATCATGCCGTGCGGCTCCTGCGCGATGTGTACTTCGGGCCGGGAGGAACTGTGCGAGCCGTTCTTCGCGCACAACCGGCTGAACGGAACCCTGTACGACGGGAGGACCAGGCTCTTCGACGCCAACGGCGATCCGGTGTGGATGTACTCGATGGCAGGTCTGGCCGAGTACGCCGTCATGCCCGCGCTCGGTGCGGCACCGATCCCTTCAGGCGGCCACCTCAAGGACTCCGCGATCCTTGGCTGCGCCTTCCTGACCGCCTACGGCGCGCTGGTCCATGTCGGTGAGCTGCGTGAGAGCGACTCCGTGGTCGTCGTGGGCGCCGGCGGTGTCGGCCTCAGCGCCGTAGCCGTGGCCAAGGCCCTGGGAGCCGGTCGTATCGTGGCCGTCGACGTCGCCGACGACCGGCTGGGGACCGCATCGCGCCTGGGGGCGACCGACACGGTCAACGCCTCAGCCACCGACCCTGTCCAGGCGGTCCGCGACATCACCGGTGGAGGAGCCCGTCTCGTGGTGGAAGCCATCGGGCGGCCGGACACGTTCCGGCAGGCCACGGAGATGGCGGCCGACGGCGGCCGGTGCGTGATGATCGGCATCGCACCGGCCGGCCGCACGGCCGAGATCGAGATCACCCGGCTCGTACGTCGCAAGATCCAGGTCTGCGGGTCCTTCGGCGGACGCCCCCGGCAGGACCTGGCGCACCTGGGCCGGCTCGTGGCCGACCGGCGTCTCGACCCCGGAGCCCTGATCAGCCGGCGCTTCCCGCTGGACCAGGCCGACCACGCCTACCGGCTTCTCAGCGAAGGAAAGATCGTGGGCCGGGCTCTCATCGAGATCGACCACGACGCCTGACACCTCGCATCGCCGAGTTCATCGGCAGCGCTTCCCCGCCCCTCGTGGCCGCGGCACGAGCCGCCTGCCCGGCCGGCCTCTTCCGCCTGCGGCCTCTCCCCATCAGCGATTCCGACGACAGCAGAATGGATCAGTCCATGGCAATCACGCTGCACCACTGGCGCAACGGTACGGCCTTCGAAGGCGTCGGTGACCGGTACTCCGACGTCACCAACCCGGCGACCGGAGAGGTCACCGCTCGCCTGGCGCTGGCGGCCGGGAGCGACGTGAATGCCGTCGTGGAAGCCGCAGTCGCGGCTTTCCCCGCATGGCGCGACACCTCGCTGGCAGCGCGGACCCGTGTTCTCTTCCGCTTCCGCGAGCTGCTGAACGCCCGCAAGCCCGAGCTCGCCGAGATCATCACCTCCGAGCACGGCAAGGTGCTCTCCGACGCGCTCGGCGAAGTCAGCCGGGGCCAGGAGGTGGTCGAGTTCGCCTGCGGGATCCCCCACCTGCTGAAGGGCGGCTTCACCGAGAACGCATCGACCAGGGTCGACGTCCACTCCGTGCGACAGCCTCTCGGCGTGGTCGGCATCGTCTCGCCGTTCAACTTCCCGGCCATGGTGCCCCTGTGGTTCTTCCCCCTGGCCATCGCGGCGGGCAACGCCGTCATCCTCAAGCCGAGCGAGAAGGTTCCCACCGCCGCGCTGTGGCTGGCCGAGCTGTGGAAGGAAGCGGGACTTCCCGACGGTGTCTTCAACGTACTCAACGGGGACAGGACAGCCGTCGACGGCCTGCTGACCCACCCGGACGTGGAGTCCGTGTCCTTCGTGGGGTCCACGCCCGTCGCGCGGTACGTGTACGAGACGGCCGCCGCACACGGCAAGCGCGTCCAGGCGCTCGGCGGGGCCAAGAACCACATGGTCGTGCTGCCCGACGCCGACCTCGATCTCGCCGCCGACCAGGCAGTCAACGGCGGGTACGGCTCCGCGGGTGAGAGGTGCATGGCCATCTCGGCGGTGGTCGCTGTCGGCAGCATCGCCGATGAACTCGTCGAGAGGATCAAGGCGCGCACGCTCCGGCTGCGCACGGGCGACGGCACCCGCGGCTGCGACATGGGCCCCCTGGTGACCGCGCAGGCGCAGCAGCGGGTGTCCGGCTATGTGGACGCCGGAGAGAAGGCCGGCGCCGTGCTCGTGGTCGACGGACGCGAGGTGCGTCCGGACTCCGACGGGGCAGGCTTCTTCGTCGGCCCCACTCTCTTCGACCACGTCGGCACCGACATGAGCATCTACACCGACGAGATATTCGGGCCGGTCCTTTCCGTCGTCCGCGTGGACAGCTACGACGAAGCCGTCCAGCTGATCAACCGCAACGCGTACGGCAACGGAACCGCGATCTTCACCAACGACGGTGGTGCGGCCCGGCAGTTCGCCAACGAGATCAGGGTCGGCATGGTCGGCGTCAACGTCCCGGTCCCCGTCCCCATGGCCTACTACTCCTTCGGCGGCTGGAAGCACTCCCTGTTCGGTGACAGCCACGCCCACGGCACCGAGGGCGTCCAGTTCTTCACCCGCGGCAAGGTCATCACCACCCGGTGGCTCGACCCCAGCCACGGCGGGATCAACCTCGGATTCCCTGAGAACGCCTGACCGCCGCCCCTCCGCGGGCCGAACAGTCCCCCTCCCCTCCCCTCTTCCTCAAGGAGACCAGCCGTGCCCGTTGTACTGAAGTCCGCCGCCGCCAAGAGCGGTGCGCGCAGCAGCCGCCCGGAGGTCGTCGACACAGTCGCCGAGGTCATCGCCGACGTGCGGGCCGACGGCGACGACGCCGTCCGCCGGTACTCGGCGAAGTTCGACTCCTGGGACCGGCCGTCCTACCGGCTCGGCGCGCAGGAGATCAAATCCATCGTCGCGTCGGTCCCCACCAGCGTGCTCGATGATCTGCGCTTCGTGCAGCAGCAGGTGCAGAACTTCGCGCAGGCACAGCGCGACTCCCTGCACGATTTCGAGATCGAGACCCTGCCGGGCGTGTTCCTGGGACAGCGCAGCATCCCGGTCTCGGCGGCCGGCGCCTATGTGCCGGGCGGCCGTTACCCGCTCACCGCTTCCGCGCACATGACCATCGTCACGGCGAAGGTCGCGGGCGTCGAGCGGGTGGCCGCCACCACCCCTCCGAACGAGGGGGCCCCGCCGCCGGTCAGCGTCGCCGCCATGCACATGGCGGGCGCGGAGGAGATCTACGTACTCGGCGGAGTGCAGGCGGTTGCCGCCCTCGCCCTGGGCACCGAGACCATCGCCCCGGTCCATATGCTGGCCGGCCCCGGTAACGCCTATGTGGCCGAAGCCAAGCGGCAGTTGTTCGGCGAGGTGGGGATCGACCTGTTCGCCGGGCCCACCGAGGTGCTCATCGTCGCCGACGCGACCGCCGACCCGTTCACGGTCGCCGTGGACCTGCTCAGCCAGGCCGAGCACGGACCGGACTCCCCGGCGGTCCTGATCACCACCTCCCGGGAGGTCGGACGGCGCACGATCGAGTTCATCGACGAGCTGCTGCCCGCCATGCCGACCGGGAGGGTCGCCGGTGCGGCCTGGCGCGACCACGGCGAGGTCGTGGTGGTGGACGGCCAGGACGAAGCCTTCGCCCTGGCCGACACCTACGCCAGCGAGCATGTGCAGATCTTCACCGCCGAACCGCGGGACGCCCTGACCGGTATGCGGGACTACGGGGCCCTCTTCCTCGGCCAGGACACCTGCGTTCCCTACGGCGACAAGGTCATCGGGACCAACCACGTCCTTCCGACCATGGGCGCCGCCCGGTACACCGGCGGCCTGTGGGTGGGCAAGTACCTCAAGACCGTGACCTACCAGGAGGTCCGGGACAAGGCCAGCAGCGCGCTGCTGGGCGAGATCTGCGGACGGGCCTCCCGCCTGGAGAACTTCGAGGGCCATGCCCGCTCCGGCGACCTGCGCGCGGCCCGGCACGGCGGGGCGAGCCTGCCGTGGAGCGACCACGACGTGCGCTTCGGCGGATCCGGCACGTGAGGTCAGCCGTGCCCCGGCCGGGCGGTCGTCGCCCGTACGACCAGTTCCGTCGGCAGGAGGATCTCCTCCGGCTCGGCGCCGGCGATCACATCGAGCAGCAGTTGGGTGGCGCGGCGGCCCTTTTCGACCAACGGCTGGCGCACAGTGGTCAGTTGCGCGCCGGCCGCACCGGGGAGGTCGTCGAACCCGATCACCGAGAGGTCCTCCGGAACGCGCAGGCCGCGGCTGCCGGCGGTACGCATCGCCGCGAGCGCCAGGACGTCGGTACCGGCGAGCACGGCCGTGAGGGGGCCGGTCTCCAGCAGAGCCCCGGCAGCGGCCAGCGAAGCGGCCTCGTGGAAGCCTCCCGCCTCGATCACGGTGACCTCCTCCCACGGCAGGCCGGCCGCGCGGAAGGCGGCAGCGTAGCCCGCCAGCCGTTCCCTCATCACCCGGTCGCGTGCCGCGCGCTGCCGGGCGGGAGCGACAGGGCCGCTGCAGCCGTCGGGCACCAGCCTGTCGACCAGGACGCCGACGGAACGGTGGCCGAGGGCCAGCAGATGAGCGGCGGCCGACCGGGCGGCCTCACGGTCCTCGATGCCCACCCAGGGAAGCCCTCCGGGGTTGGGACCGTCGATCACCACCACCGGCAACCGCCTGCGCAGCACGGTCTCCACCGCGGGATGCCCTTCGGGCAGGGCGTAGGCGAGGAAGCCGTCGACGAGCCCCCGCAGCAACACCCCGGAGTTCCGCGTCAGCCGTTCCGACTCCAGCGGGCACGGCAGCAGGGTGAGCGCGGTCTCGGACACCTCACCGACCTCGGCGATGCCCCGCAGCAGCGCGGCCGTGGCCGGATCGTCGAAGGCATAGGGCAGCGAGTCCGTGACCATCAGGCCGAGCGCCCCGACCTGTCCGGTGCGCAGCGTACGGCCGACCGAGTGCGGACCGGCGTATCCGAGTTCATCGGCGATCTGCAGGATGCGTTCGCGCTGCGGTGCGGACAGCTTCTCCGGCCGGCTGAACGCGTAGGAGATGGCCGCCTGGGAGACACCCGCCGCCCGTGCTACATCACGCATGGTGACCACTGGCGTCTGCTTCCCCTCGTCGGCGTGGTTCGCCGCCAACCCTACCCAGCGTGCTTCCGGGCGGGGCGCGCCACCTTCACACCTGTTGACAGCCGAGGTCGCGGTGTTAGCCTCGCGGCGGTTAATCGAATAACTAAAACTCTCGGCACCTGTCTGGCCGCTCCTCCGGACCGTGACGGGTGCCGCACCCCCCGGGGCGGGCGGACGAGCGGTCCGCGTACTCCCCGACACCCGGTGGCCGATCTTCCGCCCGCCCCCTTCTCCAGCTCCAGCTCCAGCTCCAGCCAGGGACGAACGCCATGAACGGAAAACCAGCTCTGCCCCACGACGGCCCCACCAGGTCGCACTACGACTTCGTGATCGTCGGCTCCGGCATGGGCGGCGCCACGACGGCTTACGCCCTCAAGGACGTCGGTGCCCGTGTGCTTCTCGTCGAACGCGGTGATTTCCTGCCGCAGGAGAAGCAGAACTGGGACGCCGGAGCCGTCTTCCGCCACCACCGCTACCAGAACGCGGAGCAGTGGTACGACGCGAGCGGCAAGGCCTTCACACCCGGCAACTACTACTACGTCGGCGGCAACACCAAGCTCTACGGCTCCTCGCTCGTACGGTTCCGCCGCGAGGACTTCCGGGCGACGGAGCACGAGGCCGGCACCTCGCCGGAGTGGCCCTTCCCGTACGAAGTCCTGCAGCCGTACTACCTGCGTGCCGAGACGCTCTTCCGCGTGCACGGGGACCGGTCGGACGACCCCACCCTGGAGCGGTCCGAGCCCTTCCCCTATCCGGCGATCGGACACGAGCCACCGGTCCAGGAGGCCGCCGACGCCCTGACCCGGATGGGGCTCACCCCGTCGAGCATCCCGCTCGGCCTGGACCTGCGGGACGGCGGATCCTGTATCCGCTGTGCCTTCTGCGACGGTTTCCCCTGCCGGGTCCTGGCCAAGTCCGACGCCGACGTCTGCTGTGTCCGGCCCGCCCTGGCCTCCGGTTCGGTCGAGCTGGTCACCAACGCCCGGGTCGCCCGGGTGCTCACGAACGACGCCGGCGGCAAGGCAACCGGAGTGGAGCTCATCCACAACGGAGCGCCCGTCAGTATCGGCGCCGACACCGTGGTCGTCTCCTGCGGTGCCGTCAACTCCGCGGCCCTCCTGCTGCGCTCGGCGAGCCCGCAGCACCCGGACGGGCTCGGCAACTCCTCCGGCACGGTCGGCCGCCACTACATGGTGCACAACAACTCCGTGATGGTCGGCGTCCACCCGACCCGGAAGAACACCGCGGAGTTCCAGAAGACCCTGTACTTCAACGACTTCTACACCAAGGGCACCGCGGACCACCCCTACCCGCTGGGGCACGTCCAGCTCATCGGCAAGCTCCAGGCGGACATGATGGCCGGCCAGCGCCCCGCCATCCCCGCCTGGGCACTCCGCTACGCCGCCCACCGCAGCATCGACTGGTGGCTGTTCACCGAGGACCTGCCCGACTCCGGCAACCGCGTCACCCTGACCCCCGCCGGGGACATCCAGGTCGACTGGAGGCCCAACAACGTCCGTGCGCACGAGGTCCTCGTCCGGGAGACCAGGAAGATCCTGCGCGGCATGGGGTACCCCCTGGTGTTCAGCCAGCGGACCGGCATCGAGGTCAACTCCCACCAGGCGGGCACCGTACGGGCCGGCACCGACCCCGCGACCTCGGCGCTGGACGCCAACTGCCGCTCGCACGACGTCGACAACCTGTACGTCGTCGACTCGTCCTTCTTTCCGTCGCTGCCGGTGATGAACCCGGCGCTGACCATCGCCGCGAACGCCCTGCGCGTCGCGGACCACCTCACCGGCGGCTCCCCCGCCGCCCCCGCCCAGCACACGAACAAGAGGTAGCTATGCCCAGGCTCACCGGCGGCCAGATCGTCGTCGACTTCCTGATCCGCGAAGGAGTGGAGAAGGTCTTCGCCGTCCCGGGACACGGCAACACCGCACTTGTCGACGCCTTCGTCGACCGCAAGGACGAGATCGAAGTCGTCCCTGCCATGCACGAGCAGGGGGCCGCCCACATGGCCGACGGCTACTACCGCGCGACCGGCAAGGTCGCGGCCTGCTGTACATCCATCGGCCCCGGTGCGACCAACACGCTCACCGGTCTGACCACGGCCTTCGCCGACTCCCAGCCCTTCCTCCTGATCACCGGCGCGGTGCACACCTACATGGAGAACCACGGGGTACTGCAGGAGATCGACCGGCCGCACGGCAACAACTTCCCGCGCATGGCCGAGCCCGTCGTCAAGCGCTGGTGGCAGCCGAGCCGGGTCGACCAGCTCTCCACCGTCCTGGCCCAGGCCTTCAACACCATGTACGAGGGCCGTCGCGGCCCCGTCCTGCTGGACATTCCGCAGGATCTCCAGGCCGAGTACGGCGAGTACGAGCCGGAGGAGACCCGCCGTCGGCGCGCCCACGGCCGCCCCGGCGGCGACCCCGAGCGCATCGCCGAGGCGGCCAGGCTGCTGGCCGGCGCCCGGCGCCCGGTCATCCTGGCCGGCGGTGGCGTCATCGCCTCCGGGGCCGGCGCCGAACTGCTGGCCGTCGCCGAACGTCTCGGCGCGCCCGTGACCCACTCCTTCATGGGCAAGGGCGCTTTCCCCGCCGACCACGACCTGTACGCCTGGCCCTGCGGTGACATGGGCTCCGTCCCCGGCAACGGCGTCACCCGCTCCGCGGATGTCATCCTCGCGGTCGGCTGCCGTTTCAGCGACCGCATCACCTCCTCCTACAAGCCGGGCGTCACCTTCAGCATCCCCGGCACCAAGCTCGTCCAGATCGACATCGACGGCTTCGAGATCGGGCGGAACTACCCGGCAGAGGTCGGTGTCGTCGGCGATGCCAAGGCGAGCCTGGGGGCCCTGCTGGGCGAGCTGAACACGCTCGGCGACACCCCGGACTGGCGCTCGTCCGAGTATTTCGCCGAGTTGCAGGACCTCAAGGCGCAGTGGGAGGAGCACCTGCGCCCGATGCGGACCACCGACCACCTGCCGATGACCAACTCCCGCGCCATGGTGGAGATCCGCGAGGCCCTGCCCCGAGAGGGCATCCTGGTCACCGACTCCAGCAATCCTGCCAATCAGGCTTTCAACGAGTTCCCCGTCTACGGACCCCGTACCAACATCGTCGCCGGTGGCATGTCGGGGATCGGTTTCGGCCTGCCGGCCGCCATCGGCGCCCAGGCCGCCGTCGGTGACCGGCCGGTCCTGGCGATGGTGGGTGACGGCAGTTTCCTGCAGACCGGCACGGAACTGGCCACCGCGGTCATGCTCGGCCTTCCGCTGGTCGTGGTCGTCCTGAACAACGGCGGCTGGGAGGCGATCAAGGACCTCCAGATCAATCTCTTCGGCGAGGAACGCCAGATCGTCAGCGGCTGGACCACCAAGGACGGCAAGCCGTACTTCGCCGACATCACCGCGTTCGCCCGCTCGCTGGGCTGCACGGCCGAACGCGTCGAGGACCCCGCAGAACTCGCGGACGCCGTCCGCCGCGCCTTCGCCACTCCGGGTCCTGTGGTCATCGAGGCCATGAGCGCGCACGAACTGCCCTGGACCGAGATGCACCCGACCGGCTGGTGGGACATCACCGTTCCCGCGTACCACGGCCCTACCCGTGACGAGTACGTCGTCCAGCGCGGTTTCTGACCGGAGGGAAGGTACACACCATGGGCAACATCAAACTCGGGCTCAACCTGGAGTTCGCCCGCTTCGAGAACGGCTCCTTCGACTGGGCCATGGACCAGGCCGCGGCCATCGGCTACAAGTACGTCGAGCCGATGGTCCACTGGGGCCGTGAACTGCTCAGCGCGGCCGGCTACTTCCACAGCCTCTCGATGCTCGATGACCCGCTGCGCCTGAAGCACGCCGCGGAGAGCCGGGGGCTGAGCATCTCCTCGCTGTCCAGCCACGCGCCGCTGGCCAAGCCTGAGGTCAGCGTCGAGTATCTGCGCCAGGCCATCCGCTACGCCGCCGAGTGCGGCGCCCCCATGATCATGATCGACGACGGGCCGCTGCCGTCCTGGACCACCGAGGAGGAGAACTACACCCTCATGCGGTACACGCTCCAGGAGGCGGCCCTGGTGGCGGAGGCCAGGGGCATCGCCATCGCGGTCGAGACGCACGGCGAGTACACCGCCACACCTGAGCGGCTCGACCGCCTCATGGGGCTCATCGACAGCCCGGCGCTGACCATCAATCTCGACACCGGCAACAGCTACCTGAGCGGCAACGACCCGCACGAGTGGCTGGAGGACATCGTCGGCCGCGTCACCCACCTGCACGCCAAGGACATATCGCACGAGGACGCCGCCCGCTACCGGGGCAAGGTGCGCGGCATGCTCGGCTGCGCCTGCGGCGAAGGCGTCATCGACTGGGACCGCATCGTCGCCACACTCGCCCGTGCCGATCACGAGTTGGTGCTCTCCGTGGAGTGCGCGTCCCTGGACGCGGCCACCAGGAGCTACCAGCACCTGTCCGAACTCATCGACAGGCACACCTCCTGAGGAACGCCGCAACCGGAGCGGCTGCCTTACGGGCAGGCTCGTACGGGAACCGGAGGAGATCACACGGTGCGCCGAGGGCCTGAAACTGGCCGGCATCGTCGTCGGGCTGTTGTGGTCGCGCCGAGCGCGGCCACAACTCCCGGCATGAGGCGGTGACGGCAGACGAGCCGGCCTGTACGCCGGGTTCTGTCACCCGGAAACCTCGCGGTCGCCGGGGAGACGGCCATCCATCTACGACCGGCATTGCTGCCGGCCTCCTGCGGTCTACCCGCGAACTCGGGCGAGCAGCCCTCGAACGTCCGCGCAAGGCCGTCCTTCGACGGCCTCTCTTGACCTTGCTCCAGGTGGGGTTTACCTAGCCGCCTGAGTCACCTCAGGCGCTGGTGGTCTCTTACACCACCGTTTCACCCTTACCGGGGGCCTTGCGGACCCCGGCGGTCTGTTTTCTGTGGCACTGTCCCGCGGGTCACCCCGGGTGGCCGTTAGCCACCACCTTGCTCTGCGGAGCCCGGACGTTCCTCGGGAAGATCCAAGAGACCTTCACGCGGCCGTCCGGCCGACTCGTCTGCCGTACCGGCCATGCTACCCGGCGGACCGGGGCAGGCCGGACCCGGACGTCAGACGAAGTCGGCGGTCTCCAGCTCGAAGGCGAAGGGATCAGGGAGCGCCAGCGGCTTGCCGAACGGGATGGTGCAGCGCTGCCGGTAGTCGGCGCCCTCAGGGTCGCTGAACAGCGTCACCGAGGACTCTTCACGGTCGACGAGAAGGTAGAGAGGGATCGTGCCGCGTGCGTAGCAGCGATACTTGGCCTCCCGGTCGGCCTGCGGCTTGCTGGAAGTGACCTCGACCACCAGGGCCACACCGTCACAGGGCATCCACGGCTCGGCACCCCGGAACAGCCTCTGATCCGTCGGGGCGAAGGTGCCGTCGGGGATGGCATGGTTCTTCGGGCAGCCACCGCCGCTCCGCAGCTTCAGGCCCTTGTTCCCGGAGAAGTCCATGTCGGTCCGCGAACGTCTGGTCACCTGCTTCGCCACCAGGTTGATGTAGTCCTCATGATCCCCGTCCGGCGGTGGCGTCACGACAATCTCCCCCTCGATCAGCTCCGCGCGGAAGCCCTCCGGGGTCTCCAGCGCCAGGAAGCCCTCCAGCAGGACCTCTGCCTGCGTGAGCGGTTCATGCGGCATGGCAGTCATGTCACGCCCCTTCCTCGGTCGCTCGCCAGACTGGGACATCGGTGGCTCCACCGTCCGTGAGATGGGAGATCTTCGCTCGATCGTGGCATACGTCGGCTCCGGCGGAGGGCTGTCGGCGGTTCCTGTCGCGTCCTGTCGCGTCCTGTCGCGGAGGCACCGGAGGTGGTGGGCGGGCGGGGCCGTTCGGCCCGTCCGTCTACCCTGGCAGTCGCTGTCGTACGTACGAAGGAGACCTGCTGTGCTCGTGCTCTTGCCGCCGTCCGAGGGGAAGGCCGCAAGCGGCTCAGGTGCCCCGCTGAAGCCGGAGTCGCTGTCGCTGCCCGGACTGGCCGGGGCGCGGGCGGCCGTGCTGGACGAGCTCGTCGAGCTGTGCGCGGCCGACGAGGAGAAGGCGCGCGAGGTCCTCGGACTCAGTGAGGGGCTGCGCGGCGAGGTCGCCAAGAACGCCGGTCTGCGGACCGCGGGCGCCCGGCCCGCCGGGCAGATCTACACCGGGGTGCTGTACGACGCGCTCGGCCTCGCCACGCTGGAAGCGGCGGCGCTGCGACGGGCCGAGGAGTCGCTGATGGTCTTCTCCGGGCTGTGGGGCGCGGTGCGGATCGGTGACCGAATCCCTTCGTACCGCTGCTCGATGGGGGTGAAGCTGCCGGGGCTCGGGGCGCTGGGCCCGTACTGGCGCGGCCCGATGGCCGAGGTCATGCCGGAGGCCGCGGGCGACGGTCTGGTACTCGATCTCCGGTCCGCCGCGTACACCTCGGCGTGGAAGCCGAAGGGCGAGGTCGCCGACCGTACGGCTTCGGTGCGGGTGCTCCATGCCCCGACCCGGAAGGTGGTCAGCCACTTCAACAAGGCGACGAAGGGGCGGATCGTACGCGACCTGCTCATCGCCGGGGCGGTTCCGGCCGGGCCCGACGAGCTGGTGGAGGTGCTGCGCGAGCTGGGGTACGAGGTGGAGACCCCGGCGGCGGCCAAGCCGGGGAAGCCCCGGGAGCTGGATGTGCTGGTGAACGAGATCCACTGAGCGGGATCGGCTGGGCGGGATCGGCTGAGCGGGATCGGCTGGGCCAGTCGGCCGTCAGGCGCTCGGCCGTCAGGCGCTCGGCCGGGAAGCGCTCGGCCGTCAGGCGGCCGGTCGGGAGGGGCACGGCCTGGAGGGGCGCTGCCGGGCCGGGCCTGGTGGTGGCCTCGCCCGGGATCGCCCTGCGTTGCACAGGGTGCAACGTGCGTTGCGCAGGGCGTGTGCGCCGGGGCAGGATGGCGGTATGACTTCCGTGCTTGACCTCGCCCCCGTCGTTCCAGTTGTCGTCATCGACGATGCCGCCGATGCCGTGCCGCTGGCGCGGGCCCTGGTCTCGGGCGGGCTGCCCGCGATCGAGGTCACGCTCCGGACGCCCGCCGCGCTCGACGCGATCCGCGCCATCGCCGCCGAGGTGCCGGAGGCCGTGGTCGGCGCCGGCACCGTGATCTCCCCCGACGGGGTCGCGCAGGCAGTGGCCGCCGGGTCCCGGTTCCTGGTCAGCCCCGGCTGGTCGGACCGGCTGCTCGGTGCGATGACCGACTCCGGTGTGCCGTTCCTGCCGGGTGTCTCCACGACCTCCGAGGTCGTACAGCTGCTGGAGCGCGGCATCACCGGGATGAAGTTCTTCCCCGCGGAGGCCGCGGGCGGCACGGCCTACCTCAAGTCGCTGGGCGGGCCGCTCCCGCAGGCCAGGTTCTGCCCCACAGGCGGTATCTCGCTGGCCTCCGCACCCTCGTATCTGGCGCTGCCGAACGTGGCGTGCGTCGGCGGTACGTGGATGCTGCCGGCCGACGCGGTGGCGGCCCGGGACTGGGACCGGGTGGAAGTGCTGGCCCGCGGCGCCGCCGCGCTGCGCGGCTGAGACTCCGCCCGGGGGCCGGGCCCTCCCGCACCACCGGGCCCTCCCCCGAAGCCCCGGCCCCGCCCCGCGGTGCCCCGTGGCTCAGCCGGCTCAGCGCAGGTGCGACGTGTCGTTCAGCAGCCGTACGGACGCGTTGCCGTCGGCGTAGTACGCGACCGTCGACACCGACGCCGCCGACAGCTCCATCCGGAACAGGGACTCGGGCGGTGCGCCCAGCGCGAGCCGTACCAGCGTCTTGATCGGGGTGACGTGCGTGACGAGCAGCGCCGTCGTCCCCCGGTGGCGTTCGATCAGACGGTCACGGGCCGCCGCGACCCTGCGGGCCACCGTCGTGAAGCTCTCGCCGCCGCCCGTCGGCGCCGCTTCCGGTGAAGCGAGCCAGGCGTCCAGGTCGGCCGGGTAGCGTTCGCGGGCCTCGCCGAAGGTCAGCCCCTCCCAGGCGCCGAAGTCCGTCTCGCGCAGGCCCTCTTCGACCTGCACCTCAAGGCCGAGCCGGTCGGCGACCGCCTGCGCCGTCTCACGGCAGCGGCGCAGAGGCGAGGAGACGACTGCCTGGACCGTGCCACGGGCGGCGAAGGCGGCCGCCGCGTCGGCGGCCTGCGCCCGGCCCGTGGCGGACAGCTCGGGGTCCGTGCCTCCGCTGCCGGAGAACCGCTTCTGCGGAGTGAGCGCCGTCTCGCCGTGCCGCAGCAGGATGAACGTCGCCGGAGCGCCCAGATCAGCGGCGGCCCCCCAGCCGACGGACGGCGCGGGAGCACCTTCACCGGCGCCGGAGACCTCCCCGGTGGCCACCGGGGAGGTGGCCACGGGGGCTCCCCCGGCGCCCCGGTCGCGTGCGGAATCAGCCCGGGCCGGTTCCTCACGGGCCGACTCCTCCCGGGCCAGGCCATCCCGGGCCAAGGCGTCCTGGGCCAGGCCGTCCCGCGCGGCGAGTTCCGCCGTCGAGTCCGACGGCTGCCACTGTCCCCCGGCCCGGCCCGCGTCCATCGCCTCGTTCGCGAGCCGGTCCGCGTGCTTGTTCTGCGCGCGCGGGATCCACTCGTACGTCACCTGCTCGCCGGGCAGCACCGCCGCCGCCCTCGCGGCCAGCGGTTTCATGTCGGGGTGCTTGATCTGCCAGCGCCCCGACATCTGCTCGACGACCAGCTTGGAGTCCATCCGGACCCGGACCCGGGCCGCCGGGTCCAGCGCGGCGGCGGCGCGCAGCCCGGCGATCAGGCCCCGGTACTCCGCCACGTTGTTCGTCGCGATGCCGATGTACTCCGCGGCCTCGGTGAGCGTCTCCCCGCTGACCGGGTCGAGCACGACGGCGCCGTAACCGGCGGGGCCCGGGTTGCCCCGGGAGCCGCCGTCCGCCTCCACGACGAACTCCCGCATCAGATACCCGAGTCGGCCGTACGCACCAGGATGCGGCGGCAGTTCTCGCAGCGCAGGACCGTGTCGGGAGAGGCCGCCTTGACCTCGTTCACCTCGGTGATGTTCAGCTCCAGACGGCAGCCCTCGCAGCGCCGCTGGTAGAGCCGGGCCGCGCCCACGCCGCCCTGCTGCTCGCGCAGCTTCTCGTAGAGCTTCATCAGGTCGGCGGGGACCGAACCGGCCACGACCTCGCGCTCCTTGGTGAGCGTGCCGGTCTCGCGGTCGATCTCGGCGGCGGCCACGTCCCGGCGCTCGGTGGCGTCGGCCACCTTGGCCTCGACGGACGCGACCCGCTCGGTGAGCTCGGTGGCCCGCTCCTGCGCGGACTCGCGGCGCTCCATGACCTCCAGGACCACGTCCTCCAGGTCGCCCTGGCGCTTGGCCAGCGAGGCGATCTCGCGCTGGAGGTTCTCCAGGTCCTTGGGCGAGCTGACCGCGCCGGAGTCGAGGCGCTGCTGGTCGCGGAGCGAGCGCTGGCGGACCTGGTCGACGTCCTGCTCGGCCTTGGTCTGCTCGCGGGCGGTGTCGCTCTCCTCGGTCTGCACGGCGACGCGCAGGTCACGGAGCTGGGTGAGGTCCTTGGTCAGGGAGTCGATCTCGGCGTGCTCCGGCAGCGACTTGCGCTTGTGCGCGAGCTGCGACAGGCGTACGTCGAGGGACTGGACGTCGAGAAGTCGGATCTGGTCGGCGTGCGCGGCGTTCAGTTGGGGGCTCCAGAATGCTCGGTTGCGGTGGACGCCGCGTGGGCGGTCCAGGGGTCTGTGACCGTACGGGACACATGGGTGCGCAGACCCCATCCGTTCCGGTCGGAAATCTCGTCGAGCTGGGCCGCGGCCTGGGTGCACCAGGGCCACTCGGTGGCCCAGTGTGCCGCGTCGAGCAGGCCGAGCGGCGACTGCTGCACGGACGACTGCTGCACGGCTTCGGACACCGGGTGGTGGCGCAGGTCCGCGGTGAGGAAGGCATCGGCTCCTGCGGCGCGTGCCTGCCCGAAGAGGCTGTCGCCCGATCCGCCGCTGACCGCGACGGTACGGACGAGCGCGCCCGGGTCGCCCGCGACGCGGATGCCCTGCGCGGTGGCGGGCAGCCTGGCCGCGGCCAGAGCGGCGAACTCCCGCAGCGGCAGCGGGTGGTCGAGCTCGCAGACACGGCCGAGACCGCGGCGGCCGAGCGGATCCGTGGGGTCGGGGACGAGCGGACCCACCACCCGCAGGTCGAGGGCGCCCGCGAGGGCGTCGGAGACGCCGGGGTCGGCGGTGTCGGCGTTGGTGTGCGCGACGTGCAGGGCGATGCCGTGTCTGATCAGGGTGTGGACGACCCGGCCCTTGAAGGTGCCGGCCGCGACCGTCGTCGTACCGCGCAGATAGAGCGGGTGGTGCGTGACGACCAGCTGGGCGCCGAGCCGTACGGCCTCGTCGGCGATCTCCTGGACGGGGTCGACGGCGAAGAGGACGCGGTCGACCTCGTCGCCGGGGTCACCGCAGACCGTGCCGACGGCGTCCCAGGATTCGGCCCGCTCGGGCGGCCACAGGGCGTCGAGCGCGGAGAGGACTTCAGACAGACGGGGCACGCTTACAGGTTACCCGCGCTCCGTGCCCCGGCTGCCGGTCGGCCCCTGCGGACCTGCTGTGCGGCCCGGCGGACCTGCTGTGAAGCCAGCCGGCCCCGCGCCGCCGTTCCCGGCCGGACCCGATACCCCCGCTGTCCCCCACTGCCCCCCGCTGTCCTACTTGACGAGGTACCCCTGGAGGTCGTCGAGGACCTTGTTGGCCGCCGTCACGCCGAGCCCCAGGTACCAGGTCTCGTCCGGGACGTTCTTCGCCTGTCCGTCCTTGACCGCCCTGAGGTTCTTCCAGAGCGGGTTGGCCTGGACGGTGTCGCGCTTGGTCGCCTTGGGGTCGCCGTACACACCGGTGAAGATCCAGTCCGCGTCGGCCGAGTCGATCTTCTCCGGGCTGACCTCCACCGCGAGGTCCTTCACCTGCTGGCTCTTGGGCCGCGGCAGCCCGGCGTCCTGGAGGATCGTGCCGATGAAGGAGTCCTCGGCGTAGAGCCGGATCCGGTCGGGCATGTAGCGGACCATCGAGATGGTCGGCTTGTGGGGGCCGACCTCGGTCCCCAGCTTCCTGGCCCGCTTCTCGTACGCGCCGAGCTCGGCCTTGGCCTGCGCCGTCCGGTCCAGGGCCGCGGCGTTCAGCAGGTAGTTCTGCTTCCAGGTGAAGCCGGGGCGGATGGAGAAGACGGTCGGCGCGATCTTCTTGAGCTGGTCGTACTTGTCCGCGGCGCGCAGCTGGCTGCCGAGGATCAGGTCCGGGTGGAGGTTGGCGATGGCCTCCAGGTTGAGGCTGTTGATGGTGCCGACGTTCTTCGGGTCGCCCGCGTTCTTCTTCAGATAACCGGGGATGCCTTCGCTGCCCTCGGTGGGGGCGTAGCCGACCGGCTTGATGCCGAGCGAGACGACGTTGTCCAGCTCGCCGACGTCGAGCACCACGACCCGCTCGGGCTTCGCCTTGAGCACGGTCTTGCCCATGGCCTGGGTGATGGTGCGCGGGAACTGGCCGGGCTTGGCGTCGGTGCCGAGCGCGGCGGTCTTCGTCGCCGCGTCGCCGAAGTGCTTGCCTCCGGTGGCCACGTCCTTCTTGGCCGCCGAGTCGGCCTTGCCCGAGCCGGCCCCTCCGTCGCCGCTGTCGCTGCTTCCGCAGGCGGTGAGGGCGAGCGCGCCGGTGAGCGCGAGGGCGGCGGCAGCGGTGCTGCGACGGCGTATGGACATGGGGAAGCTCCTGACAGAAACCACTTAGGTGTGCCTTACCTTAAGCTGTGCCCCGGTTGTGAGCACACCCGCCCCCTCCCCCTCAGGCGAACACCGGGACAGCCACCCGTATGTGTGAAGCGGCAGGCACGGGCCGACTCGGCAGGACGTACGAAAACTAGCTTCGGTGTCCGGAGGTGACCGAAATATGACGCCCTCGGCCACGAAGAGCCCGACAGAGACCGCCGTACGGACCGGAGTACGGACCGCAGTGCTGACCGTCGTACGGACCGCCGCAGGGGGCGGCGCGGCGGACCGCGCGACGGACCGGACGGACCGGACGGACCGGACGGATCAGGCCGTGGACGGTGCGACGGACGACGCCCCAGGCTCTGCCGCGGACCGCGCCGCAGACAGTACGACGGACGACGCAGACAGTGCGGCGGACCGCGCGCACCGCGGCGGCCCGGTGCCGGAGACGGCCGGACTCACCATCGCCGGCGACGGTTCCTACGCGGCCCGGCTGGCTCGCCGCGCCGGGGACGCCTGGTTCCCCGAGCGCTGGACGCTGGACGGCCCCGAGCCGTACGCGGTGGAACTCCCCGGCCTGCAGCCGGAGGAGCCCGGCTCCGATGTGCTGCCGATGGCCGACGGGCGGGTGCTGATCCGGCGTTCCGTGGCGGGGCGGCACGCCTTCTCGCTGCTGTACCCGACCGGGCCCGGCACCGGCGAACTGCCGCTGGGCGCCGTCGAGTGCGAGCGGCTGACGCTGCTGC
>NZ_JAAGLN010000071.1 GCF_010548145.1 Streptomyces sp. SID10853
CCGGCCGGCACCCCCGGCCGAGCCCCGGTACCGGCCCCCGCCCCCGCTCCCACCGACCGTCCCGGCCGCGACGCCGCCCGCTGGGGTGCCCTCTTCGGCGGCGGGGGCGACGAGCTGCTGGTGCGGCGTGAGAGCAATCCGCTGTTCCGGGTGCAGTACGCCCACGCCCGCAGCCGCGCCCTGCTCCGTAACGCCCGGGATCTCGGCTTCGGCGCCGCGTACGGGACCGCGTACGACGCGTCCTGCGAGCGGGACCGTGCGGCCGCCGCGCTGGTCGCGGCCCTCGCCGACTACCCGGCGGCCGTCGAAACCGCTGCCGGTCACCGGATCGCGCGGCAGCTCGTCGTGGTCGCCGATGCCTTTCTGGCGTTCCATGTCGCGGTGCTCCCCGTCGGGGACGAGAAACCCTCGGCCGCCCACCGCTCCCGGCTCGCCCTCACCGAGGCCGCCGGGACGGTGCTGGCAGGCGGCCTGTCCCTGCTCGGTATCAGCGCACCCGAACACATCTGAAAGAGCGAAGAGATGAGCCGTTCCGCACACCCCGCCGGGCCCCGGCACGCCGATGTCTACACCGAGGGCCACTACTCCGCCCCCGCCGAGGACCTCAACTCCCTGGACGAGAAGGTCTGGTCGCGTACGGTCGACCGGAACGCGGACGGCGTCGTCACCGTCGGCGGCATCGAAGTGACCCGGCTGGCCGAGGAGTTCGGCACCCCCGCCTACTTCCTCGACGAGGCCGACTTCCGGGCCAGGTGCCGGGCCTGGGCGGATGCCTTCGGGCCGGACGCGGACGTGTTCTACGCGGGCAAGGCGTTCCTCTCGCGCGCCGTCGTGACGTGGCTCCAGGAGGAGGGGCTCAACCTCGACGTCTGCTCCGGCGGCGAGCTGGCCACCGCGCTCGCCGCGGGAATGCCCGCCGAGCGCATCGCCTTCCACGGCAACAACAAGTCCACCGACGAGATCGAGCGGGCCGTCGAGGCCGGGGTCGGCCGTATCGTGCTCGACTCGTTCCAGGAGATCGTCCGGGTCGCCCACATCGCGCAGAGCCGCGGAGTGCGCCAGCGGGTCCAGATCCGGGTGACGGTCGGCGTCGAGGCGCACACCCACGAGTTCATCGCCACCGCCCACGAGGACCAGAAGTTCGGGATCGCGCTCGCTGGGGGCACCTCCCAGTCGGAGACTGGGGGAGGGCAGGCCGCCGAAGCCGTCCGCAGGGCGCTCAAGCTCGACGGGCTCGAACTCATCGGCATCCACTCGCACATCGGCTCGCAGATCTTCGACATGGCCGGCTTCGAGGTCTCCGCCCGCCGCGTCGTGCAGCTCCTCGCCGAGGTACGCGACGAACACGGCGTGGAGCTCCCCGAGATCGACCTCGGCGGCGGCCTCGGTATCGCGTACACCTCCGAGGACGACCCCCGCGAGCCGCACGAGATCGCCAAGGCGCTCGGCGAGATCGTCACCCGTGAGTGCGAGGCGGCCGGTCTCGCCACCCCGCGCATCTCCGTCGAGCCGGGGCGCGCCATCGTCGGGCCGACCGCCTTCACCCTGTACGAGGTCGGCACCATCAAGCCGCTGGACGGGCTGCGCACCTACGTCAGCGTCGACGGCGGGATGTCCGACAACATCCGGACCGCCCTCTACGACGCCGAGTACAGCGTGGCCCTGGTCTCCCGCACCTCCACGGCCGAGCCGATGCTCTCCCGGGTGGTCGGCAAGCACTGCGAGAGCGGCGACATCGTGGTCAAGGACGCGTTCCTGCCCGCGGACCTCGCGCCCGGCGATCTGCTCGCGGTCCCGGCCACCGGCGCCTACTGCCGCGCCATGGCGAGCAACTACAACCACGCGCTGCGCCCGCCCGTCGTCGCCGTCAGGGACGGCGAGGCCCGGGTGATCGTCCGGCGTGAGACGGAGGAAGATCTCCTGCGCCTCGATGTCGGCTAGTGAAATAGTCATCTCAGAATCCGGACGGGGGACAGAAACCCCCGTCCGGTGAGTGAGACTGGTCCAACCGTAGAAGTATGAGAAGTGAGGTCGGATGATGCGTACGCGTCCGCTGAAGGTGGCGCTGCTGGGCTGTGGAGTCGTCGGCTCAGAGGTGGCGCGCATCATGACGACGCACGCCGACGACCTCGCGGCCCGGATCGGTGCCCCCGTCGAGCTCGCCGGCGTGGCCGTCCGCCGCCCCTCCAAGGTCCGTGAGGGAATCGACCCCGCACTCATCACCACGGACGCGACAGCCCTGGTCAAACGCGGCGACATCGACGTCGTGATCGAGGTCATCGGCGGCATCGAGCCCGCCCGTACGCTCATCGCCACCGCCTTCGAGCACGGCGCGAGCGTCGTCTCGGCGAACAAGGCGCTGCTCGCCAAGGACAGCACCGCGCTGCACGCGCTCGCCGCCGGGCACGACAGGGACCTCTACTACGAGGCCGCCGTCGCCGGCGCCATCCCGCTCGTCCGCCCGCTGCGCGAGTCGCTCGCGGGCGACAAGGTGAACCGGGTCCTGGGCATCGTCAACGGCACCACCAACTTCATCCTCGACAAGATGGACAGCACCGGCGCCGGCTACTCGGAGGCGCTGGACGAGGCCACCGCGCTCGGTTACGCCGAGGCCGACCCCACGGCCGACGTCGAGGGGTTCGACGCCGCGGCCAAGGCCGCGATCCTCGCCGGAATCGCCTTCCACACGCGGGTACGCCTCGACGACGTCCACCGTGAGGGCCTCACCGAGGTCACCGCGGCCGACATCGCCTCCGCCAAGCGCATGGGCTGCACCGTCAAGCTCCTCGCCATCTGCGAGCGCGCAGCGGACGGCAAGTCCGTCACCGCCCGCGTCCACCCCGCGATGATCCCGCTCAGTCACCCGCTGGCCTCGGTGCGCGAGGCGTACAACGCGGTCTTCATCGAGGCCGAGGCCGCCGGTCAGCTGATGTTCTACGGCCCCGGCGCCGGCGGCTCACCCACCGCGTCCGCGGTCCTCGGCGACCTGGTGGCTGTCTGCCGCAACAGGCTCAACGAGGCCACCGGGCCCGGCGAGTCCGCGTACACGATGCTGCCCGTGAGCCCCATGGGCGATGTCGTCACGCGCTACCACATCAGCCTCGACGTGGCCGACAAACCCGGCGTTCTCGCCCAGGTGGCCACGGTCTTCGCCGAGCAGGGCGTATCGATCGACACGGTACGACAGCAGGCCCGAAATCCAAGCAGCGGTGACGAAGTCGCCATCGAGCAGGGTGGCGGCGGGCGACGGACGGGCGGAGGCGGCGAGGCATCCCTCGTCGTCGTCACCCACCGCGCGCCCGACGCGGCCCTCTCCGGGACCGTCGAGGCGCTGCGCAAGCTCGACACCGTGCTCGGTGTCGCCAGCATCATGCGTGTTGAAGGGGAGTAAGGACCCATGACCACCAAGGGCACCCACCAGTGGCGCGGCATCATCGAGGAGTACCGGGACCGCCTCCCGGTCACGAGCACGACACCCGTCGTGACACTCCGTGAGGGCGGTACGCCGCTCGTCCCCGCGCAGGTCCTTTCCGAGCGCACCGGCTGCGAGGTGCACCTCAAGGTCGAGGGCGCCAACCCCACGGGGTCCTTCAAGGACCGGGGCATGACCATGGCGATCACCCACGCCAAGGAGCAGGGCGCGCAGGCCGTCATCTGCGCCTCGACCGGCAACACCTCCGCATCGGCCGCCGCCTATGCCGTACGGGCCGGGATGGTCTGCGCCGTCCTGGTGCCGCAGGGCAAGATCGCCCTCGGCAAGATGGGGCAGGCGCTGGTGCACGGCGCGAAGATCCTCCAGGTGGACGGCAACTTCGACGACTGCCTGACGCTGGCCCGCTCGCTCTCGGACAACTACCCGGTGGCGCTGGTCAATTCGGTCAATCCCTCCCGTATCGAGGGCCAGAAGACCGGCGCCTTCGAGATCGTCGACGCGCTCGGCGACGCCCCCGACATCCATGTGCTGCCCGTCGGCAACGCCGGCAACATCACGGCGTACTGGAAGGGTTACAAGGAGTACGCGGCGGACGGCCCGGCCTCCCGTACCCCCCGGATGTGGGGTTTCCAGGCATCGGGCTCCGCCCCCATCGTGCGCGGCGAGATCGTCAAGGACCCGTCCACCATCGCCACGGCGATCCGGATCGGGAACCCGGCCTCCTGGCAGTACGCGCTCGACGCGCGCGAGGAGTCGGGCGGCTTCATCGACGAGGTCACCGACCGTCAGATCCTCGCCGCCTACCGGCTGTTGGCCTCGCAGGAAGGCGTCTTCGTGGAGCCCGCGTCGGCCGCTTCGGTCGCCGGTCTGCTGAAGGCCGCGGACGAGGGCAAGGTCGACCCCGGCCAGACGATCGTCTGCACGGTCACCGGCAACGGCCTCAAGGACCCGGACTGGGCGGTCGCGGGGGCCCCGCAGCCGGTCACCGTGCCGGTCGACGCCGTGGTGGCCGCCGAGCGGCTGGGCCTCGTCCCGTAGCTTCGGGCCCGTAGCTTCCGGCCCGCCCGGGGTTCGGTCCTCACGGACCTGATCCCGGGCCGCCCGGGGCGTGCCCCGCCCGTGCGTCCTGCCGCGCCCCGCCGTGCTCCCGGTCCGCCGCGTCACCCGCGGGGCGGACCGTCCGGCGGCCCGGTCCGACCTGGAGCGCATGGGTAGCGTGCGACACGCATCGTGCGCCTCCTGTGCGCCCTATGTCGCGACAGAACCTTCCTTCGATAAGCTGTAGGCAACCCACCCCGCCGCATGTGCCGCGGTGTTGCTGCTGTGATGGCCCGCAGGCCCCGTTCGGCCTGTCGGGGTTGTCCGGTCCAGGGGATCCGGGGGAGTGTTCTCCCGGACAGCACAGCCGAATTCCCCGTAACAATCCCGCGGTCGAAACCAGACTCGCAGTCTCACAAGGAGAGTCGTCAGAGCGATGGCCGGTCCCGCGTTCCGTGCCGCCGCCGTCCGGGTGCGCACCCCTGCCACCAGCGCCAACCTCGGACCGGGCTTCGACGCCCTCGGTCTGTCGCTGGGGCTGTACGACGACGTGGTCGTCCGGGTCGCCGACACCGGGCTGCATGTCGACATCGCAGGTGAGGGCGGTGAGACCCTCCCGCGCGACGAGAGCCATCTCCTCGTACGGTCGCTGCGCACCGCCTTCGACCTGCTCGGCGGACAGCCGCGCGGCCTGGAGGTCGTCTGTGCCAACCGCATCCCGCACGGCCGCGGCCTCGGCTCCTCGTCCGCCGCCATCTGCGCCGGTATCGTCGCCGCCCGGGCCGTGACCATAGGCGGCGCGGAGAAGCTCGACGACGAGGCCCTGCTCGAACTCGCCACGGAGATCGAGGGGCACCCCGACAACGTCGCCGCCTGCCTGCTCGGCGGCTTCACACTGGCCTGGACCGACGGCGGGGCGGCACGCGCCATCAGGATGGATCCGGCGGACTCCATCGTGCCGGTGGTCTTCGTCCCCGGCCGGCCGGTGCTCACCGAGACCGCCCGCGGCCTTCTTCCGCGGTCCGTCCCCCATGTGGACGCGGCCGCCAACGCGGGCCGCGCGGCCCTGCTCGTGGAGGCGCTGACCAGGCGCCCCGAGCTGCTGCTCGCGGCCACCGAGGACCGACTGCACCAGGAATACCGTGCTCCGGCGATGCCCGAGAGCGTGGCCCTGGTCAACCGGCTGCGGGCGGACGGCGTCCCCGCGGTCATCTCCGGCGCGGGCCCCACAGTGCTCGCGCTGGTCGAGAACGGTGCGGCCGACAAGGTCGCACGGCTGGCCGGCGAAGGGTGGGCGGCCAACCGGCTGCCGCTCGACGCCTCCGGTACGAGCGTCCTGCCACTGGGTACGTAGGGGCGCGTCCGGTTGCCGGTGAACGAGAGGGGGAATATTTGTTGGACCCGGTAGTGTTAACCTCAAGTCTGCACTCGACGCCTTCGCGGCGCGGTGCTCAGTGTCCCCATCAGGGACCGCCTTTTCTTCCGGGAGCCTCCCAAACTGCCTGACAGCCTGCCTGAGCAGTTTCGAGCACGCTCCGGAACCGGCCTCTGCCGGACCCTAAAGCACGTCTTGCCCTCCGCCGTACCCCGGCGGACCACCGCCCCGGCCTCGGTCGCGATCAGTCAAGATCAGAACCGCAGTCGGACAGCACAACCGGTCGCCGAGCCAGACAGGCCGACGCCCGCTCCAGGGAAGGACCCTTCGTGAGCGACACCACCGATCTGATGGGCGTGACTGCCGACAACTCTGTCGAGGCCGCGCCCGCCGCCGGTGCTGCCACCGGCAGCACCGCACGGCGCCGCCGCTCCGGCACCGGCCTCGACGGCATGGTCCTGGCCGAGCTGCAGCAGGTCGCGTCCGGCCTCGGCATCAAGGGCACTGCGCGGATGCGCAAGAGCCAGTTGATCGAGGTCATCAAGGAGGCGCAGGCCGGTTCGTCCGCGCCGAAGAGCGCCAAGGCCGACGCGGGCGGCTCCGACGCGGCCGAGACCAAGCCGAAGCGCCGCGCCACCTCCAAGTCCCGTACGGGCGACGAGGCCGCAGCGGCCGAGAAGTCCGCCGCCCAGCAGCAGGCCCAGCAGCAGATCGACATCCCGGGCCAGCCTGCCAGCGACGAACAGCCCGCGGGTGAGCGGCGCCGTCGCCGCGCCACCGCGCAGGCAGGCAGCCCCGAGCCCGCGTCGTCCGCAGCCGGGACCAAGGCCGTCAAGGCCGAGGCCAAGGCAGAGCCGCAGTCCGTGGCCACCGGTGTGAAGACCGAGGCGCCGGCCGATGCCAAGGACGCGAAGGACTCCAGGGAATCGAAGGACTCCAGGGACGCCAAGTCCGAGGCGGGCACCGACACCGCCGATGGCCGTCGCGGCGACCGTCAGGACCGCGGCCAGCGCGGTGACCGCCGTGAGCGCGGCGACCGTCAGGACCGCGGTGACCGCCAGGACCGTGGCGACCGCGGTGACCGGGGCGACCGTCAGGACCGTGGTGGCCGTGACCGGCGTGACCGCGGCGGCAAGGGCGACGACCAGCAGGGCGGCGGCCAGCGCACCCAGCGCCAGGGCAACCAGAACAACGGGCCCCGCGCCGACGAGAACGACGACGACTTCGAGGGCGGCCGCCGCGGTCGCCGCGGCCGCTACCGTGACCGCCGGGGCCGCCGCGGTGAGCGCCAGGAGTTCGGTGACGCTCCGCAGGTCGCCGACGACGACGTCCTGATCCCCGTCGCGGGCATCCTGGACATCCTCGACAACTACGCGTTCATCCGGACCTCCGGCTACCTGCCGGGCCCCAACGACGTGTACGTCTCGCTCGCCCAGGTCCGCAAGAACGGCCTGCGCAAGGGCGACCACGTCACCGGAGCCGTCCGCCAGCCCAAGGACGGCGAGCGCCGCGAGAAGTTCAACGCGCTCGTCCGCCTGGACTCGGCGAACGGCATGGCGGCCGAATCCGGCCGCGGGCGCCCCGAGTTCCAGAAGCTCACCCCGCTGTACCCGCAGGACCGGCTCCGCCTGGAGACCGACCCGGGTGTGCTGACGACCCGGATCATCGACCTGGTCGCGCCGATCGGCAAGGGCCAGCGCGGTCTGATCGTGGCCCCGCCGAAGACCGGCAAGACCATGATCATGCAGGCCATCGCCAACGCGATCACGGTCAACAACCCCGAGTGCCACCTGATGGTCGTCCTCGTCGACGAGCGTCCCGAAGAGGTCACCGACATGCAGCGGTCGGTGAAGGGCGAGGTCATCTCCTCGACCTTCGACCGCCCCGCCGAGGACCACACCACGGTCGCCGAGCTGGCCATCGAGCGCGCCAAGCGCCTCGTCGAGCTGGGTCACGACGTGGTCGTGCTGCTCGACTCGATCACCCGCCTCGGCCGTGCGTACAACCTGGCGGCCCCGGCCTCCGGGCGCATCCTCTCCGGTGGTGTCGACTCGACCGCCCTCTACCCGCCGAAGCGCTTCTTCGGTGCCGCGCGGAACATCGAGGACGGCGGCTCGCTGACCATCCTCGCCACCGCGCTGGTGGAGACCGGCTCGCGCATGGACGAGGTGATCTTCGAGGAGTTCAAGGGCACCGGCAACATGGAGCTCAAGCTCGACCGGAAGCTCGCCGACAAGCGCATCTTCCCCGCGGTGGACGTCGACCCGTCCGGTACGCGTAAGGAAGAGATCCTCCTCAACGCGGAGGAGCTCGCCATCGTCTGGAAGCTGCGCCGGGTGCTCCACGCGCTCGACTCGCAGCAGGCGATCGAGCTGCTGCTGGACAAGATGAAGAAGACCAAGTCGAACGCCGAGTTCCTGATGCAGATCGCCAAGACGACACCTGCGTCCGGCAACGGCAACGACTGACCTTCCGTCACGGAACGTCAACTGGCCCGCCCTGTCACGGAAGTGACGCGGCGGGCCAGTCGTGTGTCGCGGGCCGGCCGGCGGCCATCCGTCCGCCGGCACCTTCACGCACTGCCTCCACACCCCGCTCACGTGCCGCGCACCCGGCCGCCGCACCGCTTCCGGGGCCGCAGAGATCTTCGCCACAGCACACCTCGGGAACCGACTGCGAACAGCCCGCCGCACAGAGGGGAAAACCCCTGGTCGGGGCCGCTTTTACGGATTACGCCCGGCTACCGTCCGTGACGTAGGGGCCGCTCCGGGGTCACAGCGCGTTGTGCAACGCTTTCGCGAGAAACGTCGTCTCACAGGGGGCGACAGACCGCGCCTGAACTTCGGGGCAGGGGGTAGCGGGACCACCGAGAAAGCTGGAGGGGACATGGGCGAGCCGCAGAAGGGCAGCCGAATACGGGGCAGCGGCAAACGCCGCCGAAAGGCCACCACGCGCCGGAGGGCGCTGGTGATCACGGCATGGGTGGCCGCCGGAGTGGTCGTGCTCGGCGGCGGCGGCCTCGGCTTCCTCTACTTCAAGCTCGACGGAAACCTCAAGAGCGTCAACATCAACGCCCAGCTCGGCACCGACCGTCCGCACAACGTCGACAACGGTTCGATGGACATCCTGGTGCTCGGCTCCGACTCACGGGCCGGCGCCAACTCCAAGTACGGCAAGGACGAGGGCGGCGCACGCTCGGACACCGCGATGGTCGTCCACGTGTACAAGGGCCACAAGAAGGCCAGCGTGGTCTCGATACCGCGTGACACCCTCGTCGACCGCCCCGACTGCACCACGTCCAAGGGCGCGGACGCCCCCGGAGCCCAGCACGCCATGTTCAACACGGCGTACGAGAGCGGCGGCCCGGCCTGCGCGGTGAAGACCGTGGAGAAGATGTCCGGGATCCGGATGGATCACTATCTGGAGGTCGACTTCGCCGGCTTCCAGAAGCTCATCGACGACCTGGGCGGCGTTCCGGTCACCACCAGCAAGGCGATCAACGACGACAAGAGCCATCTGCATCTGAAGGCCGGCTCCCACACCCTCAACGGGCAGGACGCGCTCGGTCTCGTACGCACCAGGCACGGCGTCGGTGACGGAAGTGACCTCGGGCGAATACAGCTCCAGCAGGCATTCATCAAGGCGCTTATCAGCCAGGTGAAGCACGTGGGTGTCTTCACCAGCCCGAAGAAGCTCTACAGCCTCGCCGACACCGCGACGAAGACCGTCACCACCGACTCCGACATCAACTCGGTGAAGAGCCTGGCGTCCTTCGCCGACAGCCTCAAGGGCATCGGCGCCGGCTCCACGAAGATGGTGACGATGCCGGTCGAGTACGACCCCACGGACCTCAACCGGGTCATCCCGCTGCAGGCCGAGTCCCAGCAGGTGTGGTCGGCGCTCAAGCAGGACAGGCCCATTCCGGCCTCCGCCACCAAGGGCTCCGCCGGCGACAAGGGCTCGGCGGGCAAGGTCGTGACGAGCTCGTGACCGGCGGGCAGCGGCCCGGCGCAGGGCGGCAGCGGCCCATCACGGGGCGGCAGCGGCCCGGCACGGGGCGGCCGGCGGAATAGATCCCGTCCACCACCGGTTCACCGACTGTCCGAAATTTTGACGGGCGGGCCACTCCTGGCAGACTGGTCCGCTGGCCCCGGTTCACGTACGGACAATTCCGTCCGCACGACCCGGCGCCCTCCCGGAACTAGGAGACACCTTGAAGCGCGACATCCACCCCGAGTACCACGAGACCCAGGTCAGCTGCACCTGCGGTGCCTCGTTCACCACCTTCAGCACCCTCGCCGAAGGCACCATCCGTGCCGAGGTCTGCTCCGAGTGCCACCCGTTCTACACGGGCAAGCAGAAGATCCTCGACACCGGTGGCCGTGTGGCCCGCTTCGAGGCCCGCTTCGGCAAGAAGGCCGCGGACTCCGCCGCCAAGTAGCGAGCTACTGCGCCGGTCCCCGGACGCTCCTCACCGGAGCGCCCGGACCGGCGCTTTTGCCGTCCCGGAAGCTCCCTTCTTGACGTACGAAAGCAGGAAAACCCCGATGTTCGAGGCGGTCGAGGAACTGATCGGCGAGCACGCCACCCTCGAGGAACAGCTCGCCGACCCGTCGGTCCACGCCGACCAGGCCAACGCGCGCAGGCTCAACAAGCGCTACGCCGAGCTGACCCCGATCGTCTCCACGTACCGTTCCTGGAAGCAGACCGGCGAGGACATCGAGACGGCGCGTGAACTCTCCTACGACGACCCGGACTTCGCCGCCGAGGTCAAGGTGCTCGACAAGCAGCTCGAAGCGCTGACCGAGAAGCTCAGGCTGCTCCTGGTGCCGCGCGACCCCAGCGACGACAAGGACGTGCTCCTCGAAGTCAAGGCGGGCGCGGGCGGTGACGAGTCCGCGCTGTTCGCGGGCGACCTGCTGCGGATGTATCTGCGCTACGCCGAGCGCGTCGGCTGGAAGACCGAGATCATCGACGCCACCGAGTCCGAACTGGGCGGCTACAAGGACGTCCAGGTCGCGGTGAAGACCAAGGGCGGCAACGGTGCGACCGAGCCGGGCCACGGCGTCTGGGCGCGGCTGAAGTACGAGGGCGGTGTGCACCGGGTGCAGCGCGTGCCCTCCACCGAGTCCCAGGGCCGTATCCACACCTCGGCGGCCGGTGTGCTCGTCACGCCCGAGGCCGAGGAGGTCGACGTCGAGATCCACTCCAATGACCTGCGGATCGACGTCTACCGCTCGTCGGGCCCCGGCGGGCAGTCGGTCAACACCACCGACTCCGCGGTCCGCATCACCCACCTGCCGACCGGTGTCGTCGCCTCCTGCCAGAACGAGAAGAGCCAGCTCCAGAACAAGGAGCAGGCGATGCGCATCCTGCGTTCCCGGCTGCTCGCCGCCGCCCAGGAGGCCGCCGAGCAGGAAGCGTCCGATGTGCGCCGCAGCCAGGTGCGTACCGTCGACAGGTCCGAGAAGATCCGGACGTACAACTTCCCGGAAAACCGGATCTCCGACCACCGCGTCGGCTTCAAGGCGTACAACTTGGACCAGGTGCTCGACGGCGACCTGGACGCAGTGATCCAGGCGTGTGTGGACGCGGACTCCGCGGCCAAGCTCGCCGCCGCCCAGTAGTAGCCGCCCGTACTGGAGAACCGCATGAACCTGCTGCTTGCCGAGGTGGCCCAGGCCACCCAGCGGCTGGCCGACGCCGGCGTGCCCTCCCCGCGCTTCGACGCGGAGGAGCTCGCCGCCTTTGTGCACGGTGTCAAGCGGGGCGAGCTCCACAACGTCAAGGACGCGGACTTCGACGCCCGCTACTGGGAGACCATCGCCCGCCGCGAGGCACGTGAACCGCTCCAGCACATCACCGGGCGCGCCTTCTTCCGCTATCTGGAACTCCAGGTCGGCCCCGGGGTGTTCGTGCCCAGGCCGGAGACCGAGTCGGTCGTCGGCTGGGCCATAGACGCCGTACGCGCGATGGACGTCGTCGAGCCGCTGATCGTGGACCTCTGCACCGGGTCCGGCGCCATCGCGCTGGCCATGGCCCAGGAAGTGCCGCGCTCCCGGGTGCACGCCGTGGAGCTGTCCGACGACGCGCTGCACTGGACCCGGAAGAACGCCGAAGGGTCCAGGGTCACCGTCCACCAGGGCGACGCCCTGAGCGCTCTGCCCGAACTCGACGGCCAGGTCGACCTGGTCATCTCCAACCCGCCGTACATCCCGCTCACCGAGTGGGAGTACGTCGCACCCGAGGCCCGTGACCACGACCCGGAGATGGCCCTCTTCTCCGGCGAGGACGGCCTCGACACGATCCGCGGTATCGAGCGCACCGCCCACCGTCTCCTCGTGCCCGGCGGCGTCGTCGTCATCGAGCACGCCGACACCCAGGGCGGCCAGGTCCCGTGGATCTTCACCGAGGAGCGGGGCTGGGCCGACGCGGCCGACCACCCCGACCTGAACAACCGGCCCCGTTTCGCCACGGCCCGCAAGGCCCTGCCGTGACGATCGCAGGACCGGTTCCGCACCAGATTTCTCAGGCTCTGCAGGCTTTGCTCAGGGAGGCTCGCTAAATGGCACGGCGATACGACACCAACGATGCGACCGACCGCACCACCGGTCTGCGTGAAGCCGCGTCCGCCGTCCGCCGCGGCGAGCTCGTCGTACTTCCGACGGACACCGTGTACGGCATCGGCGCCGACGCCTTCAGCTCCGAGGGCGTGGGCGATCTGCTGGACGCCAAGGGGCGCGGCCGCAATATGCCCAGCCCCGTGCTCATCGGCTCCCCGAACACCCTGCACGGCCTGGTCACGGACTTCTCCGAGCAGGCGTGGGAGCTGGTCGACGCGTTCTGGCCGGGCGCGCTGACGCTCGTCGCCAAGCACCAGCCGTCGCTCCAGTGGGACCTCGGGGACACCCGGGGGACCGTCGCGGTGCGCATGCCGCTGCACCCGGTCGCCATCGAGCTGCTCACGGAGGTCGGTCCGATGGCCGTCTCCAGTGCCAATCTGACCGGCCACCCGGCGCCGGAGGACTGCGACGCGGCACAGGAGATGCTCGGCGACTCCATCTCCGTCTACCTGGACGGCGGCCCGACCCCCGGCATCGTCCCGTCGTCGATCGTCGACGTCACCGGCCAGGTCCCCGTCCTGCTCCGCGCGGGTGCGCTCTCCGCCGAGGAACTGCGCAAGGTGGTACCCGACCTTGAGGTGGCCAATTGACAGCCCCTGAGGGGCGTGGCATAGGCGCGTCCGCCTCCGGCGGCACGTTCAGGATCCTCCACGTCAGCACCGGCAACGTCTGCCGCTCGCCGATCACCGAGCGGCTGACCCGGCATGCCCTGTCGGACCGGCTGGGCACCGGGCTCGCCGACGGTCTGATCGTGGAGTCCGCGGGCACCTGGGGCCACGAGGGCGCCCCGATGGAGGCCAACGCGGCGACCGTGCTCGCGGACTACGGCGCGGACGCCGGGGGCTTCCTCGGCCGCGAACTGCTCGACGACCACGTGATCCGGGCCGATCTGGTGCTCACCGCGACCCGCGACCACCGGGCGCAGGTCATCTCGATGGGGCACTCGGCGGGGCTGCGGACCTTCACGCTGAAGGAGTTCACCCGGCTGGTGCGGGCCATAGACCCGGCGACGCTGCCCGATCCGCTGGACGACGGTGTGGTGGAGCGGGCCAGGGCACTGGTCAGGGCCGCCGCCGCGCTCCGGGGGTGGCTGCTGGCGCCGACGGTCGAGGCGGACGAGGTGAACGACCCGTACGGGGCGCCGATCACCTTCTTCCGGTCGATCGGCGACGAGATCAACCAGGCGCTCGACCCGGTGGTCACGGCGCTCACGGGGGTCGCGGCGCCGCACTGAGCGCCGGTACGCACCGCGGCGCCGCCGACCGGTGCGCCGTACGGCAGAACACCGGCAGGCGCCCCCGCGCGGCCCGTCCTACATTGGACGGGACGCCGAGGAGCCCACGATGCCGGTCACCACCACCGCCCCCCACCCCGCCGGCTCGCACTCCGCCGGCCCCCACTCCGCCGGTTTCGATGCCCTGCGCAGGCAGGACCCCGAGATGGCGGACGTGCTCCTCGGCGAGGACGAGCGGCAGGCCACCTCGCTCCAGCTGATCGCGGCCGAGAACTTCACCTCACCCGCGGTACTGGCGGCGCTCGGCTCCTCGCTCGCCAACAAGTACGCCGAGGGCTATCCGGGAGCCCGCTACCACGGCGGCTGTGAGCTGGCCGATCTCGCCGAGCGGATCGCCTGTGAGCGGGCCGCAGCGCTCTTCGGAGCCGACCACGCGAACGTCCAGCCGCACTCGGGCTCATCGGCCGTCCTGGCGGCGTACGCGGCCCTTCTGCGGCCCGGTGACACCGTGCTGGCCATGGGACTTCCGCACGGCGGCCATCTCACGCACGGCTCGCCCGCCAACTTCTCCGGCCGCTGGTTCGACTTCGTCGGGTACGGCGTGGACGCGGAGAGCGGGCTCATCGACTACGACCAGGTCCTGGCCCTGGCGCGGCAGCACCGGCCCAGGGCCATCGTCTGCGGCTCCATCTCGTATCCCCGCCACCCGGACTACGCGGCCTTCCGGGAGATCGCCGACGAGGCGGGCGCCTATCTCATCGCGGACGCCGCCCACCCGATGGGCCTGATCGCCGGGGGAGCGGCGCCCAGCCCCGTGCCGTACGCGGATGTGGTCTGCGCCACCACCCACAAGGTGCTGCGCGGGCCCCGTGGCGGTCTCATCCTCTGCGGCGACGAGCTGGCCGACCGGATCGACCGGGCCGTCTTCCCCTTCACCCAGGGCGGCGCCCAGATGCACACGATCGCGGCCAAGGCGGTCGCCTTCGGCGAGGCCGCGGCCCCGGCGTTCGCTGCGTACGCGCACCAGGTGGTGGAGAACGCCCGGGTGCTCGCCGCCGGGCTGGCCGCCGAGGGCTTCGCCATCACCACCGGTGGGACCGACACCCACCTCATCACCGCCGACCCCGCGCCCCTGGGGACCGGCGGGGCGACCGCCCGCTCCCGGCTGGCGGCGGCCGGGATGGTGCTGGACACCTGCGCACTGCCCTACGGTGACGAGCGGGGCATCCGCCTGGGCACCGCCGCCGTCACCACGCAGGGCATGGCGGCGCCGGAGATGGCCGAGATCGCCGGGCTCTTCTCGGCCGCACTGCGTGAAGAGCGGGGGACCCGTGAAGAAGTCCGTGAACTCGCCAGGAGGTTTCCGTCGAATTCGGGCTAGAGCAGTACTCGTGCAACCATCGGAGCTACCCGTGTGTCCTCTACCTCATGCAGGCCGAAGCTAAGGTGTGGGGCTGAGATGGCCAGCGATATCTGTGGGGCAGCCCGTGCGTGAATACCTGCTGACGCTCTGCGTCACGGCCGCGGTGACGTATCTCCTGACCGGGCCGGTGCGGAAATTCGCCATCATGGCCGGGGCGATGCCGGAGATCCGGGCCCGCGATGTACACCGAGAACCGACGCCGCGGCTCGGCGGTATCGCCATGTTCGGCGGCCTCTGCGCGGGGCTGCTGGTCGCGGCGCATCTGCAGAACCTCGGCAGTGTCTTCACGCTGTCGAACGAACCGCGCGCGCTGCTCTCCGGGGCCGGGCTGATCTGGATCATCGGTGTCCTGGACGACAAGTTCGAGATCGACGCCCTGATCAAGCTCGGCGGCCAGATGATCGCGGCGGGCGTGATGGTCATGCAGGGGCTGACGATCCTGTGGCTGCCCATCCCCGGTGTCGGCACCGTCTCGCTCACCCAGTGGCAGGGCACCCTGCTGACCGTCGCGCTGGTGGTGATCACCATCAACGCGGTGAACTTCGTCGACGGCCTGGACGGTCTCGCGGCCGGCATGGTCTGCATCGCGGCCGCCGCCTTCTTCATGTACACGTACCGGATCTGGTACGGGTACGGGATCGAGGCCGCCGCCCCGGCGACCCTCTTCGCCGCGGTGCTGATGGGGATGTGCCTGGGCTTTCTGCCGCACAACATGCATCCGGCCCGGATCTTCATGGGCGACTCGGGGTCGATGATGATCGGCCTCGTCCTCGCGGCCGGCGCCATCTCGGTCACCGGCCAGGTCGACCCGGACGCGATGAGTCTCAACCTGGGCGGCGGGCGTGAGGCCACGCACGCGATGCTGCCGGTCTTCATCCCGCTCCTGATGCCGCTGACGATCATCGCGGTCCCCTTCGCCGACCTGGTGCTCGCGATCGTCCGGCGTACCTGGAACGGCCAGTCACCGTTCGCAGCCGACCGCGGACATCTGCACCACAGGCTCCTGGAGATCGGGCACTCGCACAGCAGGGCGGTGCTGATCATGTACTTCTGGTCGGCCCTGTTCGCCTTCGGCGCCCTGGCCTACTCGGTGCGCTCCTCGTCCACCTGGATCCTGCTGGCGGTCGTGGCGCTGAGCGCGGTCGGTCTCGCGCTGCTGCTCATGCCGCGCTTCACCCCGCGCGCCCCGAAGTGGGCCCAGGGTGTTGTCCCGCCGCGCTACCGCAGAAGCCGCCGCCCGGCTCCCGGAGTGGAACCGGAGACGACTGTTCCGGCAGAAAGCGACGAGTCGGGCAATTCACGTGAAATGGAAGATTCCACACCACTCATTGCCGTGAGTGAGAGCGAGCCGATTCCCGCAGGCGTCAACGGGGCGACAGCAATTGGTCCCCGATCCGGGCTTCCCGATCGCCGTGAGGCCGGTACCTGGCGCTGAGCATTCCGCTCAACAGGCCCCAATATCAGGCATAACGACGGCCCGCATGCACAGACGCGCAAGTTCCCACTCATGTGTGACGGGCAGCACACTCCCATGGTAAAGACCTCATCAAATAGTTTGTGATACCGTTCACGAAACCCGGCGATGAAGCCGAAGGGCCGTAGTGCGACGGCTCTTTGGCCCGAGATTCCGTCTCGGACCGGGCCTACGCTCGTCCATGACGACACCCTGCCCCCACCCGAAGCGGAGCTGCCGCCATGCCCTCCAATGACGCCCGAACACTCCTCCAGACCGCAGTACCCACCGCTGCAGCCGGCGTTGTCGCCGCTGCGGTCAGCGGTGTGGTCGCGGGTGGCAAGGGGGCGATCGGCGCTCTCATCGGCACGGTGGTCGTGATGGTCTTCATGGGGATCGGACTTGTCGTCCTGAACCGCACTGCGAAGTCCCTGCCGCACCTGTTCCAGGCCATGGGGCTCATGCTCTATACCGCACAGTTGTTGCTGCTCTTCATTTTCGTCGCGGTGTTCAAGAACACCACCTTGTTCAACCCAAAGTCTTTTGCCATCACGCTGGTTGTGGCGACGGTTGTCTGGATCGCGGCTCAGGCGCGGGCATATATGAAGGCCAAGATCCTCTACGTCGAACCGGACTCCGCCGACGGGCGCCAGCCCGAGAAGACGGGTTCGTCGAAGTGAAGGGTAGGGGCGGGATAAGCGGGCGTTCTGGATCCTGCTATCGTCCGGTTCCAACTGCGGCACTGCGGGCGCGGGCATCTGAGCTGACGCCTGCACCATCGCGAGGCTCACTGCCTGCCAGCCGCCCCCACATCCGTAACACCAGTCCAGTGCCGAACCGCGGCTGTTCGCCGCGCCGACACAACGAGGTTGCCGTACCTATGCGCCATGTTGAAGGAGCCCGCGGTGAGTGCTGACCCGACGCAGGTGCTCGCCTTCGAGACCGACTGCCACATCTTTGACGGCTGTGGATTCCCGGCTCCCGGCCTGCACTCGTTCCTGTTCAAGCCCCTGTGGGGCGACGGGGACAGCAACTTGTACTTCAACAAGACGATGCTGCTGGCACTGCTCGGCTCGATTGTCATCGTCGCCTTCTTCTGGGCCGCGTTCCGTAAGCCCAAGGTTGTCCCGGGCAAACTGCAGATGGTCGCCGAGGCCGGCTACGACTTCGTGCGCCGCGGAATCGTGCACGAGACGATCGGCAAGCGCGAGGGCGAGAAGTACGTCCCGCTGGTTGTCACCTTGTTCTTCTTCGTCTGGATGATGAACCTCTGGTCCATTGTTCCGGTCGCGCAGTTCCCGGTGACGGCGATCATTTCGTACCCGGCAGTGCTGGCCGCGATCGTCTACATCCTGTGGGTCTCGCTTACTTTCAAGCGACATGGATTCGTCGGCGCCTTCAAGAACTTCACCGGCTACGACAAGTCCCTGGGCGCGGTTCTGCCGCTGGCGATGGTCATCGAGTTCTTCTCGAACCTGCTGGTCCGCCCCTTCACCCACGCGGTGCGACTGTTCGCGAACATGTTCGCGGGCCACACGCTGCTGCTCCTCTTCACGATCGCCAGCTGGTACCTGCTGAACGGCATCGGCTTCGCCTACGCGGGCGTCTCCTTCGTGATGACCATTGTGATGACCGCTTTCGAGCTCTTCATCCAGGCCCTTCAGGCGTACGTCTTCGTGCTCCTGACGTGTACCTACATCCAGGGCGCGCTCGCCAAGAACCACTGAGCGTCCTGCACCTCAGACCCACTGTCGTCCGGTGGCCAACCCCCACCGGTCCGTGAAAGAGAAGGAAGAACTGGCATGTCCCAGACTCTTGCCGCCGCCGTGTCCGGCTCCCTCGGCTCCATCGGTTACGGCCTCGCCGCCATCGGCCCCGGCGTCGGCGTCGGCATCATCTTCGGTAACGGCACCCAGGCCCTGGCGCGTCAGCCCGAGGCCGCCGGTCTCATCCGCGCCAACCAGATCCTCGGCTTCGCCTTCTGTGAGGCGCTCGCCCTCATCGGTCTGGTCATGCCGTTCGTCTACGGCAAGTGATCTTCGGATCAGCGGACCCACTAGACGGAAGGCACTGACATGAGCCAGCTGCTCAACATGGCGGCCGAGCAGGAAAACCCGCTCATCCCGCCGATCCCTGAGCTCGTCATCGGCTTTATCGCCTTTGTCATCGTCTTCGGTTTCCTCGCCAAGAAGCTCCTCCCGAACATCAACAAGGTTCTGGACGAGCGCCGCGAGGCCATCGAAGGCGGTATGGAGAAGGCGGACGCCGCCAAGCTCGAGGCCGAGAGCGTGCTTGAGCAGTACAAGGCTCAGCTCGCCGAGGCCCGGCACGAGGCCGCGCGGATGCGCCAGGAGGCGCAGGAGCAGGGTGCCGCGCTCATCACTGAGATGCGTGCGGAGGGCCAGCGTCAGCGTGAGGAAATCATCGCTGCCGGTCACACCCAGCTCGCGGCCGACCGCAAGCAGGCCGCGCAGTCGCTGCGCCAGGACGTGGGCAAGCTCGCCACCGACCTGGCCGGCAAGCTCGTCGGCGAGTCCCTTGAGGACCACGCCCGGCAGAGCCGCACGGTCGACCGTTTCCTCGATGAGCTTGAGGAGAAGGCCGAGGCTGCTCGATGAACGGCGCGAGCCGCGAGGCACTGGCCTCCGCACGTGAGCGTCTCGACGCGCTGACCGACACTCCGTCGGCCGACGCGCCGAAGCTCGCCGACGAGCTGGCCTCCGTCACCGCGCTGCTCGACCGCGAGGTCTCGCTGCGCCGGGTCCTCACCGACCCGTCGCAGGCCGGTGAGGCCAAGGCCCAGCTGGCCGGACGGCTGCTCAGCGGTCAGGTCAGCGGGGACACCGCCGACCTGGTGGCCGGGCTTGTCCGGTCCCGCTGGTCGCAGTCCCGCGACCTGGTCGACACGGTCGAGGAACTCTCGGCCACCGCCGACCTCACCGCGGCCCAGCAGGCCGGCACGCTGGACAACGTGGAGGACGAGCTGTTCCGGTTCGGCCGGATCGTGACGTCCAGCACCGAGCTGCGGGCCGCGCTCACCGACCGCACCGCATCGGCCGGCGCCAAGAGCGAGCTGCTGCGCAGCCTGCTCGGCGGCAAGGCCGACGCGGTCACCGAGCGTCTGATCGTGCGCCTTGTGACCCAGCCGCGCGGACGTAGCCTGGAAGCGGGACTCGAGTCCCTGTCCAGGCTCGCCGCGGAGCGCAGGGACCGCACGGTCGCTGTGATCACCTCGGCGGTGCCGCTGAGCGACGGCCAGAAGGAGCGCCTCGGCGCCGTACTGGCCAAGCTGTACGGCCGCCGTATGCACCTCAACCTGGACGTGGACCCCGCGGTCCTCGGCGGGATCCAGGTGCGGGTCGGCGACGAAGTCATCAACGGCTCCATCGCTGACCGTCTCGACGAGGCGACTCGTCGGATGGCCGGCTGACCGGCTGACTCAGCCACCAACTCAACAGTACTGATAACGGCCCGAGTTGGGCCGACAAGTAATTGATTCGGGCCCAACAAGGAGAGCAGGGAACCCAGATGGCGGAGCTCACGATCCGGCCGGAGGAGATCCGGGGCGCACTGGAGACGTTTGTCCAGTCGTACCAGCCGGACGCGGCCTCGCGCGAGGAGGTCGGTACGGTCAGCGTGGCCGGCGACGGTATCGCGAAGGTCGAGGGTCTTCCCTCGGCCATGGCGAACGAGCTGCTGAAGTTCGAGGACGGCACGCTCGGTCTTGCGCTGAACCTTGAAGAGCGCGAGATCGGCGCGATCGTTCTCGGCGAGTTCAACGGGATCGAGGAGGGCCAGCCGGTGCAGCGCACCGGTGAGGTGCTCGCGGTCGGTGTCGGCGAGGGCTACCTCGGCCGCGTCGTCGACCCGCTCGGCAACCCGATCGACGGCCTCGGCGACATCGAGACCGAAGGCCGCCGTGCGCTGGAGCTCCAGGCTCCCGGCGTCATGGTGCGCAAGTCCGTGCACGAGCCGATGCAGACCGGCTACAAGGCTGTCGACGCCATGGTGCCGATCGGCCGCGGCCAGCGTCAGCTGATCATCGGCGACCGGCAGACCGGCAAGACCGCGCTGGCTGTCGACACGATCATCAACCAGCGCGACAACTGGCGCACCGGCGACCCGTCGAAGCAGGTCCGCTGCATCTACGTCGCCATCGGCCAGAAGGGCTCCACCATCGCGTCCGTACGCGGTGCGCTGGAGGAGGCGGGCGCCCTGGAGTACACGACGATCGTCGCTGCTCCGGCTTCCGACCCGGCCGGCTTCAAGTACCTGGCGCCGTACACCGGTTCGGCCATCGGCCAGCATTGGATGTACGCGGGCAAGCACGTCCTGATCATCTTCGACGACCTCTCGAAGCAGGCCGACGCCTACCGTGCCGTGTCCCTGCTGCTGCGCCGCCCGCCGGGCCGTGAGGCGTACCCGGGCGACGTCTTCTACCTGCACTCCCGTCTGCTGGAGCGCTGCGCGAAGCTCTCCGACGACATGGGCGCCGGTTCGATGACGGGTCTCCCGATCGTCGAGACCAAGGCGAACGACGTGTCGGCGTTCATCCCGACCAACGTCATCTCCATCACCGACGGCCAGTGCTTCCTGGAGTCCGACCTGTTCAACGCCGGCCAGCGGCCCGCGCTGAACGTCGGTATCTCGGTCTCCCGTGTCGGTGGCTCCGCCCAGCACAAGGCCATGAAGCAGGTCTCCGGCCGGCTCCGTGTCGACCTCGCCCAGTACCGCGAGCTGGAGGCGTTCGCCGCCTTCGGTTCCGACCTGGACGCGGCGTCGAAGGCGTCGCTGGAGCGCGGTAAGCGCATGGTCGAGCTGCTGAAGCAGGGCCAGTACGAGCCGATGGCCGTCGAGGAGCAGGTCGTCTCCGTCTACGCCGGTACCACCGGCAAGATGGACGACGTCCCGGTCAACGACATCCGCCGCTTCGAGACCGAGCTGCTGGAGTACCTGCGCCGCGAGCGCAAGGAGCTCCTCACCTCGATCGCCGAGGGCGGCAAGATGTCGGACGACACACTGACCTCGATCGCCGACGCGATCACCGCCTTCAAGCGGCAGTTCGAGACCTCGGACGGCCAGCTCCTGGGCGAGGACGCGCCGGCCGTCAACGTCTCCAAGTGACGACGGAAGGGACCTGACTCATGGGAGCCCAGCTCCGGGTCTACAAGCGTCGCATCCGATCCGTCACCGCGACCAAGAAGATCACCAAGGCGATGGAGATGATCGCCGCCTCGCGCATCGTCAAGGCGCAGCGCAAGGTGGCGGCATCGATGCCGTACGCGACCGAGCTCACCCGCGCGGTGACCGCGGTGGCGACCGGCTCCACGACGAACCACCCGCTCACCACCGAGGCCGAGTCCCCGGTCCGTGCCGCGATCGTGCTCATCACGAGCGACCGCGGTCTGGCCGGCGGGTACTCCTCCAACGCCATCAAGGCGGCGGAGCGGCTCACCGAGCGGCTGCGCGGCGAGGGCAAGGAGGTCGACACGTACATCGTCGGCCGCAAGGGTGTCTCGTACTACGGCTTCCGCGAGCGCAAGGTCGTGGAGTCGTGGACCGGGTTCACCGACAGCCCGACCTACGCGGACGCCAAGCGGGTCGCCGCACCCCTGATCGAGTCCATCGAGAAGGAGACGGCCGAGGGTGGCGTCGACGAACTGCACATCGTCTTCACGGAGTTCGTGTCGATGATCACGCAGAGCGCGGTCGACAGCCGGATGCTGCCTCTCTCTCTCGACGAGGCCGCTGAGGGCGGTACACCCACGGACAGTGCGAAGGGCGAGATCCTTCCGCTGTTCGACTTCGAGCCGTCGGCGGAGGACGTCCTCGACGCCCTGCTGCCGCGCTACGTCGAGAGCCGTGTCTATAACGCACTGCTTCAGTCGGCTGCTTCCGAGCACGCCGCCCGTCGCCGTGCGATGAAGTCGGCCACCGACAACGCCGGGGACCTCATCAAGAATCTCACCCGGCTTGCCAACGCGGCCCGCCAGGCCGAAATCACCCAGGAAATCAGCGAGATCGTCGGTGGCGCGAGCGCCCTGGCCGACGCGACCGCGGGGAGTGACAGGTAAATGACGACGACTACCGAAAGCGCCGTGACGGCCGCCGCCACGGGCCGCGTTGCCCGGGTCATCGGCCCGGTCGTCGACGTGGAGTTCCCCGTCGACGCGATGCCGGAGATCTACAACGCCCTCACCGTCCAGGTCGCTGACCCGGCCGAGGAAGGCAAGCTCAAGACGCTGACGCTCGAAGTCGCCCAGCACCTGGGCGACGGCGTGATCCGCGCGATCTCGATGCAGCCCACCGACGGTCTGGTCCGCCAGGCCCCGGTCACGGACACCGGCACCGGCATCACCGTGCCCGTCGGTGACATCACCAAGGGCAAGGTGTTCAACACCCTCGGCGAGATCCTGAACAAGCCCGAGGCCGAGTCGGAGATCACCGAGCGCTGGCCGATCCACCGCAAGGCGCCGGCCTTCGACCAGCTCGAGTCGAAGACCAAGATGTTCGAGACCGGGATCAAGGTCATCGACCTTCTCACCCCGTACGTCACGGGTGGAAAGATCGGCCTGATGGGCGGTGCCGGTGTCGGCAAGACCGTCCTGATCCAGGAAATGATCTACCGCGTCGCCAACAACCACGACGGTGTGTCGGTGTTCGCGGGCGTCGGTGAGCGTACCCGTGAGGGCAACGACCTCATCGAGGAGATGGCCGAGTCCGGCGTCATCGACAAGACGGCGCTTGTCTTCGGCCAGATGGACGAGCCCCCGGGCACCCGTCTCCGTGTCGCGCTCGCCGGTCTGACCATGGCGGAGTACTTCCGCGATGTGCAGAAGCAGGACGTGCTCTTCTTCATCGACAACATCTTCCGTTACACCCAGGCCGGTTCCGAGGTCTCCACGCTGCTCGGCCGTATGCCGTCCGCGGTGGGCTACCAGCCGAACCTGGCCGACGAGATGGGTCTGCTGCAGGAGCGCATCACCTCGACGCGTGGTCACTCGATCACCTCGATGCAGGCGATCTACATCCCCGCGGACGACCTGACCGACCCGGCGCCGGCGGCCACCTTCGCCCACCTGGACGCGGTCACCGTGCTGTCGCGTCCGATCTCGGAGAAGGGCATCTACCCGGCGGTCGACCCGCTGGACTCGTCGTCCCGGATCCTGGACCCCCGGTACATCGCGAAGGACCACTACGAAGCGGGCATGCGCGTCAAGGGGATCCTCCAGAAGTACAAGGATCTCCAGGACATCATCGCGATCCTCGGTATCGACGAGCTGGGCGAGGAGGACAAGCTCGTTGTCCACCGTGCCCGTCGTGTCGAGCGCTTCCTGTCGCAGAACACCCACGTCGCCAAGCAGTTCACCGGCGTGGACGGTTCGGACGTGCCGCTCGACGAGTCGATCACCGCGTTCAACGCGATCTGCGACGGTGACTACGACCACTTCCCCGAGCAGGCGTTCTTCATGTGCGGTGGCATCGAGGACCTCAAGGCCAACGCCAAGGAGCTCGGCGTTTCCTGAGTCGTACCGGCTCAGTCGCACTCACCCGTGACTGAGCCGGACCGGCTCGTGTGAGTCATCCGACTCGTGTGAGAGGGGCGGGCGCGTCCCGTCCCTCTCCTCACGCCCATTAGACTTTGACCCAACACCCGGCAGCAGTGCCGGGTGGTGACCCGAGGAGCCACCCTTGGCTGCTGAGCTGCACGTCGAGCTGGTCGCGGCGGACCGTAGTGTCTGGTCCGGCGAAGCGACACTGGTTGTCGCGCGCACCACGTCCGGCGACATCGGCGTCATGCCCGGTCACCAGCCGCTGCTCGGTGTGCTGGAATCGGGCCCGGTGACCATTCGTACGAGCGAGGGCGGGACGGTCGTTGCCGCTGTGCACGGCGGTTTCCTCTCGTTCGCCGACAACAAGCTTTCGCTGCTGGCCGAGATCGCTGAGCTGGCGGACGAGATCGATGTCCAGCGCGCCGAGCGTGCGCTGGAGAGCGCGAAGTCGGAGGATGACGCCGTCGCCGAGCGACGCGCCGACGTCCGACTGCGTGCGGTGACGGGGAACTGACGCCTCCCACCGAGATTTGACCTCAGCCGCGGCCCGTCCGGAACCATCCGGACCGGGTCGCGGCTGAGGCGATGCAGAACCAGTTCCCTTACGGCATGAGGCGAGGAGGTCGGTGTAGATGATCCTCGCTCTGCTTGTGTGCGGCCTGGTCGTCGTACTGGTAGCGGTGGGACTCTTCGTCTTCGGCCTGCGCCGGCGGCTGATCCAGCGTTCCGGGGGCACGTTCGACTGCAGTGTCCGCTGGGACCTGCCGGAGAAACCGGACGTGTCCGGCAAGGGCTGGGTGTACGGGGTGGCCCGGTACAGCGGCGACCGCATCATGTGGTTCCGCGTCTTCTCCTACGCCCCGCGCCCGCGCCGGACCCTGGAGCGCCAGTCCATCGAGGTCGTGTCCCGGCGTACGCCGGAGGGCGAGGAGGAGCTGGCGCTGCTGTCCGACGCGATCGTGCTGCGATGTTCGCACCGGGGCGTCCGCCTCGAACTCGCGATGAGCGAGGACGCCCTGACCGGCTTCCTCGCCTGGCTGGAAGCAGCCCCCCCGGGCCAGCGGGTCAATGTGGCTTAGGAAATAAGGGCCTCGCTGGATGGGGGTCCCCCCGGACGGAGTCTGGGGGAGAGTCAATGTGGCTTAGAAAATAGGGGCCTCGCTGGGTGGGGGTCCCCCCGGACGGAGTCTGGGGGAGAGTCAATGTGGCTTGAGGCAGGCTCCGCTGTTCACCGCTCGCCGCCCGGGACCCACAGCACATCCCCGATCTCCTTGTTCGCGGTGCGCGCCAGGATGAAGAGCAGGTCGGACAGCCGGTTCAGATAGGTCGCGGTGAGCGCGTTCATCACCTCGCCGTGCACCTCCAGCGCCGCCCAGGTCGACCGCTCGGCCCTGCGTACCACCGTGCACGCCTGGTGCAGCAGCGCGGCCCCCGGTGTGCCGCCCGGCAGAATGAAGCTCCGCAGCTTCTCCAGGTCGTCGAGGAAGCGGTCGCAGTCGGCCTCCAGCTTGTCGATGTACGACTGCTCCACCCGCAGCGGCGGGTACTCCGGGTTCTCCACCACGGGCGTGGACAGGTCGGCCCCCACGTCGAACAGGTCGTTCTGGACCCGGACGAGTACCTTCACCACCTCGTCGGACAGAGCGCCGAGCGCGACGGCGGTGCCGATGACCGCGTTGGCCTCGTTGGCGTCGGCGTACGCGGAGATCCGCAGATCGGTCTTGGCGGTCCGGCTCATGTCGCCGAGCGCGGTGGTGCCCTTGTCGCCGGTACGGGTGTAGATGCGCGTCAGATTGACCATGAGGCCGAGCCTAACGGGGCCCGGTCAGCCACCGGCTCCGGGGACGAGCGGCTTTTTCATGAGTGAGCCCCCGGCGGCGATGTGACGGGGGTGTTCTGGAACGAGGCGAACCGCCACCGTCCGTCGTTCTGTACGGCCGTGAGGGTGATGACGGACTGCCTCGTACCGTCTCCCGGGGCGTCGCCCCCCGTCACGATGACGGCGACATCGGGACGCAGGAAGCGGATCCTCCGCTCCGTCCCGCCCGACGCCAGACGAGATCCTTTCAGCGGTCCTTCGAACAGGGCCCGGTGCCCCGCCTCGATCGTCGTACGCCCGGCCATGTTCTGGCCGAACAAGGTGATGTAGTCGGCGTCCTCGACGAACAGGTCCGCGTAAGCGGCGGCGTCTCCGGCGTTCCACGCGGTGACGAGCGCGTCGAGCAGCTCGTCCACCGGTGATGTCTCCGTCATGGCTCTCTCCCGGTTCGGTCGTTCTCGTTGACGGGGCCGGACCAGCCCAACTCGCCCGAGCGCAGGTCGGCCAGCACTTCGTGGAGCCACGCCAGCTCGGCGGTGTGCAGGGCCCGCGCGTACTCGGTTTCCAGCAGCAGTAGTCGTGGCAGATCCAGGCCGGCCAGACTCGCGTCGGCGGCCGCGATCCTTCCCTCCAGATCCGCGGCACGGGTCCGGAGCGAGCGCTCGGCCTCGCCTGCGTCGAGCACCCCGATCAGTGACAGCGCGGCGTACATCACCGTCGTGTCGCGGTCGGGCCGCTCCAGCATGCGCCGCAGGCGATGCGTCAGCTCTTGGCGTCCCTCGGCGGTGATGGCGTACACCGTGCGCTCCGGCGCCCGGCCCTGCCGGTTGCTCTCCACCGGCTCGACCAGCCCACCCCGTGCCAGCCGTTCGACCGCGTGGTACAGGCTGCGCGGCAGTCCGGGTACGAAGTCCTTGTGCGTGTCAATGAGGAATCTGTGCAGTTCATAGGGGTGGCGTGCCCGCTGCGCCAGCAGAGCCAGCACCGTTGTTCCCGTCACGTCCCATCGAGTCACATCCGGCCCTCCTCTGGTATGGCGTCCTGCACTATAGCGTAGTGCCATAGGAGAGTTCGAGCGATTCAGCAGAGGTGCCGGACAAGGGCACGCACCCGGCGGAGCCGCCCGGCGGGCCCTGGGTCTCCAGGGCGGCGCGGAAGAGGCTCAGAGGGGAAGAAAGTGCTCAACTACGCAGTAAGGGCCTGAGGATGACGCCCCGGAGTGTGATGTCCGCCATGTGGGACGTGACGCGCATCTCTTAGCCACCACAAGGCGGCCCGCTCCCTATAGCCTCCGCCCCAGAGCCGTTTGCAGAATGCCGTTGAAGGGGTGCCAATTGGCCAGGAAGCTCGCTGTCATCGGAGCCGGACTCATGGGTTCCGGAATTGCGCAGGTGTCGGCTCAGGCCGGCTGGGACGTTGTTCTGCGCGATGTCACCGATGCGGCCGTGACCCGCGGCGCCGACACCATCAAGGCGTCCTACGAGCGGTTCGTCGCGAAGGGCAAGCTGACGGCGGACGACGCCGATGCCGCGCTCGCGCGGATCACCACCACCACCGATCTGGACGCGGCCGCCGACGCCGACATCGTGGTGGAGGCGGTGTTCGAGAAGCTGGAGGTCAAGCACGAGATCTTCCGCGCCCTGGACAAGCTCGTACGGGAGGACACGGTCCTCGCCTCCAACACATCGGCGATCCCGATCACCAAGATCGCGGCGGTGACGGAGCGCCCGGAGCGGGTCGTCGGCGCGCACTTCTTCTCGCCCGTCCCGATGATGCAGTTGTGCGAACTGGTCCGCGGCTACAAGACGAGCGACGAAACCCTCGCCACCGCAAGGGAGTTCGCCGAGTCCGTCGGCAAGACCTGCATCGTGGTCAACCGGGACGTGGCCGGCTTCGTCACCACCCGGCTCATCTCCGCGCTCGTGGTCGAGGCGGCGAAGCTCTACGAGTCCGGCGTGGCCACGGCCGAGGACATCGACACCGCCTGCAAGCTCGGATTCGGCCACGCCATGGGTCCGCTGGCCACCGCGGACCTGACCGGCGTCGACATCCTGCTGCACGCCACGGGCAATATCTACACAGAATCCCAGGATGAGAAGTTCGCTCCGCCGGAGCTGATGCGCCGAATGGTCGACGCGGGTGACATCGGCCGAAAGAGCGGGCAGGGGTTCTACAAGCACTGAATCGGCAGCTTGCCCCTGCGATCACCCGGTTGGGTGAATTCGGTATCGGTTCGCTTACGGACGGCAACTTCTTTCCCGGCGGGGCAGTCAGTTCAGTGACAGACGTGAAAGACGTGACGGAGTCCGAGAACTCTCGGGGAGCGCATATGCATATCAGGGGCGACCACGTCGAGCTGGTCGTCGGGGGCCGCCTCGACGTCCGCAGCGCGGCGGACGCCCGTACGGTCCTGCACTCGGCAGTCGACGACGGTGTCGGCGATCTCGTGCTGGACCTGACCGAACTCGACTCGTGGGACGCCACCGGGCTCGGGGTGATCATGGGCGTCCACCGGCGCGCCGGGAGATGCGGACGCCGGCTGGTCCTGCGCGGGGTGCCGCCGCAGATGCAGCGCCTCCTGGTGGCGACCCGGCTGCACCGCATTCTGGCCATCGAGGGCGGCATCGCCGCCGAGTGCCTGCCGCGCGTCTGACGCGCCCGGCCATCCGCGAACCGGACCGACCGGCGAGCCGGCCACCCGCGAGCCCGGCCACGCGCGGACCGTCTCCGCCTATCGGGGGCACTCCCGCCGCACCCGCCGCACGGGTACCCCGAGTGGTGACGGATACTGGGCTACGGTCTAGGGTTCGGTCGCCTACTGATTGACGAACCCATGTGCGGTAGGCACCGGACCAGAAGCGACAGCGTGGTGTGCGAGGCCGGGAAGGCAGACCGCGCGCAACGCCAGCTGGGGGCTTTCACCTATGGACCCGAAGAACAGCAGACCGGACGAGTACGGCCAGGACCCCGGCCACCGCCCGGTGCGGCCCGCTGGTCCGGCGTCGCCCGGGCAGCCGCGGGACCCGCTCGCACCCGACTTCGGGCAGCAGGCGCCCGACCG
>NZ_JAAGLN010000072.1 GCF_010548145.1 Streptomyces sp. SID10853
CCACCGCGGCCCACTCCAGTACGGCCTCGGCGAGGCCCGGTTCGCCGGGACGGTCACCGGGCAGCGGCCAGTCGTCGGCGGCCGCGCCCGCGGCCTCCGCCATCCGGTGCGCGAGGGTCAGCAGCCGTTCGTCACCGGCGAGCACCTGGGTCTCGGCGGCACGGCGCAGTACGGCGAGGCGCTCCTCGACGGCGGCGAAGCGCCGGGTGTCGAAGAGCCGGCCGAGCAGCTTCCCGCGCGCCTCGGCGTCCGCCCGCAGAAAACGGGCGAAGTCCCCCTGGGGCAGCAGCACCACCTGGCAGAACTGTTCCCGGCTCATCCCCAGGAGCTGGGTGATCTCCTCGCCGATCTCCTGGTGAGACTTGCTCAGCGCCCGCCAGCTGCCGGTCGCACGGTCGTACTCGCGCAGTCTGCTCTGTGCCTTCTCGGTGACGAAACCCTCGCCGCGTTTCTTGGGGCGCGGCTGGGCGGGCAGCCGGGTGATCTCCAGGCGGCGGTCGCCGACGCTCAGCTCCAGCGAGACCTCGGTGGGCTCGTCCGCCGGAGCGTGGTCGCTGCGCAGGCCGGCCCCGGGGCTCTGCCGTGCGCCGGGGACCGCCCCGTAGAGCGCGTAGCACACGGCGTCGAGCACCGATGTCTTGCCGGCGCCGGTGGGGCCGTGGAGGAGGAAGAGCCCGGCTTCGGAGAGGGCGTCGAAGTCGACCTCCTGGCGTGCGGCGAAGGGGCCGAACGCGGTGAAGCGCAGGGTGTGCAGCCTCATCGCGCCACCTCGTTCGCCCCGTCGTCGACCCGGACGTCGTCGATGGCCGCGGAGAGGACCCCGCGCTCGGCGGCGTCGGGCCCGGCTCCGCCCCGTACATGCGCCACGAAGTCCTCCGCGATCTGCTGGTCGGTGCGTCCCTGGAGGCGCTGCGCGTAGGAGGCGAGCGGGTCGCCGGTGGTCCGGTCGGGCTCGAAGACCAGGCTGAGGGTGTGCGGGAAGCGGGCGCCCAGCCGGGCCATCGGCTCGGTGGGCCGCACCGGGTCGGTGAGTGTGGCCTCCACCCAGGAGTCCTCGTGCCGTTCCAGCGCCGGATCCTCCAGGAGGGCGTCGATGCGGCCCCGGATCCTGGCGAGCCGCCTGGGTACGGGGCAGTCGATCCGCTCGGCGGAGATCTCCCCGGCGGGGCCGAGGTCGATCAGCCACATCGTCTTGCGGTGGGCGGCCTCGGAGAAGGAGTAGGCGAGCGGGGAGCCCGAGTAGCGGACCCGCTCGGTGAGTGCCTGGCTGCCGTGCAGATGACCGAGCGCCACGTAGTCGACGCCGTCGAAGACTCCGGCCGGTACGGCGGCCACCCCGCCCACGGTGATGTCGCGCTCACTGTCGCTGGGCTCTCCCCCGGCGACGAAGGCATGGGCCAGGACCACGGAGCGGGTGCCGGGTGCCCGGCCGCGGAGATCCGCGCGCACCCGGTCCATCGCGGCGGTCAGCACGGCCTCGTGTCCGGACCTGGCCGCCTGCAGCTCGTCGCGTACCAGCGCAGGTTCCAGATACGGCAGCCCGTAGAGCGCCACGTCACCGTGCCGGTCGGCGAGGACCACAGGGGTGGCGCAGCCCGCCGGATCGGTCCGCAGATGTATCCCGGCCAGCCGGATGAGCCCCGCGCCGACTCCGAGTCGGCGGGCCGAGTCGTGGTTGCCCGAGATCATCACCGTAGCGACGCCCGCTTCGGCGAGCCGGTGCAGCGCCCGGTCGAAGAGCTCCACCGCGGCGAGCGGGGGTACCGCACGGTCGTAGACGTCCCCCGCGACCAGGACCGCGTCCACCTCACGCTCGCGCACGGTCGCCACCAGGTGGTCGAGGTACGCGGCCTGGGCGTCGAGGAGCCCGACGCGGTGGAAGGAGCGGCCCAGGTGCCAGTCCGATGTGTGCAGGAGCCTCACCGCTCCGCTCCGACCTGCATGTTTCCCCTCACCCTTGCTCTGCCTCCGGCCCGGCACCCGACCGGTGCCCGGCTCTGCCTGCGGCACCGGCCGCGCCGGGTCCGGCCTGCGCCCGGTCCGTCACGGGCCTCAGTCTGCCATCGGCGCCGGGGGCGGTACGGCCACGCCCTCCGGCGGTCCCGACCTGGCGCGTCCCGGTGACCGGGGGCGGTCCCGTCGCGGGGGGGGGTCCGTCCCGGGGGCGGTTCCGTCCCGGGGCCGGGCAGCGGATTCCGGCGGCCGTCAGTGCGGCCCCGACAGCCGTCAGTGGTCCGGGCGGAGCACGACCCTGCGGCCGTGCAGCCCGCCGGCCTCCATCCGGCGGTGGGTCTCAGCGGCGGCACTCAGCGGAAGGGTCTCGGTGGCACGGGGCCGCAGCCGGGCCTCGCTGAGGAATCTGTTGACGGCGACGGCGGCCTCCGCCAGCTCCGCCGACGTCGCGTGGGAGATCACGAACCCGATGACCGAGCAGTCCTTCATGTAGAGCTGCCCGGCAGGCAGCACGGGCCTGGTCCCGGCCCCCGCCAGCAGCACGATCCTGCCGCGGCGCGCCAGGAGGCCGACGGCGTTGGTGAGATCGTTCTCACCGGCGGTGTCGAGGTAGAGGTCCACGCCCTGGGGGGTGGCGGCCCGGATCTTCCCGAAAAGGTCCGGGTCCCGGTAGTCGAGGACGTCCGACGCGCCGAGCGAGCGGCAGTAGTCGGCGTCCCGCAGGGCTGCCGTGGCGACGACCCGGGCGCCCGCCTGGACCGCCATGACCACCAGTGCGCTTCCGACGTTTCCCGCGGCGCCGGCGATGACCACCGTGTCACCGGCGCGGATCCCGCCGTGGGTGAACAGCGCGAGATAAGCCGTCGCGGCGGGGTGCACCACGGCCACCGCGTCGTACGGGTCGACCGCTTCGGGCAGATGGTAGAGCCGGTCGGCCGGCACGACGACCTGCTCGGCGGCGGCTCCCTGCCGGCCCCCGTGGCCCAGGCTGTTGCTCCACACCAGGTCGCCCACGTCGAAGCCGGGCGCTCCGGGATTGGTCGCGGAGAGCCCCGAGACCCTGCCGACCACGTCCCGGCCGATCACGAACGGGAAGTCGACGGGGGTACGGAAGACTCCCGACCGGACGAAGGTGTCCACGGGGTTGACCGTGGTGGCGAGCAGGTCGATGAGTACGTCGGTGGGGCCCGGCCGGGGCGTCGGCAGCTCGCCGTAGCGGATGACGTCCGGTGTACCGAGCTGCTCTATGAAGGCGGCACGCATGACTCCGGATCCTGGCACAGCGGCCGCGGACCGCCGCGGAACGGGTCCGATGTCCGTCAACTCGGCCCGGCGGCAGGTCAACGACGACCGGTCCTAGGCTGCCGTCGTGGAACTGACGACAGCTGACATCGTGCCCGGACAGACCGCCATGCGCACCGACGTGGGGCCGCTGCTGCGGACGTTGCGTCCGGGGCTCACCGAAGCGGCTTTCCTGGCCTTCGCCGCGGAGGCCCACGGGCAGGGTCTGGTCTTCACCGCCGCCTATGCCCCGGACGGCCGGTGTGTGGGGGTGGCGACGCACCGGACGCTGGCGACGAGCCGCGGCCGGCTGCTGTTCGTCGACGACCTGGTCACCGATGCCCGGATGCGGTCGGGCGGCATCGGAGGTCTGCTGATGGACGAGCTGGAGACGCGGGCCCGACGCGCCGGCTGCATCAGGATCGAACTCGACTCCGGGGTGACCAATCACGGGGCGCACCGCTTCTACCACGCCCGCCGTATGGTGATCTCCGCCCACCACTTCGCCCGGGACATCACCCCGGCCGTCGCCGCAGACATCGCCGCGGACACCACCTCGGCCATCGCGCCGGAATGACGGCACAGGACAGCTCCCGGCGGGACGACTTGACGGACCCGCAGCCCGAGCTTTGACCTGTGCCGCGGGCCGTCTGCAAGCTTCCCGGCATGGACCGAAGCATGAGTGAAAAGTCCCCGCTCTTCGAACTCCGCACCCAAGTAAAGGTTTCCGCGGCCCCTGACGATGTCTACGCCGTCGTCAGCGATCTGCCCCGCAGTGGGGAATGGAGCTCCGAATGCATCGGAGGTGAATGGATATCCGGTGAACCGGCCACGGTAGGAGCCGTTTTCAGCGGTGAGAACCTGCGCGACGAAAAGGTCGTCGCCTGGGCGCCGGTCGTCAGGGGAAAGTGGACGACGCAGTCCGAGATCGTGGCGGCGGAGCCCGGTCACACGTTCCGCTGGGCCATGCGCGACACCGCGGGGAACAGGCAGGAGAGCGTCTGGGGGTTCGACATCGAGCCCGCGGAAGGCGGTTGCACGCTCATCCACCATTTCCGTATGGACAGGGCGACCGAGGGAATCCGCGGCATCGTGGCGGAGATGGACGAGCAGCAGAAGCGGCGTTTCTTCACCGAATGGGGCGCCAAGGTGGAGAGCGATATGACGGCCACTCTGAGCCGCGTCAAGGCTGTCATCGACAAGAGCTGATCCGGCTCCGCACCGACCTCCTGCACCCTCCGGCCGACAGCGGTGTCCACCATGCGGCGGCCGGATTCCTCCGTCCACCGACGAGAGCTTGGCGGCATGCTTCTACAGCGCACAGGAAATCACGGATTCCGGCTGGGAACGCTTTTCGAGCGGGCAGCGGCCCGGCATCCGGCGAATATCCTGATTCTCGATCACGAACTCGACATCTCGCCTTCGACCGGCCTGCGGGCGACCGTGGCCGAAGTGGCCGACATCGTCGACGACTTCGCCTCCCGGCTATGGGCGGCGCGGGTACGCCCCGGCCAGAAAGTGGTCGTCCACAAGTCCGACGGATTCGACATCATCCTGCTCGCCTGCGCGGTGGCGCGCATCGGCGCCGTGCCCGTCCTGCTGTCCCCGATGCTGGACGGCACGACGGTCGCTGAACTGGTACGCAGGGTGGGCATGCCCTTCCTGGTGACCGACCCGGAGAAGCTCTCCAAGGAGCTGCCCGGCACGGTCTTCGAGCTGACCGAGCGGGTCCTGCTCACCCGTGGCAGCCACGACGGCGCCACATCCCTGGCCTCGCTGGCCGGTGCCGTCCGGGTCGCCCCGGTGGCCCTGCCTCCCGGGCGCCCGGCGCTCATCACGCACACATCGGGGACCACCGGTACACCGAAACTCGCCGTCCACACCGGCCACAGCCTCCAGGCCAGGTACCGGCCCCAGGCGCTCGCCGTCGCGCCCATCCTGGTCCGGCGCGAAACCATCGCCCTACATGTGTCGTTCGTGCACTCCCGGCTCTTCACCGCGCTCGCCATCTCGCTGCTGCGCGGGTTCCCGATCGTCGTACTCGCCGACTCCGACGTGAAGCGGGTCGGTGACCTCTTCGCCCGGCTGCGCCCCGGAGTGCTGGAGGCGCACCCCAACTCGTTCATGGAGTGGGAGGAGCTGGCGGACGACCCGCGTGAACCACTGGCGAACGTCAAACTCTTCAGCAGTACCTTCGACGCCATCCACCCCCGCACCGTGCACCGGCTGCTGCGGGCGACCAGGCGCCGGGCCCCGGTCTTCGGCCAGCTGTACGGCCAGAGCGAGGTGGGCCCGGCCGTGGTGCGCGCGTTCACCCGGCGGCGGGCCCCCGAGGCGGACGGGCGCTGTGTCGGGATGCCGTTCCCCGGGATGACGGAGGTCCGCGTCGTCAGCCGTGACGGGCGGGCACCGTCGGAGGCCAACCCCGGCTATATCGAGGTGCGCAGCGACGGCCGCATCGTGACCTATCTCGGTGAGCACGAGCGCTACGAGCAGCAGGTGTCCGACGGCGGCTGGTGGCGGATGGGCGATGTGGGCTACCGCACGAAGTGGGGGTGCGTCCATCTCCTCGACCGGGAGGTCGACTTGATCGAGGGGTTCGGCAGCACCCTGGCCGCCGAGGACACCCTGCTGGGCAGGCTGGCGGAGCTGAACGAGGTGGTCATCGTGCGCGGCGCGGACGGCACGGCTGTGCCCGTGGTCTGCACCAAGGACGACAGGCCGCTGGACGCCGCCGCGTGGGCGGCCGCGACGGCCGGTCTGCCGCCGATGGCCCCACCCGTGCACCAGCGTCTGGGTGACCTGCCGCAGACTGCCACCACAAAGATCAAGAGGCTGGAGCTTGCGCGGCTCCTGACGGCGGAGGGCGGGCGCCCGTGAGTGAGTACAAAGGGAGCGGCGTGGCGAAGACCGTGGTCGTCGGGGGCGGCATCGGCGGACTGGCCGCAGCTCTCGCCGTCGCCCAGCGGGGTCACGAGGTGGTGGTACTCGAACGGGCCGACCGTTTCGCCGAGATCGGTGCCGGTATCCAGCTGGCGCCGAACGGGCTGCACGCGCTCGACCGCCTCGGTCTCGGGGACGCGGTCCGGGAGACCGCCGTACGGATGGAAGCGCTGCGGTTCATGGACGGGGTCTCCGGCGAGCACGTGGCGAGCATGCCCCTCACCGGCCCGTACCGGCGCCGCTTCGGCAATCCGTACGTCGTCGTGCACCGTGCCGAACTGCACGGCGTGCTGCTGGACGCGTGCCGCCGGCACCGGGCGGTCGAGCTGCGCAGCGGCAGTGGCGTCGCCGGTTACGAGCAGGACGCGGTGAGCGCCACGGTGGTGCTCGACGACGGACGCCGGGTCGGTGGGGACGGTGTGATCGGCGCCGACGGCATCCACTCGGCGGTGCGCGGGCAACTCGTCGGCGACGGCGCGCCGGTCGTGTCCGGGCTCACCGTCTACCGCGCCGTCATCGAGATGTCCCGGGTGCCCGATGAGCTCCGCTCCCCCACCGTCACCTGGTGGGCTGGGCCCGGCTGCCACTTCGTGCACTACCCCATCGCGGGCGGGAAGTACCTGAATCTCGCCGCGAGCCGTGACGACGGCGCGACGGAGGCGTTCGCCGGGATCCCGGTGACACGGGAGCGTGTCCGCCGCGAGTTCGGGGCCCTGGGTGACATCCCGCACCGCCTGCTCGAACTGGGCGACGACTGGAGGTCCTGGGTGCTGGTGGACCGCGATCCGGTGCGCCGCTGGACGGACGGGCGGGTGGCGCTGCTGGGGGACGCGGCCCATCCGATGCTGCACTACGCGGCCCAGGGCGCCTGCCAGGCGCTGGAGGACGCCGTGCTGCTCGGGAGCGCGGTGGGCGGTCCCGCCGGGGAGCTGCCCGCGCGGTTCGCCGCGTACAACGCCGAACGGCGCGACCGGACCGCGCAGATCCAGGATCTCGCCCGCCGGAGCACACAGTTGTGGCACCCCGCGGGCCGGGCGGCCGAGGAGAGGAACGCGATGCTGTCGTCCCTGTCGGCGACCGAGTTGCACGATCATGTGGCCTGGATGCACGGCGCCCGCGACTTCGGTGCGGCGGATGCCCTGCCAGGATCAGGCCACGCCGTACGCGCGCCCCAGCGGGCGGGCGCATGACGACGCCGCGTTCCGCGTCCCTGATCACCACCGGCCATCTGAGATCGGAGTGCCCGCTATGAGCAGCAGCCGGATCGAGGTCTGCGTCATCGGCGCCGGCCCCCGCGGACTGTCCGTCCTTGAACGGTTGTGCGCCAACGAACGGCGGTCCCCCTCGCACCCGTCGGTGACCGTGCACGTCGTGGACCCGGCCACGCCCGGCGCCGGATCCGTGTGGCGCACCGAGCAGTCCCGGCACCTCCTGATGAACACGGTGGCGTCCCAGATCACCGTCTACACCGACGACAGCTCACGGATAGAGGGACCGGTCGAGCCGGGGCCCAGCCTCTACGAGTGGGCCCAGGAGCTGGTACGGGCGGCCGGACCGCAGGACCGGTCGGCGGCCATCGCCGAGGCACGTGCGCTGGGGCCCGACAGCTATCCGACCCGTGCCTTCTACGGCGGATATCTGGCCGACCGGTTCCGTCATATGGTCGCCCACGCACCGGCCCATGTGACGGTCCGGGTACACCGCTCGCGTGCGGTCGCCATGGCCGACACCCAGGGCATACCCGGCGGGCCGCAGGGCGTCCGGCTGGAGGACGGTACGAGGCTCGACCACCTGGACGCCATCGTCCTCGCGCTCGGCCATGTCGCCGCACACCTCACGCCCCAGGAGGAGCGGACGGCGAGTCTCGCCCGTATCCACCACCTCACGTACATCACCCCCGCCAACCCGGCGGACCTCGACCTCAGCGGGATCGAACCGGGCCGTCCGGTGCTGCTCCGGGGTCTTGGACTGAACTTCTTCGACCACATGGCGCTGTTCACCGCCGGCCGCGGCGGGACATTCGTCCGCGAGGGCGGACGTCTGGTGTACCGCCCTTCGGGCAAGGAGCCACTGTTGTACGCGAGTTCGCGGCGCGGTGTCCCGTACCAGGCGCGCGGGGAGAACGAGAAGGGCGCCTTCGGGCGGTACTTCCCCCGGCTGCTGACCCCGCAGCTGATCGACGAACTCCGCAGCCGGCCGGCGGAGGGCGGCGGGCTCCGCTTCGCCACGGAGCTGTGGCCGCTCATCTCCCGTGAAGTGGAGAGCGTGTACTACGGCACTCTGCTGGAGGCCGGGGGGCGCGGCGCGGACCGCGAGGCGTTCGTCGAGCGGTATCTGGCCCTGCCGCCGGGACAGGACGCGTCGGCGCTGCTGGACGCCTGGCGTATCGCCACCGCCGACCGCTGGAGCTGGGACCGGCTCACCAAGCCGTACGGGGAAAGGGAGTTCACCGGTCGCGAGGAGTTCCGGGCGTGGCTGCTCGACTATCTGGCCCGGGACGTGCAGCAGGCAAGGGCCGGCAACGTCAGCGGCCCCCTCAAGGCCGCCCTGGACGTCCTGCGCGACCTGCGGAACGAAGTACGGCTCGCGGTCGACCACGGGGGCCTGGCGGGCGACTCGCACCGGGACGATCTGCAGGGCTGGTACACGCCGCTCAACGCCTATCTCTCCATCGGCCCGCCCGCCTCCCGCATCGAGGAGATGGGCGCGCTCATCGAGGCGGGCGTCCTGGAACTCACCGGACCCGGCACCCGTATCCGTATCGACACCGGCGATCCGGCCTTCGTCGCGGACTCCACGCTCGTGCCGGGCCCGCCGGTGCGGGCGCGGGTGCTGATCGAGGCGAGGCTGCCCGACCCGGATCTGCGCCGCACCGCCGACCCGCTGCTGCGGCATCTGCTCGACAGCGGCCAGTGCACCACCTACCGCATCCCCGGTGGCCAGGGCGGCGGTTACGAGACCGGGGGGCTCGCGGTGACCGAGCGGCCGTACCACGTACTGGGCCCGCAGGGGCATGCCCATCCACGCCGGTTCGCCTACGGGGTGCCCACCGAGTCGGTGCACTGGGTGACCGCGGCCGGCATCCGGCCCGGGGTGGACTCGGTGACCCTGGGCGACTCCGACGGGATCGCCCGCACCGTGCTCGCCCTTCCCCCGGTCGCCCATGTCCCGGCCGGGGTGCGCCCGGTCTCGACCGACACCGATCTCGTGGGAGTGATCGTATGACCGTGGCGCACGACGCGCTGACCGATGCCGGCCTGCTGTCTCCTGTGCGGGCCGGCACACCTGTGGAGGCGGCGGTCTGCGACCGCGCCTGGCTCCAGGCGATGCTGGACGCGGAGGCGGCGCTGGCCCGTGCGCAGGCCCGGCTGGGGACCCTGCCCAATGCGGCCGCCGACACCATCACGCGGGCGGCGCGCGCGGACCGCATCGATCTGCGCGCGCTGGCCGTCGCGGCCCGTGAGACCGCCAACCCGGTCGTCGGTCTCGTACGGGAGCTCACCCGCGCGGTGGCGGCGGACGACCCGGCGGCCGCGGAATACGTGCACCGCGGGTCCACCAGTCAGGACATCTTCGACACCGGCGCCATGCTGGTCGCAGGCCGGGCGCTGCGGATCGTACGGGACGATCTCGGCCGGGTGGCCACGGCGCTGGGCGAGCTCGCGCGCCGCCACCGCGACACCGTGATGGCGGGCCGCACGCTGGCCCTGCACGCCGTGCCCACGACCTTCGGTCTCAAGGCCGCGGGCTGGCGGCAACTCGTCCTGGAAGCGGACGCTCGGCTCGCCCGGCTTCTCGACGACGGGCTGCCGGTCTCCCTCGGCGGGGCCGCCGGAACGCTCGCCGGGTATCTGGAGTACGCCCGGCTCGACGGCGCCGACACCGACGGAAGCGGCGGAAGCGGCGGAAGCGGCGGGACCGGGGCCGACCCGGGCGGCTATCAGGACCGGCTGCTCGATGCCTTCGCCACGGAGACGGGGCTCGCCAGGCCCGTGCTGCCCTGGCACGCCATCCGTACCCCGCTCGCCGACCTCGCGGCGGCGCTGGCCTTCGCCACCGGGGCGCTGGCCAAGATGGCCGTCGATGTGCAGTCGCTGACCAGGACGGAGGTCGGCGAAGTGGCGGAGCCGGCCGCCACCGGGCGCGGGAGTTCCTCGGCCATGCCGCACAAACGCAATCCGGTCCTGGCCACACTGGTGCGCAGTGCGGCGCTGCAAGTGCCCGTCCTGGCAACGGGCCTGACGCAGTGTCTGATGACGGAGGACGAGCGGTCCGCCGGCGTCTGGCACGCCGAGTGGCAGTTGCTGCGGGAGTGCCTGCGGCTGACCGGCGGGGCCGCGCACACGGCGGTGGAACTGGCCGGGGGCCTGGAGGTGCGCCCCGCTCGGATGGCGGAGAATCTCCGGCTGACCGGCGGCCGGATCGTATCGGAGCGGATCGCGGCCGTGCTGGCGCCCCGGATCGGGAAGGCAGCGGCTCAGCGGGTGCTGAGCGAGGCGTCCGCGGTGGCGGCGCGGACGGGCCTCCCGCTGCACGAGGTGCTGGCCGAGGCCGCGGAGCTGCGGGGCCTGCTGGGTGCGGACGAACTGGCCGCCCTGTGCGATCCGGCGCGTTACACGGGCGCCGCAGGTGCGCTGGTGGACCGCGCGCTGCGGCAGCCGGTGATCTGACGGACGGGCTCCGGAGCCGCACCGCTCAGAGCCGCACCACTCGGGGCCACACCGGCCACACCACAGCCGGACCCCGCGCACCGGGGTAACGCGCGGGGGCCGGCGGCCGGCCGTGTTGTGCCGAGAACGGTCGGCACAACGCGGCGGTTCATGGGGGGCGGGAGCCCTGGGGCGTTCCCTCCTAGGCGAGTTGCGACTTCCGGGACGCGGCCACCGCCACCGCGGTCAGGATGACGAGAGCGCCTCCCAGCCACAGGACACCGGCCGTCGACCCGTCCACGACGCGGCCCCCGATCAGCGCCCCGAGGGCGATCGACAGGTTGAACATCAGGACGAAGAGCGACGAGGCCGCCTCGCCTGCCTCCGGTGCGGCCTTGAGCATCCAGGTCTGCAGGCTCACCGAGACCCCGCCGTACCCGAGGCCCCAGACCACCAGCAGGATCACCCCGCCGATCCGGCCGGTGCCGAGGACGGGGATCAGCACCATGGCGGCCGTCAGTACGACCGCGATGACGAGCAGGGTCCGCCTGACGTGCGTGGCGGCCCGTGAACCGGCCACGAAGTTGCCGACGATACCCGCCACTCCGTAGAGCAGCAGCAGCGAGCTGATCATGTTGCCGTCGAAGCCCGAGATGTCCTGGAGGACGGGGCGGACGAAGGTGTACGCGATGAAGTGACCGGTGATGAGCAGGAAGGTGGCGATGACGCCGATCCTGATCGCCGCGTTGTCGCGGAGGAGCCTGGGCAGCTCCGGCAGGGTGATCGTCCGGGTGGCGGGCAGCGCAGGCACCATCAGCACCAGGCAGACCAGCGCCACCAGGCCGAGCACTCCGACGGCGCCGAAGGCGGTGCGCCAGCCGCTCAGGTCACCGAGCAGGGTGCCGGTGGGCACGCCGAGTACGGATGCGGTCGACACACCGCCGAAGATGACCGACATGGCCCGGGGGACGTGTTTCTCGGGCACCAGCCGCACGGCGAGCCCGCCCGCGATGGCCCAGAAGCCGCCGACGCTCACGCCGATGAGGACGCGGGCGACGAGCAGCGCGGCGAAGTTCGGGGTGAAGGCAGAGGCCAGATTGGCCGCGCCGACCAGACCGATCAGTACGGCGAGGACAATCCGGCGGTCCACCCGGCCGGCGCCCACGGTGATCAGCGGCGCCGACGCGGCGGCCACCAGTCCCGGCACCGTCACCATCAGACCGGCCGTGCCCTCCGAGACGTTCAGCTCGGAGCCGACCGGGGTGAGCAGGCCGACCGGCAGCAGTTCCGACGTCATCAGGGAGAAGATTCCCAGGGTGACGGCGGAGACGGCGAGCCACCCCTTCAGCGGTGACCGGCCCGTGCCGGTGGTGGACTCGGCGGACTCGACAGCCGTCATGGCGTGCCTCCGATCCGGTGCCGGAGCGGTCGCGGAGCTGCTGCCCGCCAGGACAACACCTCGCGTCCACAGGTGAGTTCCGGACGATCGGTCATGGTTGAACCCCTTGGCTATCAGGATAAAAAATGTCCAGGATTTCGGTGCGCGGCCGCCCCGCCCGCATCGCGGGGGCCTCGTGCCGTATCGCGGGCCTCGTGGGCCTCGGCGGATCAGGCCCGGGCGTCGGCGAACCAGCGGCTCACCCGGGCGGGCACACCTGGGGCGGTGCGCTCCGCCGTGGCCTTGATGTCGGCGAGGGTCTGGCCGGCCAGCTCGCGTCTCCAGGCGAGCTCGGCCCTGCGCATGGCCTGCGAGACGGTGCACAGATCGCGGTAGCTGTCCTGCATCCCGGCGCCGGGCCCCTGCTGCCGGATCTCGGCGCAGCGGAAGGCGTGTTCGGATCCCTCGATCGCCGCCACCACATCCATCACGGTGACGTCCTCGGGCCTGCGGGCCAGCCGGAAACCGCCGCGCGGCCCCGGCACGGACGAGACGATGCCCGCCCGGGCCAGCGCTTGAAGCTGCTTGTTGAGGTAGGCCGCCGGCAGGTCGTGGTACGCCGCGAGCCGGGCGGCCGGGACCGCGTGCTCGGGCCCCGCCCAGGCCAGGTTGAGGCAGCTGTGCAGCGCCCATTCGACACCCTCATGCATCCTCATATCCCGGATATTAAATGTCGAGGATATGAGGATGCAACCCCAACGGCTCTGCGGCCGGAGGGAGATGCTCAGGTGCGCGGCAGCAGCGCCGCCCCCAGCTCGGTCTCCAGCCGGTTCAGATCCCGCTCGTGGCCGTGGGCCGCGATGTGCCCGTCGGGGCGGACGAGGTAGTAGCCCGGCCTGCCGCAGCCGCCGTGCGCCGCGGCATCGGCCCGTGACAGCCGCACCACGCGTGCCTGCGGCCACCGGGCGGCCAGCTGCCCGGCCTCGGTCAGCCAGCCGGCGGCGTCCGCGGGCGCGATGACGGCGATGGCCCAGGCCGAGGGGTCCACCCCGGGTCCTGAGATACCGAGCGACACCGCCCGTTCCCTGGGGAAGACCGCGCCGACCTTCAGACCGCCGGGGAGGCGGGTACGCGGTGCGCAGCCCGAACGCCGGGCCGGGTACTGGGTGGCACGGACCGGTGTGTAGGCGAGCCGCCGGCCGGCCATCACCGGTGCGTAGAGACGGGACACCGCACCGGACCTGTCGAGCAGCCGGAAGGCGGCGTCGCGTGCCCTGATGCGCGCCTTGCTGTCGACCATCCAGGCCCGGGTCTGGAGATCGGTGTCACGGACGATGCGGCGGGTCGCTTCGGAGCGTTCGGGGCCGTAGCTCAGGAGCAGCGAGGCGGGCGCCCGGCCTTCGATGACGGCGGCGAGTTTCCAGCCGAGGTTGTTGGCGTCCTGGAGCCCGTTGTTCATCCCCTGGCCGCCCGCCGGACTGTGCACATGGGCCGCGTCGCCCATGAGGAAGACCCGGCCGCGCCGGAAGTCGGTGGCGTGCCGGGCGTGCACCCGGAAGACCGTCTGCCAGACGGGTTCCGTGATGCGTACCCCGCGCGGCCCGCGTTCGTCGATGACGGCCTGCATCATCGGCACGCTCACCTCCTGGCCGCCCGGCATGACGGACAGGAAACGGAAGACGCCGTCCGGCATCGGCACGATCACCAGCGTCCCCGCCGGGGACTGGTAGTAGCGGATCTCGTCCGGCGGGAGGTCGCCCTCGATACGTGTGTCGATCAGCGCGAAGGCCATCTCGTACGTGCTGCCTTCGAAGCCGACCCCGAGCTGTCCGCGCACGGAGCTGCCCGCCCCGTCGGCACCGATGACGAACGGCGCACGGACGCGCTCCACCACCCCGTCCGCGTGCTCCAGTACGGCGGTCACCCCGTCGGTGGCCGCGATGTCCCCAGAGTGGTCGACGTCGTCCAGCGCCAGCAGCCGTACACCGCGCTCGGCCTTCCCGCCCAGCGCCTCCAGCCGTCCGCCGAGCGCCTGTTCGGTCTCGTACTGCGGGAGAATCCTGGAGGCCAGGTCATCGGAGAAGCCGAAGGAGGCGAGCGGCCGGCGGTCGGAGAAGTAACTGAAGGCGTCGATCCGTGAGGACTTGCGCCGGATCTCGTCGCGCAGCCCCACGTCCTCCAGGATGTCGAGTGCGCGCGGCCACAGCGACAGGGCCTTCGGAGCGCGCATGGGGTGCGGCGCCCGGTCGATGACGCGCACCCGCACTCCGCGCCGCAGCAGCTCGCAGGCCGCCATCAGCCCGGTCGGCCCGGCGCCGACCACGAGCACGTCGAAGTCCGCAGCGGGGGCCGGGCCGTCGCCCCCTGTCAGATGCTGGGTCACGATGCCCGGCCCTCCTGTGTCCTGAGCCGCTGGGACAGTTCGATGCGCTTGATCTTCATGGTGGCCGTGCGGGGCAGCTCCGTCAGCGGCATCTGGACGGGCTCCGCCATCGGCGTGAGATCGGCCACCGCGGCCCGCCAGCGTTCGGCCTCCAGCGGGCGGTCGTTCCTGGTGCACACGACGGGGACGGGCTCCTGGTCCGGGCCCGCCACCACGACGAGTTCGGTCAGCTCCTCCAGCCTGCCCAGTACGGTGTCCTCGACCTCGAGGGTGCTGTGGATGGTCGGGATGACGTCGACCTCACGGTCCAGCAGATGCAGACAGCCGTAGCCGGAGCGGTAGCCGACGTCGCCGCCGCGCCACCAGCCGCCGTGCACCTGCTGGTCGAAGCGTTCGCCCTCCCCGAAGTAGGTCAGGGCGCGCCCCGCGGTGCTCACCTCGATGTACCCGGGGGTGTCCCGGGACGGCCGGGCGCCGTTGCGGCTCACCAGACGGAAGTTCGTCACCCCCGGCATGGCGAACCCCAGGCAGCGGCCGTCGGCCTTGTGCGCGTTCTTGCGGGTGTAGCCGCGGCCCACCAGCGGACCGCACTCGCTCTGCCCGTAGATCTGGAAGAACAGCGGCGCGCGGCGCTCCGAAGCGCGCAGCAGCCGGTCCATGGTGCTCGGGTGGATGGCGTCGAAAGTGGTGCTGAAATAGCGGACGTTGGCGAGCGGCCTGCGCGGGTGGTCGACGAGTTCCTCCCACTCCATGAAGGAGTTCGGATGGGTCTCGATGAAGCCGGGCCGCGTCTCCGCGAAGAGCTCGGCGACACCGGCCGGCTCCGAGTCGTTCATGATGACCAGCGGCATGGCCCGCGGCAGCAGCACCGCGAGTGCCAGATACATCCGGGAGTGCACGTACGACACATGGATGGCCACGGTCTCGCGCTTGCGGACCAGCGAAGCGAGCCGCTCCTGCGGACGGAACCGGCCGCGCAGGGTGCGCGCGGAGTGCACCACGAGCTTCGGCAGCCCGGTGGTGCCCGAGGTGTGTGTCATCAGCGCGGGCTCATCGGGGTGGAGCAGGACGGGCTGCTGCCGCGGCGCTCCGGCCAGGTCGTCGAGGGAGACGGCGCCGGGCCGGGAGCCGGTGGCCACGACCGTGCGGTCGGTGAGGTCGGCCACCGGGAAGTCGGCCAGCGGGCCGTCCAGCTTCGCGCCGTCCGTGAGCAGATGCGGCCGGTCAAGGCGTTCGAGCAGCGCCGCGACGCTCTCGCCCTCCAGGGCTGGCGACAGCATGACGGGCACGGCGCCGATCCTGGCCACCGCTGTGGCCAGCACATAGATGTCGAACCCGGGGCTCATATGGACCGCGACACGTTCGCTGGGCCGGATCCCGGCGGCCCACAGCCGGCCCGCCATGTCGTCGACGTGCTCGGCGAGTTCGGCGACGGTCAGGGTGCGCCCGACGGCCGGCAGGGTGGCCATGTCGTGGTCGAGCGTGATCAGGGTGCCGCCGTTCTTCGCGGCGGCCGACTGGGGAACCGACCCGAGATAGAGGCCGTTATTGCTGGCGGGTATCCGGAACATCAGGATTTCCTCGGCTTCGACTGCGGCTGCACAACAGGTGGGTTGGGGTCTGGGGAATCTGCGGAAGATGACGCGGAAGATGACACCGCCCGCTCGGCCCCGCGTACAGAAACCGGCCCGGAGTCCGTCACCTGGGCGACCTCGGCCATGAGCCGTTCCAGGATGCGTACGCCGTGCTGGGTGAGCAGGGACTCGGCGTGGAACTGCATGGAGGCGAAGTGGGCGCCGCGCAGGCCGTACACCTCGCCGGTGGCGGTGTCACGGCTCACCTCCACCATTCCGGCCGCACCGCAGTCCACCTTGTCGTGCGAGGAGACGGCGGCGAACGTGTTGTAGAAGCCGACCCGCTCCCGGGCCCCGAAGAAGTCGATCTCGCGCTGCACCCCCTGGTTCGGGGTGTCCCGGCGGATCACGTCGAAGCCGAGCTCGCGGCTGAGGAGCTGATGGCTGAGGCAGACGGCGATGAAGGGGCGGCGCTCGGCGAGCAGGGTCCGTACCGCCGAGCGCAGATGGGCGATCTTGGGATGGCCGCTGTCGTGCGGGGAGCCGGGCCCCGGGCCCATGATGACGAGGTCCCAGCCGTCGAACGCGTACGGCTCGTCGAACCGTCGCACGGTCACGGAGAGCCCCACCGAGCGGAGTTGGTGGGCGAGCATCGCGGTGAAGGTGTCCTCTGCGTCGATGACGAGCACCTCGCGGCGCTCGCCCGGGGCGCCGTCCAGGACCTGGGGTGTCCGCCCGTCGGGATCTCCCCCGGCGTCGCGAGCAGCGGCGGCAGCAGCACACGCATCGGCATGGGCATCGGCATCGGCGAGCCAGTAGCCGGCGATGGTCGCGTTGCGCTCCTCCAGCGCCGCCCGCACCCGTGGGTGCTGTGCCAGCGAGACCGGTGCGTCGGCCTGCAGCGCCGCGAGCAGCCCGGCGGCCTTGGCCCTGGTCTCCGCCACCTCGGACGCCGGGTCGGAGTGGCGGACGAGGGTGGCGCCCACACTGATCCGCACCCGTCCCTCCTGGCCGATGTCCGCGGTGCGGATGAGGATCGCGGAGTCGAGGGCGCGGGCGCCCGCCGCGTCCTGCCCGATCAGCGCCACGACGCCGCTGTAGTAGCCGCGGCCCTCCGGCTCGTACGCGTGGATGACCCGGCAGGCGTTCTCCAGCGGGCTGCCGGTGACCGTGGGGGCGAACATCGTCTCGCGCAGGATCTCGCGCGGGTCCTTGGTGCTGCGGCCCTCGATGACGTACTCGGTGTGCGCGAGGCGCGCCATCTCCTTGAGACGGGGCCCGGTGACGCGGCCGCCCGTCGCGCAGATCCGCGCCATCATCTTCAGTTCCTCGTCGACGACCATGTAGAGCTCGTCGGCCTCCTTGCGGTCGGAGAGGAACTCCAGGACGCCGGGCAGGGTGGGCCCGGACGGCGGATAGCGGTAGGTGCCGCTGATGGGATTCATCACGGCGGTGCCGTCGCGCAGGCCGACGTGGCACTCCGGGGTGGCCCCGACGAAGGTGCGGGTCCCGGTGTGGACGATGAACGTCCAGTAGGCGCCGGACTCCCCCACCAGCAACCGCCGGAAGAGGGTGAGCGCGCTGCGCGGTGTGTAGCCGGTGATGTCGGCGACGAACGAGCGCTTGAGGACGAAGTTGGCCCCCGCGCCCTGTCCGATCTCGTCGGCGATGACCCGGCGGACGGTGTCCGCGTAGGTGTCGTCGTCCACGTCGAAGTGGCCGCCGGCCAGTTCGATGGCGGTGTCGGGAATCCGGGCCAGCACGTCGGTGACCGCAACGGTCGCCTGGTCGCCGACGGTCATGGCGATCAGCGGTGCGCCGTCGTCGGCGCAGCGGAAGCCGCGCTCGGTGATCTGCCGGTAGGGGACGAGGACCAGCACATCGTGGCGGGGGGCGCCCGGCCGGGCGGACGGCTCCGGCAGCGGGACCTCCGCGAGGGTCGCGGGCGTCGAGACCTCACCGAACAGGACGTCCAGCGTGTCCCGGTCCGCCGAGCCAGGGCGGTGGAGCAGCGCGAAGGGCGGCGGCTTTCCGGTGAGCACCCGGGCGAGCGGATCGGTGTCCTCTGTTCCGGTCACAGCAGGACTTCCTTGGCCGTGACGGTCATCGCGCAGCGGCTCGCCGCGTACTCGACGGCCTGTCGGTGCCTGTCCGCGGAGAAGTCGGCGACGGCGTCCGCGACCAGGAACGCCTGGATGTCGTTGGTGAAGGCGTCGACGGCGCTCATGAGTACGCCCACGTGTGCGTACACGCCACAGATGATCAGCTGGTCGCGGCCGGCCTGACGCATGTGCTTCAGCAGGTCGGAGCGGAAGAAGGCGCTGTAGCGCCATTTGGTGAACACCCAGTCGCCGGGGACCGGGGCCAGCGGCTCGACCACCGCACGGTCGGCGGGGGCGGTACGCATGCCGGGGCCCCAGAAGTCGGCGAGCAGGCCGCGCTGGTCATCGGTCATCCCGCCGGGCTGCGCGGTGTAGGCCACCGGGACGCCGAGCGCCGCACAACGGTCGCGCAGCGCGGCCGTGTTACGGATCAGCTCGTCGCGCAGGGTGTCGGGCAGGGGCTTCAGGAAGTAGCGCTGCATGTCGTGGACGAGCAGCACGGCCCGCTCCGGATCGGCGGTCCACCGTGCGGTGTTGGCGGGCAGCTCGGCGGATGTCGGCATCGGGTAGGGCTCGATGCTGGGTATTCCGGACAAGGTCGTTCTCCGCTGGTTGAGGTCAGTGGGGTGGTCAGACACCGAGTGCGGCACCCCCGTCGACCGTCAGGTCGTGCAGGGTGATGTGCGACGACTGGTCGGAGAGGAGGAAGACCACGGCGTCGGCGATGTCCGACGGACGGGCCAGCCTGCCGAGCGGGATACCCACCCGGAAGGCTTCGGGCCGGCCCTCGATGGTGCCCTTCGGCCCGCTCTCGTCGTGCCACATCGAGGTGAGCATCCGGGTGTCGGTCGAGCCGGGGGCGACCACGTTGCAGCGGATGCCGTGCCGGGCGAGTTCCAGCCCGATGCTCTTGGTGAACATGGACGCCGCCGCCTTGGACGCGGCGTATGCGGCCATCTCCGTACGGGGGGTGCCGGCGGCGTTCGACGCGACGGTGACAATGGCTCCCCGGGCGCGGGGGACCATCCGGTTGGCGACCGCGCGGCACAGGTGGAAGACGCCGGTCGTGTTGACCGCGAACGTCGACGCCCAGTCCTCGTCGGTGAGGCTCCTGGCCTCCCCGAGGCGCAGCACACCGGCCGCGTTGACGAGATAGTCGACGGGGCCCAGCTCCGCCTCGACGCGCTCGACGGTCGATTCGACGGCCGGGCCGCTCGTCACGTCGCAGGGGAACGCGTCGACGTGCAGCCCGTCCCTGACCGAATCGTCCACCGTGCTCCGGAGCCGCTCGCCGTCCCGGTCGACGGCCGCGACCCGCGCACCGCGTGCTCCCAGTGCCCGGACCACGGCTGCACCGATTCCGCCGGCTGCCCCCGTGACCAGGGCGATCTTTGTCTCCATGGGTCGGACCTCCTGTGCTGTCGTACGTGCTGAGGGGTCTGTACTCGTGACTCGTACGGAGGACTGCGCCCCTGCCGGTGACGGAGCGAGGGCGTGGTGCGGCGGCGGCCGGGCGTCAGCCGACCGCGAAGCCGCGCTTGAGGGCCGCGGCGATCCCGGTGACCCGGCGGGCCTGGAACTCCATGGCCGCGAGGTTCTCCTCGCTGACGTTGCCGGGCCGGTTCCCGGAGACGCTGCTGACCCCGTACGGGTTGCCGTTGCCCGGCGTGGTGAGGACCGGGTCGGTGGCGCCCGTCGGAACGATGACCGCGCCCCAGTGGTAGTAGGTGTTGTTCAGCGCGAGGATGGTGCTCTCCTGCCCGCTGTGCGCGCCCGACGTGGAGGTGAACGAGGAGACGACCTTGTTCACCAGCCTGCCCTGGAGGGACAGCGTCACGGTGGTGTCGAGGAACTGCTTGAGCTGCGCGGCCGGCAGGCCGAAGCGGGTCGGGGTGCCGAACAGGATCGCGTCCGCCCACTCCAGGTCGTCCAGGTCGGCCACGGGGACGTCGCGGGTGGCGTCGAGGTGTGCGGCCCAGGCGTCGTTCGAGTCCACCTGTGACTGCGGGAACACTTCCGCCACCCGGCGCAGGCGCACTTCGGCGCCCGCCTTCTTCGCGGAGACAGCCGCCGCGTCGGCGAGCCGGTGCACGTTCCCGGTCGACGAGTAATAGACCACAGCGACGTTCAACATGGCGCTCTCCCTGGGTGGTTGGACAAGGCGCTCGGGGACCTGGCCTGCCGGGAGGCGCGGGCCCGCTGCGCAGTGCCCCGATCCTGTGACGCGGACGGAGCGCCCGCCAAGGCCCGTCGTCGCAGTCCGTCAAGTGGCCGGTACTCCATCAGGTCACCCCGGGGATCCCTGCGTAAGGTCATCGTTCAACAAACTGTTGACTCCGTCAGGTCGCCTGCGTAGGTTCCGAGTGGCTGCGCAAAGGGGAACGCAGCTGCGAGAGCATGACAAAGGGAGCATCGTGTCGCAGATCAGGGTGGGATCCGCCGCACTCGCCGTGCTGGAGTTACTGGCCGACGCAGCACCGGTGGAGCAGGTAGAAGCGCTGATGACGCAAGCCCTCGACGAAGGCGTGGCCGGCGCGGAACGCGAGGCGCTGACCCGGGCCAGGGCGCTCGGTCTGCGGATTCACGCGCAGTCGGGCCGGCGCCGGCAGCGTGAGATGGGGCTGTCCGCCCTCGTCGACACCGCACGCGAACTCGCCGCGGCGCAGGAGCTGGACGCCGTGCTCAAGGTCGTCACCAGGCGGGCCCGTCTCCTGCTCGGCCTCGACATGGCCTTCATCGGCTTCCCGGCCGAGGAGCAGGGCTCCGTACACGTCCGCAGCTCCGACGGGCACACCTCGGCCAGCACGGTCGGGCTGCGGCTGCCCGCCGACGCCGGGCCGGTCGGTGAGGCCCTCGTCGGCTGCGCCCCGTTCTGGACCCCCGACTACCCCGCCGACAAACGGTTCCGCCACCACCCCGCCTTCGACGGGATGGTCGCGGCCGAAGCGCTGCGCGCGCTTGTGGCGGTGCCCCTGAGCCAGGGCAACCGGCCGGTCGGCGCCCTCTATGCGGCCGACCGGAACGTGCGGCACTTCAGCGCCGACGAGATCTCCCTCATGGCCTCCCTGGGTGACCTCGCGGGCGCGGCCATCGAGAGCGCGCGCCTGCTCGACACGGCCATGGCAGCGGCCGCGGCGCTGGAGGGTCCCGCGCTGCGCCTGGAACGCGAACTGGGCGAGACCCAGAGCCGGTTCACCGACGTGTTACTGAACGGCGGCGGCCCGCAGGCCCTCGTCGCCGAGCTGGCGGACCGGCTGGACGGTGCGGTGCGGGTCCACGCGCCGGACGGTACGGTCCTCGCCACCGCGGGCGGCCCGCCGGACACCGCCGAGCCGGTGCTCTCCCCCGCCACGGCCGATGCCGGGCCGGCCGGTGCGCCGGTCGCGCCGGCCGACGGCTCGTGGGCCGCGCCGGTCGTCGCGGGCGAGGAGTGTCTCGGCACCGTGCTGATGTTCCCGGGGAACCGGCCCACCGAGTACGACGAGCGGTTGCCGGCGCTGGGCGCGCGGTTCACCGCTCTGGCGCTGCTCCTGGAAGCGGGCCGGAGCGCGGGGGCCGACGGCCGGATCAGGCACAGCCTGCTGGACGACCTGCTGGCGCTCTCCGGGAGGCCGCCCCAGCTCCTCAGGACCCGGGCCAGGCGATGCGGTATCGATCTGGACGAGCCGCACCTGGTGGTCGTCGCCCGCCCCGAGAGGGCGTTCGGGAGCGAACTGGGCTCGTGGGCTGCGTCCTACACGCAGCACATGAACGGGCTCATGAGCCTGCACAAGGACTACGCCGTACTCCTCATCGCGGGGGACGACGCGGGGGCCGCGGCCCGGGCCGTCCACGCCGAGCTGTCCCCGCTGCTCGACCAGCGGGTGACGGTGGCGGCGGCCGGCCCGGTGACCGACGCCCTGTCGGTCACCGGCGCCCACAAGGAGGCCCAGCGCTGCTTCGACGCCATGACCGCACTCGGAGCCGTCGGCCGCGCAGCCTCACCGCGGGAACTGGGCGGCCTCGGCGTGCTCCTGTCGGGCAGCCACGACGCCGGCGCGTTCATCGACGCCACGATCGGCCCGGTGGCCGATTACGACCGGCAGCGCCTCACCGCGCTCGTCCCCACCCTGGAGGCGTACTTCGACACGGGCGCCAGCCCGACGTACGCGGCCGAACGCCTGCATGTGCACCCCAACACGGTCACCCGCAGGCTGGAGCGCATCAGCGAGCTGCTGGGATCCGGGTGGCAGCAGCCGGAGCGGGCGTTCGAGGTGCAACTGGCCCTCCGGCTCTCCCGGATCCGCCACGTCCTGCGGGGCGGGAGCCCGGCGTCCGTCGCCGCCTTCCTCGACAGCCCCTACGGGCGCCCGCACCGCCGCCGCCCGCGCGACGTCACGAAGCCCCCGGCTCCCGCTCCGCGCAGGCGGCCACGGCGGTGATCGCATGGGCGGCCGACGCCAGGGTGATGTGCCGGTGCCAGCCGCCGAAGGAGCGCCCCGCGTAGTCCCGGACACCCACCCGGTCGGCGATCTCGGCGCAGTCGCGGTCGACCCGGCCGATGAGCTTGCTCAGCCGCAGCAGGGAGCCGGGCCGGTCCCCGGTCAGATCCGTCAGCCACAGCGCTGACGGCCAGCGCCCGCTGTCCCGCCACTCGCTGAGCAGCAGCAGGTCGCGCAGGTCACCGGAGTGCTCCGGGGCCTCGGAGCGTGACGGGCGGCGGGGCAGCCCGACGTGCAGGGCCGCCACCAGGCTGGTGCGCTGGGCCGCCTGCGGTCCGTGGTCGGTCCAGAGGGCCTGGCGCCGCAACTCCCGTGCCGCGCCCATGATCTGGTACGCCGGGAGCTCGCCGCCACGGGCCGGGCCGGCCGCGTGCGAGGGGGTGAACAGCTGGGTGCCGCTCACCCTGATCAGGAACGGCATTCCTGCGGCACGCAGGTGACCGACGGTGGTGGCCGCCTCGGTCTCGCGGGCGTCCAGCACCACCGGGAGACGCGGAAGCGCCTGCCTCGACACCAGTTCGCGGCATGCCTCGACCGCGCACTCGTCCAGTGTCTCCGCCGGGCTCAGCGATGCCGGAATCGAGGCGCGGGCCCTGCGCCGGCGGTCGTCGAGCCACGCCCCGGACAGATGCAGCCGCCAGTTGACCGGGCTGCTCATCCGGTCGGACGCCGCCCAGACCCCGAACGCCTGCTGGGCGTTGAGCACTTGGCCGAAGGCGGGGAAGTACCGCCGGTCGACACCCACGGAGTGCTCCCCGGCCTTCGGCACGATCATCGGCCGCACCACCCACGCACTGGGCTGTGCGACCCGCGCCAGATACTGGGCCAGCCGCCCGCGCACTTGCGCCCAGTCCCAGGTGGAACCGCTGACGAAGTGGTGCAGTCCCTGCTCGGTGGTCGCCCCGCCGGTCAGCGCCGCCATGTTCCGGACCGACTTGCGCCCCTCGGCCGCGAGGAGGCCGCGTACATACTCCACACCGCGTCTGCGCTGGTCCCGCCGCGGCAGGGACGCGAAGAGCACCGAGCACAGCTCGGTGAGCACTTCCTCCTGGACGGCGGCTCTGACGGACCCGTGCCCCTGTATCCGTACGTCTTGCGCGCACAGGGCAACACCAGACATCGATCTCCCCCATCTCGTCCCTCGCACGGACCACCGTGCTCGGCGTCGTGCCTCAACGGTGCGGGGTACTGCCGGGTAGCTCATAGGTATGCAGGACACACTGCTGCGGCGCGGTCCGGTGACTTGGTCACCTCCGCGCGGTGGCGCCCGGGTCTCAGATGTCGCCGTACGCCTCGGCGCCGAGTTCCAGTGACGCGGCCCCCGCCGTGCTGTCGGCGAGCCAGGCCCGGAAGCGGTCGACGTCCGCGTCCGGCAGCGCGATCCTGATCGTGACTGCCTCCGCGTACCGGACCTCGCGCACCGCCGTGCCGGTGGCCCGCAGGTCGTTCTCCAGCTTGCCCGCGCGCTGGTGGTCGACGGTGACCGTGGCGAGCCGGTAGCGCTGTCTGACGATGGTGCCCAGCTCGTCCAGGGCCTCACCGACGGCTCCGCCGTAGGCCCGGATCAGCCCGCCGGCCCCCAGCTTCACACCGCCGTAGTAGCGGGTGACGACGGCGACGGCGTACCGCACCTCGCGCCGCAGCAGCATCTGGAGCATCGGCACACCGGCCGTACCGCCGGGCTCCCCGTCGTCACTGGCCTTCTGTACGGAGGCGTCGGCGCCGATGACGTAGGCGAAGCAGTGGTGGGAGGCCCCCGGGTGCTCCCTGCGGACGCGCGCGAGGAAGGTCTGTGCCTCCTCCTCGGTCGCGGCGGGCGCCAGTGCGCAGAGGAAACGGGACCGGTTGACCTCGGTCTCGTGCACACCCTCACGGGCGACTGTCCGGTACTGCTCCTGCATCGGGCCAGCCTATGCGGCCCGCCGGGAATGGTCCCGGCGGGTACACCGTTGTCCGGGCATGTACGCAGACACGGACACCATCCGCAAGATCCTCACCGCGACCGGCGACACCTGGGCGGTGGTGGGCCTGTCGACCAACAGGGGACGTGCGGCGTTCGGTGTGGCCGGGGTGCTCAAGCGCTACGGCAAGCGCATCGTGCCGGTCCACCCCAAGGCCGAGACGGTCCACGGCGAGCAGGGGTACGCGTCGCTCGCCGACATTCCGTTCCCGGTGGATGTCGTGGATGTCTTCGTCAACAGCGAGCTGGCGGGCGCGGTCGCCGACGAGGCGGTCGCCATCGGCGCCAGGGCCGTCTGGTTCCAGCTCGGGGTGGTCGACGAGGCGGCCTACGAGCGGGTGCGGGCGGCCGGACGCGACATGGTCATGGATCGCTGCCCGGCCATAGAGATCCCGGCTCTGGGCTGACGGGGGCGCGCCAGGGGCGGCGAGCGGTCCCGGCCGCGCCTCAGCCGCGGCACACCGGTCGTCCCAGCCGGCCGGTCCGCCGCCTCAGCCGCCCAGCCCAGCCACCCAGCCCGGCGCCTCAGCCGCCCAGCCCGTCGATGACGACCGCGTCCGGCAGCCCTGCGAAGACCTTTCCCGGAACGATCAGCTTGCCCCGGCGGCTGCCGCTGCCGACCAGGACCCACTCCAGGTCCACCACGGCGGAGTCCACGAGCAGCGGCCAGCCGGCGGGCAGCCCGACCGGGGTGATCCCGCCGTACTCCATGCCGGTCTCGCCGGTGGCCGTGTCCACGGGCGCGAACGACGCCTTGCGCGCGCCGAGTTGTCTGCGCACGGCGCCGTTCACATCGAGTCGGGTGCGGGAGAGCACCAGGCAGGCGGCGAGCGAGGTCTCGCCGCCGCGCTTGCCCGCGACGACGACGCAGTTCGCCGAGATGTCGAGCAGTTCCGGGCCGTAGTGCGCCACGAAGGCGGCGGTGTCGGCGATCTCCGGGTCGCTGTCCACGTAGACCAGGTCCTGGACGGGTACGTCGCCCTGCCAGTGCCGCACCGCGTCGGCGACCGGCGCGGTGAGCAGGTCCAGGCAGTCCCGGGCATGGCGGACATCGTCGAACGTACCGATGGGAGCGCGCATACGGCTCACGCTAACAGCCGTCGGCGGGCTCCCGGCGGTAGCCCTGAGGCCGCTGCACACCGACCGGCGGCACGCAGACCGCCATCATCATCTCGACGGTCTCCGTGCCCTCGTTGCGGTAGACGTGCGGCACGTTCGCCTCGAAGGTGGCCGATGTCCCGGCCGGTACGGAGTGCGCCACCCCGTCGGCGACCAGGGTGAGTTGACCGGCGGTGACATGGAGCAGCTCCACCGTCCCCGGCGGGTGCGGGTCCGATGTGCTGCCGTCACCCGGCATCAGCCGCCAGGACCACATCTCCATGGGCCCGCGCGTCTCGTTGCCGACGAGCAGCACCGTACGGCTGCCCGCGTCCGTCCCCCACATACGGACCGCCTGGTCGGGCGGGACGATTCTGACCTGCGGCCCCTGCTCGTAGTCGAGGAGCGTGGTGATGCTGATCCCGAGGGCGTCCGCGAGTTTCACCGTGGTGCCGACACTGGGGTTCGTCCGGGCCTGCTCGATCTGGATGATCATGCCCCGGCTGACCCCGGCGCGGGCGGCCAGTGCGTCGAGGGTGAAGCCGCGCTCACCCCGCCGGCGCTTGAGGTTCCGGGCGAGCGACTGGGTGAGCTGGTCGAGGTCCGACACATTCCGTCCAATATTCTGGATGACAGAGTTCAGTATCCTGCACTACGGTGCAGTGCACCCACTGATCCACCGCACTGTACTGCGAGGCCCCGATGACTGCCCTCTTCGCCCTGGCCACCAGCCTGCTCTGGGGGCTGGCCGACTTCGGCGGCGGGCTGCTCACCCGGCGGATACCCGCCCTGACGGTGGTCGTCGTCTCACAGGCGGTGGCCGTGGTGGTACTCGGCTCGGTCGTGGTGGCCACCGGCGGCTGGAGCGAGGCCGGCCCACAGCTCTGGTTCGCCGTGGCGGCCGGGGTGGTCGGGCCGGTGGCGATGCTCAGCTTCTACAAGGCCCTCGCGCTCGGGCCGATGGGCGTGGTGTCACCGCTCGGCTCACTCGGCGTCGTCGTCCCGGTCGGCGTCGGGCTCGTGCTCGGTGAACGGCCCGGTCTGCCGCAGTTCGCCGGGATCGCGGTGGCCGTCGCGGGAGTGGTGCTCGCGGGCGGGCCCGAGCTGCGGGGAGCGCCGGTGCAGCGGCAGGCGGTGCTGCTGACGCTGCTCGCGGCCGTGGGCTTCGGCACGGTGATGTCCCTGATCTCCGAGGCGTCCACCACCGTCACCGGCCTCTTCCTCGCCCTGTTCGTGCAGCGGGTCGCCAATGTGGCCGTCGGCGGGACGGCCCTGTACGTATCGGTGCGGCGCGGGGCACGGGCACTCCCCGAAGGCGGCGGGGCTCGGCTGGTCCTGCGGTCGCTGCCGACGCTGGCCTTCGTGGGCCTCGCCGATGTGGCGGCCAACGGCACCTACTCGGTCGCCGCCCACTCGGGGCCGGTCACGGTCGCGGCCGTCCTGGCGTCCCTCTACCCGGTGGTCACGGCACTCGCCGCGCGCGGTTTCCTCAAGGAGCGGCTGCGCGCGGTGCAGGCCGCGGGCGCGGGGCTCGCGCTGGTGGGGACGGTCCTGCTCGCGACCGGCTGACAGGTCAGGCCCTGGCGGCCGGAAGGCGTCGGTCAGGGGGCGTCGGGCTCAAGACCGCCGAGGGCGATCAGCTGTTCCGGTGTGACGCCTTCGGGGATGGGGACGGGGGCGGGCGTGCGCAGCGGGGGCTGCCACCCGTGCTCCTGGTCCCAGCTCCGCACGATGCGCGCGGGTGCTCCGGCGACCACCGCGTGGTCGGGCACCTCACCGCGTACGACCGCGCCTGCCGCGACCACCACATTGCGGCCGAGCCTGGCTCCCGGCAGGATGACCGCGCCGGTACCGAGCCAGCACCCGGGGCCGATCACCACGGGCTCCGTCCGCGGCCACTGCTTGCCGACCGGCACGCGCGGATCGTCGTAACTGTGGTTCGTGGACGTGATGTAGACGTACGGACCGCAGTAGGTGTCCGATCCGACGGTGACCATGGTGTCGGCGATGACATGGCTGCCGCGCCCGAGCACGACACCGTCGCCCAGGGTCAGGATCGGCTCGGGGCCAAGATCCAGATCGGGCATCATCCCGGCGGTGAGCGTGACCTGTTCACCGATGATGCAGTGGTCGCCCAGCTCGATCCACGGCTCGCCGAAGACGGCGCCCTGCGGGAAGGCCAGCCGTGTTCCGGTGCCTATCCGGCGGAAGCGCAGCTTCCCCGGGCGCTCCGCGGTCACCGCGCCGGCCCGCTGCACCCACTGCCATCCGGCGTGCAGCGCACGGGATGTCAGCGATGAGAACGTGTTTCTGTTCCGGGCCACCCCCCTACCGTACTCAGCGGTCATGACGGAGATCAGAGGGGCGGGCTGTGATCTTCGACCCAGCGTCGCCTACGGTGCCGGAGGGTGCGGCACGCGGCGCACGGAACAGTCCCCGGGCCCAGGTCACGCGGGAAGCAGAAGGAGACAGCAGTGGCGGAGCAGTCCTTGATCAGTGGTGTGGGCGGCCGGGAGCCGTCGGTCGACCCGCGGTCCTTCACGGCGCCGACGTCCGTCGTCGTCGGCGATGTGACGCTGGCCGCCGGTTCCAGCGTCTGGTACCACACGGTGCTGCGGGCCGACTGCGGCCCGATCGTGGTCGGGGCCGACAGCAACATCCAGGACAACTGCACGGTGCATGTCGACCCCGGTTTCCCGGTCACGGTCGGCGAGCGGGTGTCCGTGGGCCACAACGCCGTACTGCACGGCTGCACGGTCGAGGACGACGTACTCATCGGGATGGGCGCCACGGTCCTCAACGGCGCGCACATCGGCGCCGGTTCGCTGATCGCCGCCCAGGCGCTGGTCCCGCAGGGGATGCGGGTACCGCCGGGTTCGCTGGTCGCGGGGGTCCCGGCGAAGGTCAAGCGCGAGCTGTCCGCCGAGGAGCGCGAGGGAATCAAGGTCAACGCGGCGATGTACCTGGAGCTGGTGAAGGGCCACCGCGAGGTCGGCTGACCGCGCCACATCCGGAGGGCGGGTCCCGGCGGCCCGCCGCGTCCGTCCGGATGGCGGGTCCCGGCGGCCCGTGCCTAGCCTGGAGGCGCGCCCCGCGCGGGCGTCCTGCGACCAGGAGACGGATGTCCATGGGTGCGGACCGCACAGTGGATCAGCCCGCCGGGCGTGGCCCGGGCGGCAGGCCGCCGGTGCCCGCCGC